>JAZONY010000027.1:0-37119 GCA_045654705.1 Victivallaceae bacterium
ATCCTGACGGAAAACTTGCAGATGATCCCAAAGATCCTCTGCGCTGGCAGCCCACCTACTGTTATATTCACTCCAACGCCATTCCCGACAAAGATCCCCGCCGTGCCAAAACACGCCAGACGGTCAGATGGGAAAAAAAAGAAGGTGTCTTTACCGTTGTCAAACCCGAAGAGCTGAAAAGTTTCCTTTCCCCCAAACTTCTGGGCTCCACTTCGGGAGGATGGCGCAAACCTGTCAATCTGCCCCATGACAAAGGGGGACTTTATGAGGTCAGTTTCCAGTACAAAGGGAAACTCACCAGTGCCGGAGCCGCCTATCTGCTGGTCAGCGGCTTCACTGAAATTGCAGGTCAGTGGTGGAAAGGCAAACAGCCCTTTTTCAAGGTGTTCCGCATTGCCCTTTCAGAGGATTATCAGAACTACAAAAACGCCCTGATGCTGCCTGCGGGGGTAAAATCTTTTGAACTGGTCCCCCGTATCGACGGCACTGGTTTTCTGAGCATCCGCAATCTGGCGGTCACAGCCAAAAGTGCCGCAAAGGTCTCCGAAAAGATCACTTTGCTCCTTTCGCCCATGGGCAGACTGGACCACACTTTTGCTCTGGCGCAGAAGCTCCCCGGCACCCTCACCTGTGTCTGGAAAAGAAACTGCGCCCCCGCTGAACTCAAACTGAAAAATCCCTGTCTGGTCATGCTTCTGCCCCGGGAGATCACGCTCCACGATGCTGCCGGATTGAAAATTCTGGGCAAAAAAGAAACATCTTCCGGTATGGAGTACCGTATCGACCTCACCCCGTGGCGCAACCGTCCTGCGGTCATGGAGTTCTTTGACGGCTATCTGCGTATGGGTATGCTCCTTTCCACTCAGGCCGCCCCGGGGAGCAAACTGACTCAGGGCAAAGCATGGGTGGAGGACAGAAAAGAGCGTGTTTCCAACATCATTGATATCAATTACACGGTCATCCCCACATTCAAAGCGGCAAAACCTGAAATCTTCATGCCCGGATTTTACTCAGGCGGTATCTACATGAACTACAGTACCCCTCAGATTCTGGCAGAATGTGCCAAACTTTACGATGCCGCAGGTGTCCGCTGGATCATTTCCGGACACAAGGACTCCTACCCCCACTGGCGCAAAGCCGGGGTGAAATACATCACGCCCGAACTTTATTACATCGCCAACGGATTCCGGGTCGGTCCCCCCGAAGGGCGTCCTGAAGCTGACAAATACCGCTTTATCGGCGACCAGAACAAAAAAGAACTGGAGCGTTCCACCTGCCCCGCAGCAGTCTATGAAAAACGCCCCTTTTTCCTCAAAAGCACCATTCCCTATATCCAAAAAGAGACTCAGGGCGCCGACGGTGTCTGGGCGAACTGGGAGCCTTATTACTACGCAGGGAGAGGCTGTTTCTGCGACACCTGCCGCAAAAAATTTGCCGCATTTGTGGGTGTTTCCGAGGAACAGATGAAAAAAGAGTGGCCTCAGGAACTTGCCATGAACCGCAAATATTACAAGCAGGCGACCCGGTTCCGCAGTCTGGAACATGGGAAACTTATGAAAACCCTCAACGAAGCCATCACCGCCGCCACAGGGGGCAAAGGCAAATCTCTGGGATTCATCCCCGGGGTGCAGGTGGACAATATGAGTTCCACATGGCGCCAGAACGGTTTTGACAAAGAAACACACCCCATCGACTACGCCGGGACCTTTGACTGGATCGATCCCTGGGGTCCCTATGCCTACTGGTACTCCCACAATCCTTATGTCGCCAACAAAGGCTTCAATTTGCGTACCTATCTCAAGGCAAAAGATGTCCGTGCCGCCGTCAACAGAGATTATAAAAAGGCACCCAAACTCCTTGCGTTCCCCCACGGGATGCAGGGGAACGACTGGGTGACACAGCCTGAATCCATCAACATCGAACTGCTTTCATTCCTCTTCAACCGCTGGGAGGGGGCGACTGTTTACGCCTATCCCAAAGGCTACGATGCACGTTATTGGAAGGCTTTTGCCGATGCCGCCGATACTGCGGCAAAGTATGACAAATATGTTTTCAAAGGCAAATCCGCCGACAGCAAAGTGGAACTGCTCCCCCAACAGCCCTACGCCGCTCCCACCGCCATCGTGGAGTCGCTTCTGGGGACCTATGTCTATCAGAACATGCTCCAGCACAACGCCTACGAGCTGAATAAGACTCTTATTGTTGCCGCCTTCAACTTCTGGTGGGAGGGAGAAGTTTTCTTCACCCTCAAAGTCAGGGGACTTTCCCCCGATGTGCGCTACACGGTCAGAAAGGGAAATCACCGTTTCACCGACAGCAAAGGCAGATCTTTCACCGGCAGAGAACTTGCCGGAGGCATCACGCTCCATGCAGGTGCGCTCCGCTGCGCCGTCTATGAGATCGCCCCCGAAAAAGCCGCCGACAAAAACTTGAGTGTTTTCACATCTTCAGAGATGAAAAAGGCGCAGCTCAAGGCACGCCCTGCCCTGCTCAAAGCCAAAGAGGCCGATGAAAAATATGAGAAAGTCAACGGTTTGCGTGAATCCAAACTTGAAGATATCTCCAACGACGGCATCAGCTGCAAGGCGGACAACAAAGAGAAAAAACTCCTTTTCACCGCCGGTCAGAACAGTGCGGAATTTTTCGCCGGAGCAAGCTGCGTGGGCAGCTGGAGTGTCAACGGCAAAAAAGTGATCCACGGCGGCAGAGTCAGCGGTGTGGGCGCCGTTGCTCTCTGGTCTCCCTCATTGCAGCTGGCGAGAAACTTCACCGTTCTTTCCCAGAAAAAAATCAAAGGCGGCATCGAAGTCGTCACCGAAAGACGGCTTATCGACCGTGACCACCCCGCCGTGTCGGGACTCATCCTCCGTCAGACGCTCCGTTTCACAGAGAATCTGACAAAGATCGCCGTCAACAGTTCCGTCATCAACGATGCGGAACGGACCGTTTCTTTCGGTATCCGTTACAACTTCATGCCTGCATTCCCCGCTCTTGACAAAGGCGTCACCCGCATTTCAAGCAAAGGTAAAACCGTTGAATTCAAACGGGATATGTGCCGCCGCCTTTTCTCGACCGGAACAGACAGATTCTATGAAAACACGGTCCGGAAACTTTTCAGTATTTCCATGCCCACCCAGACCGTGGATGCAAAAGAGTTCACCTTTGCCGCCCCCGGATGCAAGGCCGTGCTGACCGTCAAACCGGAATCCGCCCTCGCTGGTGTCGCCGTCTGGGATGCCGGCAATCAGACCGCCGGGACCTTTGAACCCTGCTTCAAATACATTGAACTGGGTCCCGGAGGAAAAAGCTTCAACTTCAGCGCCCTTATGAGCGTTGGGAAATAACATTAAGGAAAATGAAAATGAATAAAGTCGATACTTCCAAAATCAAAGCCGATGCCCAGGCTATTGTTGACAAGATCCAGCTGCCCCGGATCCCTGAACGGGAGTTCCGGGTCGATTGCCAACCTTTCGGAGATATCCGGAGTGCCGTCAACGCCGCCATCCGGGAGTGTTCCGCTTCCGGCGGCGGCAGAGTCATCATCCCTGCTGGCCGCTACCGCAGCGAAGGGCCGATCCACATGGCAAGCTGTGTTGAGCTTCACTTTGAGGACGGAGCTTTCATCAAGTTCTCCCGCAAGCCCGAACACTATCTGCCCGTTGTCCCCAGCCGCTGGGAGGGCATCGATCTTTACAACTACTCCCCCATGATCTACGGCAACGAACTCCACGATGTCGCCATCACAGGCAACGGCATCATCTGCGGCGGCAGAGAGTGGTGGATGAATGTCGCCGCCCAGCAGAAGGAGTCCCAGCAGAAAGCCCGCCGTCTTCAGGGGGAAAATGTTCCTGTTGCTGAACGCATTTTCGGCGACAGAGAGTTTCTGCGCCCGGCGCTGATCCAGCTCCGCTGCAGTGAAAGGCTGCTTTTTGAAGGCTTCACCTGTATCGACGCCCCCATGTGGATGCTCCATCCCCTTTACAGCTCCCACATCACGATCCGCAATATCAACATGGACAGCATGTATGTCTGCAACGACGGCGTTGACGTTGACTCCTGCGACGATGTGCTTATCGAAAACAGCCACTTCCGCAACGGCGACGATGCGGTGGTGCTGAAAGCCGGGCGTGATGCCGACGGACTGCGTGTGAACCGTCCCTGCCGCCGGGTGGTGGTGCGCAACTGTGTGTTCCACGAGTGTCTCCACGGATTTGCCATCGGCAGCGAACTTTCGGGCGGAGCCGAGGACATTTATGTTCACGATATCCACATGGAATACATCATGCGCCAGGCGATCAGTTTCAAATCCGCTCCCGGACGGGGGGGCGTGATCCACCGGATCCACGTTGCGGACATCCGGATCGACAAGGTCGATGACCACGCCATTTCCATTGTGAGCGAATATCCCGGAAGCCGTTTCGGCGAGGCAAAGACCTGCTACAAGGATTTTGAACTTTTCAACATCAGCTGCGGATACGCCATGAACGGACTCTATCTGGAAGGCTCTCAGGAGTTCCCGCTGGAAAATATCCGTCTTGACAATGTTGTCATCGACAAAGCCGAAAAAAATATCGATGCCGCCGTTGACACAGGCTCCCTGAGTTTCAACAATGTTGTCATCAACGACACAAAAATCGAAAACGCCGGCTGCTGAAAAGCTCCGGAGCGTTTCATGTGCCGCTTCTCAGGAGGCGGCACTTTTTTTGTATATAAAGGAAAAAAAACTTGAAAAAAGTCCGTTTTTGTGGTATAGTATGAAAAAATATGTTATCCATACCGTTGCCGGAAAATCTTTCTGCGGCGGCGGTAATAAATTCTGAGCAAAAAATTTATGGAAATTCTGGGAAACATCATCGTTCCTTATATATCATTCCCCCTGTTGGGATTGCTTTTGTCGGCGGTGCTGACCCGTGGTGCGATCAAGGTGCTGCCGCAGCTTAAAATGGTGGACATCCCCCGCGGGCGGCATCAGCATGAAAAGATCGTCCCCCGGGGGGGCGGCGTTGCCATCTGGCTTTCATTTTTCGCGGTGACAGCACTTCTGCTTGTTCTTTTCGCCCGGACCCGTGATCCGAAGTTTCAGGAACTGCTGCTTTTGCTGCGTAATTTTTCCATTCCTGCGGTGATCATCCTTGTATTGGGCGTGATTGACGACCGTTTTGAACTGCGGGGCGTAGTGAAGCTGGTGTTTCAGATATTGGCGGCGGTGATATTTTATTTTGAGGGTTGCGGGATCCAGCTGCTTTTCGGATACGAGCTGCCCTGGATCCTTTCACTGGGGATCACGGTTCTCTGGTGCGTGACCATCATCAACGCCTTCAATCTGATCGACGGCGTGGACGGCGTGGCGGCGGGTCTGGGGGCGATTTCCTCCTTTCTTCTTGCGGCGTGGTCGGGAATTTCGGGATACAATGCCTCGATGGTGTTGATTCTGTTGTGTTTCGGAATGAGCTGTCTGGGATTTCTGCGTTACAATTTTGCCCCTGCCCGGATTTTCATGGGGGACACGGGGAGCATGTTCACGGGCTTATTTTTCGCATATATCAGTATGCAGTACTCGACCAAGGCGGTCACGTTCACGGCGCTGCTGGTTCCGTTGGCGGCGGTGGGGGTGCCGATTTTCGACGTATTCCTTGCGGTGTGGCGGCGGAGCTGGCGAAAATACGTGGCGAAGACCCCAGACAGCAACATCATGGACGGGGACCACGACCATCTGCACCACCGGATATTGAAAGAGACGGGAAAACCCCGGAAGACGGCATTGATCATCTACGGGTTATCTCTGGGCTTTTCGTTGCTGGCGATGGTGGGAGAGTTCTGCCGGACAAGTTTCCCGACGTTGGTCTTTGTGGTGGTACTGGTGGCGATATTTGCCATGATCCGTTATTCGAACATTGAATTGTACGACACGCTGACGAGTGTGGTCAAGGGTGTGGACGTGCCCCACAGGAGCGTATTGTTTGCGGCGGCGCATCCGGCGCTGGACGTGCTTCTGGTGCTTGGAGCGTTGTTTATGAGCAATGGGTTTTACGGGAGCAAGCTGTTGCCCTTTGCGTGGCAGGGGTGGTGGTATGTGCTGTTTCTTGCGCCCTTTGTGCTGGTGCTGTGTTTTTCGGGGATCTACCGGACCTTCTGGCTTCGGGCGGGGATCTTGCAGTACTACAAGCTGGTTGGATTGCTGATCACGGCAGGCGTAACGGGCTATGTGCTGAACGGATTTATCTGGCATTACGTGATGAAGATCGGGAGCAAGGGCATGTTGAGTGCCAGCGGTTATTATCTGATTTTCTGGGGTATGGCATCGGGCCTGATCCTTGCGGAGCGATTTCTGGTGCATTACTACGAAAGTTTCGGCTACCGGCGATTGTTCCTGCGGAACCAGGGGCGCAACAGCGAGCTTGAGAAGCTCCTGATTTACGGAGGCGGCTTGACCTGCCGTCTTTACGTGTCGGGGATGTACAGCAACTTCGGCAGGCGCGGTGAGAGGCTCCAGATCGTGGGGATCATGGACGACAACCCCGCCCTGAGAAACCTGAACATCTACGGGTTCCGAGTCCACGGAGGGTTGGCAGAGATCGAAAGGATCTATAAAAAGACCCGATTCTCCCGCCTGGTCATCGCCTGTGAAACGCTCCCTCCTGAAAAGGTGGAAAAGCTGAAAAAGTTCTGCGCCGAAAACAAAGTCGAACTGAAAAAGTTCATCTTCGGGGAAAAGGATCTATGACTCTGGCGCAAAACAACATCGACAAAAAGCGCATATTGAAAAACACGCTGATGCTCTATTTTCGGCAAATTTTCATCATGTGTGTTCAATTATATACTGTTCGTGCGGTGTTAAACATACTGGGAGTTGAGGATTACGGTATACTCAATGTAATTGCAGGTTTTGTCACTCTTCTAAGTTTTCTAAATTCAACAATGAGCAGTGCAACACAGCGTTTTTTTTCGTTTGCACTGGGAAAAAGAGACCTTAACTTTCTCAATTCAGTTTGCAAAACAAATTTTGTTATTTATATAGGGATGATTTTTATTGCCATAATTTTTTTAGAAACATTGGGACTATGGTTTATTCACTCAAAATTAAATATTCCTGCCGAACGTTTTCAGGCAGCTCAATTACTTTACCAATTTGTGGTATTACGTTTTATTTCTTCTTTTATTGCAAGCCTTTGCATCGCTGCTCTCATTGCGCATGAAGATATAAATGTATATGCTGGCATCTCAGTGCTTGAGGCAACAACATCCTTATTAACAGTTATCATTTTACCATATGGAACAGTTGACAAACTGCCGTTGTTTGGTTTTTTATCAATGCTTTCATCTTTCTTTATAACAGGAATTTATAGTACTGCCTGCATTAAACGTTATGCTGAATTTTCATTAAAAAACTTCCAGATAAACAAAAAATTATTACGGGAAATTTTTGATTATACAGGTTGGACTTTATTCGGTTGCATATCCACAGTTATCCGGACACAGGCAATAACTGTTATGCTCAACCAATTTTTCAATCCTGCTGTTATTGCTGCACGTGCCATTGCATTAAATATTTCCGGAGCAATAAATACATTTTCATCAAACTTCAACACAGGTCTTTACCCTCCGATTATAAAAGCTTGGTCATCAGAAAACAAAGAAGAAATGTTTCATCTAGTCTATAGTGGCTGTAAAATTGCATTTTTTCTGACATGGATATTTGCTCTGCCTTTTTTTCTGGAAATGAACTTTGTCTTAAATTTCTGGCTAAAATCGCCTCCTCCAGATGCGGTATTGTTTACCCGATTGATTCTGATTGAATCGGTTATTCTTGCCATCAGTTTGCCATTAGCAACAGCAGCAAGAGCCCCGGGAAAAATGCGGTGCTATGAATTAACTTTGGGCTCCATCCAAATTTTGATTTTTCCCATATCTTGGCTCTGGCTGAAATTTGGGGGCGGAGCACATACAACATTAGTTGTAGCAATCACAGCCAATATAATTATGTTTTTTGTGCGATTATTTATTGTACGTAAACTCACTGGTCTATCTATCAGATGTTTTGTCAAATTAACATTAAAACCAGTCGTATTGAGTTCTGCTATTTCATTAATTCTGAGTCTGATAGTAAAAGTCAATCTACCCGCAGGCATGTGGTGGTCATTGACGACAATTGCAGCTAGCGGTATATTGACAATTGTGAGTATTTGGAGTTTCGGCATTGATTTCAATGAAAGACAATTTGTATTGAGAATGTTAAAAAATAAACTTTCTCCTCCCAAAAACATATAAGATTTATATATATATTTCGCCAAAAGGAATTAACAATGTTGAGAAAAATATTTAGGTTAATTAATAAAATACGCTTGGAAACAGTCCGTTCATTCAAAAAAACCGTTCCTATTTATATCCCCGTTTTGCAATCAAATCTGTTAAAAAATCGAGGAGCATTGATTACCGGAGGTTCCAGTGGTATTGGTTTTGCAATAGCCAACGCATTTTTACGATCAGGCGCCCATGTTGTTATTACTGGAAGAAATACCGAAAAACTGGAAAATGCGTGTAAAGAACTGAAAAAGCTTAATCCTGAGAATGATAATATATACGGAATCTACATGGATAATTCCGATATTCCTTCTTTGTCAAATAAATTTGAGCAAGTTATTAAGTTACTAAACGATAAAAAACTTAACATTTTGGTTAACAACGCCGGATTTGCAAAAGGAGGAGCTTTTTCAACGATATCCAATCAAGATTTTTCAGATGTGATTGACACAAATCTGAAAGGGACGTTTTTCATTTCACAAATAGCAGCTAAATATATGAAAAACAACAATATTCATGGAAATATATTAAACATTGCCTCATCCTCAAGTTTAAGACCTGCTGTTTCTCCGTATACTATTTCTAAATGGGGAATTCGAGGTTTAACCCAAGGTTTAGCCAAATTACTGATACCTTATGGTATCGTCGTCAATGGGATTGCGCCTGGTCCGACCGCAACTCCCTTTCTTATTACTGATGGATATGATGGTATTGAAAATAACTTAGTTCCAGCAGGACGTTTTGCAACAGCAGAGGAAATAGCCAATATGTCTGTTATTCTCGTGAGTGATATGGGCAAAATGATTGTCGGTGACATTGTTTTCATGACCGGTGGTTCAGGGATAACAACAATTGATGATATGAAATATGAGTTTTAATTCGGGAGGATTATATGGAAAAATATTATACATCTGAACGAAATGTTCAAATCGTCATTGCTTTAATGAAAGCGCATGGAGTTCGTTATGTTGTGGCTTCTCCCGGGGCAACTAATGTTACCTTGGTTGGCAGTTTGCAACAAGATCCTTTCTTTAAAATATTTTCTTCTGTTGATGAAAGATCTGCGGCTTACATAGCGTGCGGTATTGCAACTGAAACCGGTGAGCCGGTCGCTTTATCATGTACTGGAGCAACAGCAAGCAGAAATTACATGCCCGGTTTGACAGAAGCATTTTATAGAAAACTACCGATTCTTGCAATTACAAGTACACAGCATATCGGCAGAATCGGAAATATGATTCCACAGGTGCTTGACAGAACTATCTTACCTAATGACATTGCAAAACTCAGTGTGCAGCTCCCGACAATTCACTGTGCCGAGGATGAATGGGCGTGCAGCATAAAAGCTAACAGGGCAATACTGGAACTTTTCCATAATGGGGGAGGTCCTGTTCACATCAATTTGGAAACCACTTATTCACTGGACTTTTCAGTACGGGAATTACCCCCTGTCCGGGTAATACGCAGATACGGCGACAGTGATAAATTGCCAGAAATAGCATGGAATCGAATCGGTATTTTTGTGGGATCTCATCTAAAATGGACTGCAAAACTAACAGATCTTGTGGATAAATTTTGTGAAAAGTATAATGGAGCTGTATTTTGTGATCATACCAGTAATTATCAAGGAAAATACAAGCTTCGCTTCTCTCTTGCCTGCCTTCAGGCTGCTGGAAGCAGTCATAAATACAAACCAGATTTATTGATTCATATCGGTGAGATCTCAGCAGATTATGCAACCATGGGAATTGGCAATTCTTCAACGGTATGGAGAGTAAGCAGAGATGGAAATATCTGCGACTTATTCAAAGGCTTGACCACTGTTTTTGAAATGGAAGAATTGGCATTCTTCAGGTATTATGTAAATATCTCAAATAAAGATAATGTTACAGCTTACCATAAGGACTGCATAACGCATCAAAAGACAATTTCTGCCCTCGTTCCTGAATTACCTTTTTCCAATCCATGGATTGCTGCACAGATTGCCGGTAGATTACCTGAAGGCTCTGTTTTGCATCTGGGAATATTGAATTCTGTTCGAGCGTGGTCATGTTTTGAGATTCCTGAAAGCGTGCATGGCTATACTAACGCAGGGGGATTTGGTATTGACGGAGGGGTATCTACCATGATTGGAGCTTCTCTTGCTTCACAGGAAAAACTATTTTTCGGTGTATTCGGAGATTTAGCCTTTTTCTATGATTTAAATTCTTTGGGAAATCGCCACATTGGTAATAATCTGCGCATTCTTTTAGTCAATAATGGCAGAGGCACCGAGTTTCGCAACTACAACCATCCTGCTGCAAAATTTGGAGAAAGCGCAGATCAATATATGGCAGCAGCGGGGCATTATGGCAATAAGTCGCCTGATTTAGTCAGACATTATAGCGAAGACTTGGGCTTTACGTATCTTTCTGCATTGACGAAAGAAGAATTTTTGGAAAAAGCACCAGTTTTTCTTGCCCCGCAAAAAGGATTGCAATCTATCGTTTTTGAAGTATTTACCAACAGTCAGGATGAAAGTGATGCGATACAAAAACTTTCTTCAATAGAAATGACGCCCGGCAGCACAGTCAAAAATACCATCAAAAAAATAATCGGGGGCAAGGGCGTTGAAATAATCAAAAAAATTCTGAACAAGTAAGGCAACAGAATGAAAGTCTTAATATTGACACAACCCTTGATCGAAAATTACGGTGGAATCCTGCAAAATTATGCTTTGCAGCAAATTCTGAAGCGTCGGGGACATGAGGTGTACACTTTAAATACTGGTGTAACTCTTGCCCCGTTCAAATTACACACATGGTTATTTCTTTCAACGGTCAAACAGTTTCTTCTGCGACTTCTGAAAAAAAAACGTAACTCTTTACCTCGTTGCTGGTTAAAAAAAGAAGAAAAAAAAATTTGTTATAGGAAAATATTTGAATTTATCCAACAAAAAATTAGACTTACACACCATGTTTCCAGCGCAAGACAGTTGAAGCATTACAGAAGTTTTAACGCCTATGTTGTAGGCAGTGATCAGGTGTGGCGCAAAGCATATTCACCGTGGTTGCCAGCTTATTTTCTTGACTTTCTTCCGGCAGACTGTAAGGCAATCAAGATAAGTTACGCTGCTTCATTCGGTATATCCCAAACTGACATTCCGCCCCAATCTTTCCCACAATACGCGGCACTCTTGAAACGTTTCACAGCAATTTCAGTTCGTGAAGCTGCCGGAAAAACACTTTGTAAAGAACATTTTGGTGTCGATGCGGAAATTGTTCCTGATCCAACCATGCTGCTGAGTGCCGAAGATTACCGGAGCCTTTTTCAAGGCAACACCGGCTGTGCAAAAGGAAAAATCGTAACCTATATTCTTGATGAAACTCCCCAAAAGAGCAAAGTTATTAACAAATTTGCCGAAGAACATCATTTGGAAGTACTTCATCTGCGGGGCAGTTATACACTCAATGATCTGAAAAGCCCTAATCCGGAAAAAGATGGGATTGATTTTTGGCTCGCAGCTATTGATTCTGCTGAATATGTTATTACGGACTCTTTTCATGGAACTGTTTTCTCTCTAATCTTCCAAAAAGATTTTTTTGTTTTCGGTAATGCAGAACGAGGCAATGCCCGTTTTGAAATGTTGGATGAGCTTTTCAATATCAAAGAAAGGTTCATTGACAGTTCCTGCAATGAGATTCGGATCCCGGAGGTGTCAGATTTCCGCAGGAATGCCGAAATTTTTGAACAGTGCCGCACAGTCGGAGAAAAGTTCCTGCAGAAAGCAGGTCTTTAAAATTAAGGAAGTGACCATGCCCAAAGTATCTGTGGTAATTCCCGTTTACGGAGTTGAGAAATATATTGAGCGATGTGCAAGATCGTTGTTTGGACAAACTCTTGCTTCTATGGAGTATGTTTTCATCGATGATTGTTCACCTGATAATAGCATTGCTATTATGCAAAAAGTTCTTGAGGAATACCCGCAGCGCAAAGATCAGGTAAAAGTCATCCGCCATGAAGTCAATCAAGGCGTCGGTGCCGCCAGAAATCACGGTGTCGCCGCCTGTACGGGAGACTATGTTATCCATTGCGACCCGGATGATTGGGTAGATCCCCAATTATATGAAACAGCTTGGAATAAGGCTATGATAACTGATGCAGATGTGGTAACCCTCCCTCTGATTATAGAATATAACAATAACTTACCTGCCGTATTCGTTATCCCTCAGGAAACCTCAGATATTGAAGGTTACATTAAAAAAAATACGGGATGCCATTTGAACAGTTTGTCAACAAAACTTTATCGCAGAAACATCGTTTTTGATAAAACATTAAAAGTCCCTGATTATATTTTTTTAGGAGAAGATCTTTTGCGCAACATACAAATGCTGAATTTGTGTCGTAGCATCACTTTTATTACTGATTGTTTCTATCATTATCGGCAACATTCAACCTCTATCACTCACTCTTTCACGGACAAACATTTTCTTAGCTTAAAAGGAGTTTATGACATTATCCAACAACTGTACTCGAGCCAATATTATACCATTCTAAGAAAAATTAATCAGACTATGTTAATAGCTTCTTTACGAAATTTAAATAAAAACAGCGGCTTAATTCCACTTTTTCATGAAGTTTGGACCAGTACACCTTTCAAAGAAAAACTTAGAATTGTTTTTGCAACAAAAAACTCTATAAAATGCAGGCTTGCAGTAGCTGCAATGTGTATATCAAAACCATTAACTATTTTTTTTCTAAGGCACATACCCTAAACTGAGATTTCTTCATTTGCAAGTTCTAAAAAATTTCTTTATGATGTAATCTACCTTTTTATAACATATAAATCAAAAAAAATATAAGGGAAACCATGCCATTAATTTCAGTTTGCATTCCTATTTACGGTGTTGAAAAATATATAGAGCGGTGTGCCAGGAATTTATTTGAACAGACCATGCATGAAGGAATCGAGTTCATTTTTGTAAATGACTGTACTAAAGACAAAAGTATTGAAATCTTGGAAAATATTTTGTCGGAATATCCGGAACGCAAAGCTCAAACTAAAATAATTCACCATAAAACAAATGAGGGATTAGTCGCTGCGCGTAATACGGCGCTACAGCATGTTTCAGGGGATTACATCATACATTGCGATTCAGACGATTGGGTAGATAAAGATTTCTATGAGTCTTTATACGCAAAGGCAGTTGAAACCAATGCGGATGTCATATGCGCCCCATATATTGTCGAATACGACAAACATGAAAAATCATCGGTAAAAACATCCCCTGATATCCATAAAAATGTCTATGGCTATATTCAAAAAAATATAGGACAACACTTGAATACATTATGGTCAAAAATGTATAAAAAAGAAATCGCATTAGCTCATTCTCTATATTGTCCTCCATCTATTTCGATGGGGGAGGATCTGTTGAGAAATGTCCAGATGCTTGACAACTGTCAAAGTATCGCTTTTGTGTCCGACACCTATTATCATTATTGGCAGAATTCCACTTCGATCACCCATAGTTTTGCAGAAAAACATTTTTTAAATCTTCGGGGCATACTTGATATTCTGGAAGAAAAATATCCCTGTAAATATTTTAATGTTCAGAAACATGTCAAATTGACTCTTTTTCTGGCAACCTTAAGAAATCTGCACAAGGAATCTCGCTTGCGCCCCCTCTTCGACGAAGCGTGGGAGGAAACCTCTTTCCGGGAAAAACTTGCCATGATCTTTTCGCGCAACTGTACTCTCAAAGGAAGAGCTATTTTGACGGCAACATGTATCTCAAGAACGCTGACAATGCGTTTGCTGCGCTATCTTTACCGTAAGGAGTGCCATTGATGAAAATCGGAATCCTTTATATTGCCACTGGTAATTACAGTTGTTTCTGGGCGGAGTTCTACCGTTCCGCAGAGCAGTATCTTTTCCCCGGTGATGAAAAGCATTACTTTGTGTTCACGGATTCCCCTGAAATCAAAGGAAGTAATGTTACGGTTATCCATCGGGAGTGTCAAGGATTCCCTGCGGATTCCCTCTTCCGTTTTGAGATGTTTCTTTCCATAAAGGAACAACTTGAAAAAATGGATTACCTCTATTTTTTCAACTCCAACGTGGTTTTTACTGCGGAAACTGGGGCGGAACTCATCCCCGGTGCGGAACATAATTTCCTTTTGGGTGCCATCCACCCCATGGAGTCGGTCCGCAAATATCCCGTCTTGCTTTTTACATACGAAAGAAACAAAAAATCCCTCGCCTATATTCCCCCCTATCAGAAAGGGAAATACCACTACTACATGGGGGGATTCAACGGCGGCAGAACACCTGAATTTCTTGCTTTGTGCCAAACTTTGGCAGATAATATCCGCAAAGATTATGAAAATGGTATCATCGCCTGTTTTCACGATGAATCCCACCTCAATTGCTATTTCCGGTCTCACGCCCCCATGACTTTAGGAAAAGAGTATGGCATTTTTGAAGGATGGAATTTGAAATCTCAAGGCAAAATTATGTTCAGAGATAAACTGAAAGTCAGTTCAGTTTTCAAGAAAAACAAAGTCTCTTTTATTGCCAGAGTCCTCAGACTTTTCCGCAAGATCGGTTCAGGTATACGCTGGTATATTTGCGGTTGATCACTTTTCAGGTAAAAATTATGAAATTTTCAGTTTTGATATCAAGTTATTGCAAAGATAATCCTGCGGAGCTGGCTCTTGCTTTGAAAAGTATTTGGAACGATCAGACGCGCAAGCCGGATGAGATCGTTATCGTTAAGGATGGGCCTCTGACTGAGGATCTGGATTCCGTCATCGACGGCTTTGCGCAAACCGCTCCTGTTAAAATCGTGCCGCTCCCGCAAAATAGAGGGCTGGGGCTGGCTCTGGCTGAGGGCGTGACACATTGTACGCATGAACTGATCGCACGGATGGATGGCGACGATATCTCACGCCACGACCGCTTTGAAAAACAATTCGCCTTTATGGAACAGAATCCCGAAGTCGCCATCTGCGGCGGTGTGATCAGAGAGTTCGTTGACTCTCCCGGCAATGTCGTCGGGACTCGCTCGCTGCCCCTCTCGGATAAGGAAATCAGAACTTTCTGCAAGTGGCGTTCTCCTTTCAATCATGTGACCGTCATGTTCCGCAAAAGTGCGGTCCTTGAGGCAGGAAACTATCAGCACTTCCTTTCTTATGAAGACTACTGGCTCTGGGCAAGGATTTTGCAGAATAATTTCAAAGCCGCCAATCTCCCAGATGTGCTGGTGGATGTCCGCGCCGGTGAGGATATGCTCAAACGGCGCAAAGGATGGAGATTTTTCACCGCTGAAATCAACCTCGCTCAGAAATTGCACGCTATCGGCATTCTGAATAAAACCGAAATGCTCCGCAATATCATGCTCCGCGCCACAGTCAGGCTTATGCCCGGGTGGCTCCTGAGCCGGGTCTACGCCCTCTGCTGCCGGAAATAATCCCTTTTTTCGACTTTTTTACAACTTTTTTAAGTTTAACACTGGAAAATTACTCCTTTGAGTGGTATAGTATAAACAGTTTTTATGTTTTAATTTGAAGGAGCGGTTCATGGAAAAAGTTGATAATATAGCACGCTCCGACAATGGGTTTAAGAAAACTTTTGAGAAAAAAGATTTTCTCGCTCTGGCGGGAATCCTGCTGCTGGGGGCGATCCTCCTTCTCTGCAAGAGAACCGCTGAACCCGAAATGAGCAGGGATTCATGCTACTATCTGCTCCTTGTTCAGCACTGGCAGCAGGGCGGCTTTGAAGGCGTCTTGAAGGTGCTCCCCAACTTCTGGTTCCCCCCGCTCCACCTCTTTCTGGTGTCGGCTCTGACTTTTACAGGCATTTCTCCCGAAACTTCAGCTCTCGCCATCGGCATGACCTGTGCTTGCCTTATGCCCCTTGCTTCTTTCGCTATCGCTCACGAAATCTTCAAGGATAAAAGAATTTCTCTCGCCGCCGCGCTGCTGACCGCTGTCAACCCTTCTGTTATTGATATGGCGGTGCAGGCTCAGAGAGATGTCCCCTACCTTTTCGCCGTCAGCTGGTGCATCTTTTTTATCATCGCGGCGATCCGCAGAAATCACTGGCTCTGGTGGTGCGCCGCAGGACTCCCTTTCGCTGCCGCCATGCTCATCCGCTACGAAACGGCGGAGTTCCTCCCGCTCCTCGGAATCTACTTCGTGATCGCTCTCATCAAAAAACAGCTCCCCTGGTATCTGCTCTGCCGCAATTTGGCGATCTTCGCCCTCTCCGGGCTCATGTCAATGGTCATTCTTCTCGCAGCTTCCGGAACCTTGAACTATATGGCAGGCTCATATTACAGGTATTTCATCGCTCAGACAAAAGCGGTCATTCAGCTCCATAACAACGGAGACAACCGGAAATGAAACTCGAACATCCATCTTTTTGGGAGGTCTTTTTCTGTGACATACCCGCTATCGTTTTTGAGCCGGTCGTCGTTGCCGGGTGGCTGGGGTTGATCACGGCGCTGGTTGTGTTCCGCAAAGAGAAAAGCGTTCTTTACTGGACCTTGGCTCTGGCTTTGCCCTTTATGATCCTATGGCGCTGCGGAATACGGATCGTTTCTTCACGGTATGCGGAAATCATGATCTTCCCCATGATCGTGGCGGCGGCTTTCTTTGTTTTCCGATTGGAACATCTCAGGGATTTCTTCCCCCGGGTCCCGGAAAAATTTGTCAAATTTCTTCCCGCGGCGCTGTTGATCGTTCTTACCCTCTCATGCCTGATCAAAGATTTCCGCTTCTCGCCCTACAATCCATTTATGGAGGCAGGTCTCATCGTCAAAGCTGACAAATCTTCCGGAAAATCCGTTGTCTATGCCCCTTCATCCGATCGATGCAACCAGATCAGATATTATACCGGTAAAGAGGTCAAAATCCTTACGGATGCACCCCCTCTGCAACAGGAACAGTGCCGCCGCATTATTGCTGATGCTTCAGCACACTCATACAAAACGGTTTATATCTTTGCCGTTTCCAGCGCAAAAGAAAAACCACTCTCAGCCGCTGATGCCGGAGTGAAAAACTCCGACTGGCTCCTTATGACGGAACGTTTCTTCAATGCCAAAAAGAAAAAAATCCTCAGGGTTTACAAGTTCCACGATTCCAGGGATTGAGATATGCTTTTCTCGCTGAAACTTTATGATACCGAACTGATCTCCTTTGAATTGATCCGGGATTCCCGTGAACTCTGTCAATGCAAAATCTCTCATGTCAATGATTCTGCAACTCATCTTATGCCCCGGGGAACGAATTTGGAGGATCAGAGCATCGCAGCGTGGATCAAAGAAAGATTTATTCCTTGCAACAGAGAGTTTCAGGAGAATATTTTAACGGCTTGCGGTATTGCTCCGGATAATATCCCTGAGCTTATCAGAGTTTCAAAAGCACTCTCTCTCAATGACTGCTACTGGATCACTGAAAAGGATTTCAAAGGCTCCTTCAAGAATTTCAACCTCTTTGAAAATCCTTTCAATTCGGAAATCGGGAAAATCGCATTTACAGGTTCCGGAACTCTGGAAAAATGCGATTTTTTTATTTCTCCGGAATTGACCACCGGCGGCACGCTCCGCAAAGCATGGCGGCGCGTCAAGGGGAAAACATGCCTTTTCAAAGGAGGGACCTCAGGCGATATCAATCTCGGTTTTGAACCCTATTCAGAACTTTATGCCTCACAAATCGCAGATGCTCTGAAGTTGAACCACCTGCCCGTAACTCTTGTCACATGGGAAAACGCCATCGCCTCAGTCTCCGAACTCTTTACCTCGATCGACTTCTCTTTCGTCCCCATGGCACACTTCTGCCCCCGGGGAACTTTGCAGGAGATTTCAGGATTCCTCAAGAAACTTGGCAGAGGATATTTTGACGCTTTCGCCGATATGATGATCTTTGATGCCCTGATTTTCAACACCGACCGCCACCTGAAAAACTTCGGTCTGCTGGTGGACAACAAAACCAATCAGCCCTGCGCCTTTGCGCCGCTTTTTGACCACGGCTTATCCCTTTTCAACTTCGCCATGCCGGAGCAATTCGATGATCTCGAAAAATATTCTGAAAACTGTTTCCCCTTTTTCGACTTTTCTTTCGATGAAACAGTTCAAATGTTCATCACCCCGTGGCACAAAAACTTACTCAAAAAACTGCAAAGATTCACTTTTGAAATTCCCCGTTGCGGATTTCATGCGCCCCGCCGTGTGAAAGCTCTTGAAAATTTCATCCACGCCCGTGCGGCATCTCTTCTCAAATTCTGAAGTTCGTGTCAATTCTTTTCAGGCGCGATGCTTCTGATGGGTTTCGCAGGAACTCCTGCCGCAACCGTGTTGGCGGGGATATCCTTTGTGACCACGGCTCCGGCGGCAATGATGGTGTTGGCTCCGATGGTGACTCCGGGACAGACCATTGCCCCGGCTCCGATCCAGACGTTTTCATGGAGCGTGACCTTTTTGTGGACATGCCGTTTCAGGATAATGCCGTTTTCCACTTTCAAAGAGCTGCTCAAGATCTTTGCTCCGGCAGAAAGCGTTACATTATCTCCCAGAAAAATCCCCCCTTTGGCGGCAAAATAGCATTGGGGATTGATGGTCACATTGGAGCCGCATTCGATATTCTGCGGACAGCTGAAAACCACCTGACGGTTGATAAAAGGGCGTTTCGCTCCGCAACTTTTGAAAATTTTGGAATAGTAATACCCGCGCACATGGGATTTGATTCGGTTGATCTTGGAAAGCAATTTGAAAATGATGTAAAAAAAGATTCTCATAAATCCCCTCTGACGGTTGCTGTTTTCTCAATATTCACCGTAATATATCATGCACTCCGGATTTTTGCAAATCCCGACACAACTTTATTTTCCGGAAAAGTGTATTTTTCTCAGGGATGCTCCGATCCCTGAGCCGGATTTGCTGGCATCCATCACTTTTCCTGAAGCAATATTTCAACGATACGGCATCGGGCTTTTTTGGCTTCGAGCCAGTCTCCTTTGCGTGAAGTGAGAACGGCTCCGTAAAATCCTGTGCCGGGATCGGCGAAAATGCTCTGTCCGGTCCAGCCGGTGTGGAAAATGGTTTTCTCTGAAAGACCTGCGGGACGGGCTTCGGGAGTCATATCCCAGCCGAAAGAACGGATCGTTTTGCCCGCATGGAACCCTGCCGTGCCGATGAGAGAATAAAACTCCGCCGGAAATGTTTTCTGCTCTGCCATGTCACGGCAGAAAAGAGACATATCTTTTGCCGTGGAAAAAACAGAACCGCTCCCCAGAGGAATGTCGGCGAGGAAACAGACTTCGTCATTGTGTACCCCTCCGGGACGGGTCGGGTGGTGATGCTGGACCTCATAAGCTCCTTCACCGGGGGCGTTCCATGTGGTGTCCGCCATGCCCAGCGGCTCCCAGAGCAGCTGCCGTGAAAGGGTGTCCAGATCAAGAGAGGTTATGCGATTGAGGATCTTACCCAGCAAGATGTAGTTCCCGCAGGAATAGGTAAAGGTCGTGCGGCGGGGATTTTTCGGCATCCAGGCGTAAAGACTCCGCATAAACTCCTGATGGTCGCTGTTGCAATAGGGTTTGGAGTTGTCAAATCCGCTGGCGTGCTGCGCCAGATCTCTCACGGTGATATCGCAGTTTTTTCCCAGAGCATGTTCGGGCAGATACCGGGTAAAGGGGGCATCGGGGTCGAGAATTCCTTTCACCACAAGGAGTGCCGCACAGGAAGCGGTGAAAACTTTCCCCACAGAGGCGATATCAAAACGGGAATCAGCACTCATGGGAATATCACCTGCTTGCATACCGCAGGCGATGGCTTCATCATTGCAGCTTGTCTGCACAACGGCACCCTGGATCAATCCGGAAGATATCTGCCGCCTTAATTCTTCCCGCACTCTTTCTTCATTCATAATCTGCCTCTCCTTAAAATGTGCTGGAAAAATATATCACCCGTTCGTGGAAAAAACAATGGATTTTCCTGCTTTGCGGTGGATTTTTCAGTATAAAAAGCATTTTTATATACTTGCAGTAATTTCAAAACGCCTCAACATCGTCAAGGTCCCCCCGCTTCAGGAAGAAATCATTGAAAGCAACTGTTTTTTCAGTTCAGGCAAATCATGTTTGATGGTCTGCCACATGAGTTTGTAGTCCGTCTGCATGTAATCGTGGATAAGAATATTCCTCATACCGATAATGATCCGCCAGGGGATTTCGGGATGAGCCGAACGCATTTCAAGAGAAACTTTACCCGCAGCCTCTCCAATGATCAGAAAATTATAGGAAACAGCATCCTGCTGCAATATTGAAGAAAGAAACTCTTCTTCTGAAGCAGGAACCACTGTTTCGATTTTGGTAATAGCATTAAGAATGTGTTCAATCCGCTGGTCATCGCCGGTCATAATGCCACCATATCTTTTTTTACTCCGGGACCGAAATGCGGATCCGACAAGGCAGACAGCGGAATAATGTCAACTTTGCATTTCAGCATATCTGCAAGATCCAACTGAAGAGCGATTTGGTCAAAGAGAGAGGCACTTTTATTGAAATCTGCCAGCAAATCAATATCACTTTCAGGATTCTCCTCCTTGCGGGCACAGGAACCGAAGACATACATTTTTTCAACATTATGCCTTCTGGCGATCTCATTGATCTGAGAACGCAAATTGTAAAGACGGTCAAGCTGACACATTTTTAACTCCTGAACTCTTCAAAAACAAAAGAATGGACTAATACATAATTTAACCTGAACAAAAAAAAATTCAAGTGATTTATCCTGCTGTTTTCATTTTTTTGCAAATTTTAAGGCAGTTCCTCACGCTTTCCTGCTGCAAACCGCTCAGGCGGTGTCTCTCACTTTTTTCCTTTATTCACGGATATATGGAAGTCGATGAACCTGCCGATACTTTTCTGCGTATTCCCGCAGGTACCAGAGGGGTGGTCTGGATCAACGGCTTCAATCTGGGCCGTTACCGCAGCACGGGACCTCAATACACCCTCTACGTTCCCGAAGCACTGCTGAAAAAGGGCAGAAACGAAGTCATCGTTTTTGAACTTGAACATCTGGGAATGAATATGGCGTGGTCACAATCCACCCCTGATCTGGGACGCAAACGGCAGATGCTGCTGTAAATTCCGTCACTCGAAACAGGGAAAAACTTCGCAGGCGGCGGGAATGGAACTTGCCGCTCCGGGGCGGCTCACGGTGATGGAGCTTGCGTATGCGGCACACGCCATCGCCCTGCGGGGTTCCATGCCCCGCAATCTGGCGGCAAGGAAAAATCCGGTAAAGGTGTCTCCGGCGCTGGTGGTGTCAACGGCTTTCACCGGAACGGCGGGGACATGTATCTCTTCTTTTCCGTGACGGTAGATCGCTCCGGCACTCCCCAGAGTCACCACGATTTCGCTATTGGGGAAACGCTCCGCCAGTGCTGCTGCCATTGCGTTGAAATCCCCCTCTGCGCCCGTTAATTGGGCACATTCGATCTCGTTGACCATGATCAAGTCGCAAAGGTTCAAAGGATAGGAAAGAACCGCCTCTGTGCAGGGGGCGGGATTTATGGCAACTTTCAGCCCGCAGCGTTTCCCCTCTTCAATGAGAAAGGGGATGTCGTTGATCTCATTTTGCAGCAGAAGCCAGCTGCCCCGTGTCTGGGCGTGAAGGACACGGCGCATTTCCTCAATGGGGATACAGGTGTTGGCTCCGGGATAAAGGAGGATCGAATTCTGCCCGGACTCCTTTTCCACCTGAATAATGGCGTGTCCGGTGGGGGTGTCACCGACAGAAAGGAATGTGGTGTCCACACAGGCTTCCTCAAGGATGTTTTTGAGAAAGAGCCCCTCTCTGCCGATCATGCCTGCGTGGAATGTTCTGACACCCGCACGGCTGAGGGCAACGGACTGGTTGAGTCCCTTGCCGCCTGCATTGATCTTGTACTCCGCCGCAGCCAGAGTTTCACCGGGGGCAACAAAGTGCTTCACGGTGTAAGCGTGATCTATATTCAAAGAGCCGAAATTCAGTACCTGCATGATATATACGTTTCTTTTTCACTGTTGTTTCATGGCAGTAATATATCACATAGGAGCATGTTTTACAAGAGTGTTCTGCAACTTTTTTCTGTTCAGCTCTTGACAAATCAGGTTTTTGGTGATAGTTTTTATACCGGAGGATCCTGATATGAAAATTTTTGAACAAATCACAGCCACCGATCACGGTCTCGCTGTCCGGGGCGGGACATGCCGGGGCGTTGCCGCCGTGCAGGACGGCAGCGGAAAAGATGCCGCCGTCGTCTGGCTGATGGATGATTATAATTACCGGCTGCTTCAAATCGATGTTGAAACAGGAGCGTGCGATACGATCTTTGTTCCCTTTGAAAAACCCGATGCGGTTTACAGTTCGCTCCGCAGCAGCAAGGGGAAGTGTTACTCACTTTTCGGCAATCATTTTGCCGCTTACGACCCGCAGCGCAAAGAATTCACCTTTACCCGGCGTGTTCCCTCTCTTGCCGCAATGGCCATGGAAGAGGATGAATCAGGCATCATCTGGGCTGTCACCTATCCGGACTGCGCCCTTTACGCCTTTGATCCTGCGGCGCAGGTTTTCACCGATCACGGCGTTTTGAAAGAGGAATCCTGGCAGCAGTACCCCCGTTCTCTCGTTGCCGCTTCTGACAACTGGCTCTATATCGGACTCGGCATGACGGCGGGCAACATCATCGCTTACAATAAAATGACCCGTGAAATACGCCATTTGTTCACCGAAAGTGAAAGATGCCGCCCCGCCATGTATTCCGTGTACAAAGGCAAAAACGGCAATATTTACGCACTCCATGAAAAGACGGATCATTGCTGGCGCCTTGAAAATGGCACCAAAACGCCCTGTCCAAGGAATGAAACTCAACTGTATTACCACAGTTACAGCGGCGATCAGAATGTGAAGATCACCGACTTTCCCTCAGGCAGAACTCTTATCGCCTGTGATCCTCCACAGGGCATTATGGAGATCCTTGAAAAGGACGGCGTGACCCGGCGCACGGTTTCCTTTTCCTTTGAAAACTCAGGAGCGCCCATGATGGCTCTGGATGTCAATTCTTCAGGAATCGTTGCAGGCGGCGGATTCTTCCCCTTTTACTTCGGCAAATTCGATCCCGCCACGGGTGAGAAAAGCGATGAATACGCCAATGTCCAGTGCAACACCATCCTCGCTTACGGCAGTCACTTCTACATCGGCGGATACGGCGGCGGACAGCTCATGCGCTACGATGCTTCACAGCCATGGACCTTGAAAACTCCCATGCTTCTGACCGAACCCGATTTAAGCGGCAATCCCCTCTTTTACGGCAAAGCCAATCCCGTCATCAACCGCCCCCACTGCCTTGCCATTACGCCGGACGGCAAAACGCTTGCCATGGGCGGCACCCCCGAATACGGTATGACTGGGGGCGGGATTGCTCTTCTTGACACAGATTCAGGGCAATTCCGCATCATCCCCCACACGGAACTTGCGGAAAATGAATCCCCCTTTGCCATGGCGGCGATCTCCAACAGCCTTTTACTCATCGGAACCACCATCGCCCCCGGAACAGGAGGGGAAGTCAAGGCGGAAAACGCCTCTCTTCTGCTGATGGAACTTCCCTCCGGAAAAATCCTCTGGCGCAGCAAAGAACTGGGGGCAACTCAGGTCGTGATCGCGCTCCTTGCCCTGCCTGACGGCAACGTCATCGGTATCGACGGCGAGAACCGTCTTTTCCGCTTTGAAACAGCTTCACGGAAGATCATCACAGGCGAATCCCTCAAAGTGGGCGATCTTGCGGTCACTCAAGGCTCCCGGCTGCTGCTGCGTGACGGTGAGGATATATGGCTGCTTTTCAAACAGGGTGTGGGCAAAGTGGAGCCCGTCAGCTTGACCCTGAGCAGCTTTCTCCCCGTCACGCCTGAGATCCGTACCGGCGGAGCACTCCGCAACGGCATCCTTTATTACAGCGGAAATTACCGCTGGTGCAGTGTTCCTCTTGATTACAGAAAATAAAAAGGAAGCCCGGGAAATGATCATCGACATCCATACCCACAATTTTGCCGGAAAAGCTGAAGCTGTGGCTGCCTCTGCGGCGCACTTCGGCATCGACCGTTTCATCCTGCTTGGGGATGTGCTGCGTTACGGAACACTTCCCTCTCCCGACGAGGTCCGCAAGATCAACGACGACACCCTTTCTTACGTCAGGCGTTACGCCGGCAGGGCGCGGGGGTTTTGTTTTCTCAACCCCGACAACCCGGCTGAGTTCCAGAAAAGCGAGATACGCCGCTGTCTTGAAATGCCGGAGTTCTGCGGGGTGAAACTTGAAATTTCGGTCAATGTCCGCAGTGAAAAGATGGCTCCCATCATGGAGGAGCTGGAACGCTTCGACCGCCCTCTGATGCAGCACTGCTGGTACAAAACCGTCGATAAATATCCCGGCGAATCCGATCCTGCTGATGTGGCAGACCTGGCGCAGCGTTACCCCCGTGTCAAGATCATCATGGCGCACCTCTGCGGATGCCGTGAACGGGGCGTGGAAGATATCGCCGACTGCCCCAATGTCTTTGTGGACACCTCAGGCGCCCAGCCGGAAGCGGGCTTTATCGAATACGCTGTGAAACGCATCGGCGCAAAACGGCTTCTTTACGGTTCGGATGCCCCCTGCCGTGACTTCGGCTGCCAACTGGCAAAGGTCCGTGAAGCGGAAATTTCTGAAACGGACCGTGATTTGATTTTATGGAAAAATGCCAAGGAACTGCTCTCATGGTGAAATTTGATGTCAATCTTTCCATCGGCCGCTGGCCTTTCCGTCCCCTGCCCCACGCTGAGATGAAGGAACTTGTTCCCTATCTTGCCGGACACGGCATCGAAGGCGGGCTGCTCCGCTCTGCTGAAGGCGCATTTTCCTCTGATCCTGAAGCGGAAAATGAAACCCTTCTCAAACGCTGCAAGGGATATAAAAACTTTATCCCCTTGTTGATCGCCAATCCCTTTTACAAAAGTTTCCGGCAGTGGAACGATGTTCCTGCGGCGGTGCTTTATCCCGGATTCCAGAGATTTTCCCTGACCGCTCCTGAAACGGTCGCCATGGCTGAAACCCTCGGTTCTCAGGGAACAAAGATCCTTGTTGTGGTCATGCGTGAAGAGGATGAGCGCGCCCAGCATCCCCTTTGCAAGATCCCCGCCGTTCCGGTGGAATCTCTTGAAAGTTTCGCTCAGGCACTCCCCGGCATGACCGTCATCGCCCTCAACGCCTATGTGGGTGAAGCACTCCGTTTCACCGCCCCCAATCTTTATTGCGACACCGCATTTATCGAGGGATTCCCTGCACTTGCGCCCCTTGCGGCAAAAGAAAAATGCGGCAAACTGCTTTTCGGCACTCATGCGCCTTTTCTGTGTGCTTCGGCAGGCGTTTCAAAAGTCGCCGCTCTGGACGAAAAAAACCGGAGCGCCATGTCTGAAACGCTCCGGAACATATTCCGACACCTGATATGAGGAAAAAAGGGGATCACATACTGTCGTTATACATGCGGTAATAGAAGATCCCCGCCTTGTAAACACTCCAGGGTGAACCTGAATGGACTCCGCCGATCAGATAAGAACGGGCATAGGAGCCCACATGTCCGTCGACATGGACGATCTGGATACTTCTCCCCCCCATGTGTCCCCAGTTGCAGTTGGTGTAACTGGTATCACTGTTGAGGTTGATATAGATCCCGGTGTCGGGAACATGCTGCCTGACATCGAGGATCCAGGCACAGCGTGTGGGATTTTTGATACGAGACCAGAGAAGCTGCTTGATGGGTTTTCCGGAAGCATGTGCCCGATCGACCTGTCCTCTGGCGTTGATGGAAATGGAGAAGTCGATCTTGGCGCCCCGGTTCAGAGTGCCCATGGGCACGGAGTTGCATGAAAACACACCGGCTTTCCTATCGATCACCTGAGTTCCCCCCTGCTGTTTGCTGATCTGGGTCACACCGTACCGGTAATACCCCGCATAAGGCGCAAGCATAACGAACCATGCACCGACATCATTGGGGGCGTAGCCTGAACTGGGGGCGCCACTCTGCCAGGCAAAACTTGCATTATCGTTGTTGTCTTCGGCATAGGAAGAAGCAAACATGCCGCAACTTTTCAGATTAGCGGCGCAGCTGGCATATTTTCCCCGTTCCCGCGCCTGCTGCAAAGCAGGGAGCAGCAATGCCGCAAGAATGGCAATAATCGCGATTACGACCAGCAATTCGATCAAGGTAAAAGATTTTCTCCGTGACTCCGGAAACACCTCATATTCAGAAAGTTTTGTCATAATTACCTCATTACAGTTTTTTTCATCACCCTTTCCATACTGTTTACGGATGGATTAGTCTTTAATATAACGCTTTCAAGGTAAAAAGTCAAGAGATTTCCTTGATATAAATTTCAAAAGAAACAAAAGCGCAAAAGGTTCTTTTTTCCCAAAAGATTGAGATCACCTCTTGCATTTTTGATTTTCCATGCTAAATTATAGTGTACTGCATCAGGAGTGGCATTAAGATAATGCCTGTCAACCGAGGTCGGGTACCCACGGTGAATTGCTTTGAAAAAGGTTTTTCAAAGCAGATGCGGATCAGTAAAGGGGGGCGCAGAACTCCTCTCAACGATCAAAAAAATCCCGGGCGGCGTATTTTGCCGTCATTACGCCTCTTGATGCGTTCTCTCAAAAGCAAAGGAGAATGCTGTGAACTTCGGAAAACTTGCCATGCTCCACCGTCTTGCAGGTGGAACCCCCATCACGATCTATTCCTCTGAAAATCAGGAAGATCTGAAAAAACTTCTCGACTATTTGCAGGAGTTGTGCAACGATTCAAAGGATCTGCAATGCACAGACCACGCCATTGTGAGTGCCAATCCCTTTCTTGCCTTCCACCTGAAAGAGGTCGTCAAAAACCAAAGACTCGTCCCCCCGGATCCCAGTTGAAGCCGAAAGAGACAACCGGGGCGGCGGGAAACAGTTTCCGCCGCCTTTTTTCCTTTTATCAGGTTGAATTTTACACGAAAAAGGCTATATTATGCACATGTCCACACAGAGGGCATGAAACTTTTTGTTACAGAGGTGATTATGAACAGGATTCCAGTTGACGCCCTTTTCTTTGACTTTGACGGAACTTTGGGCGATACCCGGCAGGGAATACGCAATGCGTGGAAACATACCATCGCCGAAGCGGGGGTGGAGTGTCCGGAGTTTGACAGGATTTTCCGTGTGGGGCCTCCGGCGGATGCCATGGCGGCACTGCTTTTTCCTGAATTCCCCCCGGAACAGCAGCAGGAAATGGCGGTACGTTACAAGAAAAATTACGACAGCTCCGACATGGTCGGCGAAACGCCCTTTCCCTGGAGCGAAAAGATTCTGGAACATTTTTATTCTGCCGGGAAAAAAATCTATGTTGTCACCTATAAACGCATGGTATCGACTTTGACACTGATCCGGCGTTACGGCTTTGAAAAATACTTTTCCGCCGTCTGGGGATGCGATGCCATTCCCGGGCAGAATCTGCCCAAAGGTGAGCTGCTCAAACTTGCAGTCCGCATTTCAGGGGTTGCCCCCGAAAAATGTATGATGATCGGCGACACCGAACTGGATATCCTTGCAGGACACGAAGCAAGTGTCCACACCTGCGCCGTCACCTGGGGCTACGGCGACCTCAAAAAACTCGCCGACGCCAACCCCGAAGTGACTCTTTCCGTCGCCGATCTGGACCGCTTCCTGTAAGTCGAACTCCCATTTTTCCCCGCAAAAAAAACTTGCCTCCTGACATTGAGCAGGAGGCAAGGCATCTCAATTGAAAAATTATTTCTTCAAGATGGTTTGTGCGTGTTTCACCACATAGGCATCTTCCCAGTCAAGACCGAAGTGAAGCCACTTTTTGCCTTCTGAAATCATTTTTCCGATCTCCTCGGTATAGCGGTTGAAGGACAAAAAGCGCAAGATCCGTCTGCCGGCACATTTTTCGTTTGCCCATTTGCGGAACGCTTCCAACTCTTTGAGCCCGGCAACGCCTGCGTGATAACCGTCGAAGAATGTCTTGAAACGCACCAGATACTCTGTCCACAGCACCAGCGCCTGGCGGTATTCGTTCCGGGGGAGCTTTTTGCAGAGGGCTTTTGCCATTTCATGGAGCTTGACATAATCTTTAAGGTCGGTGCGGTTGAAAAGGCTGTAAGGATAGGGAATATGGCAGGCTCCGGTGCTGTGTACAAGCTGGTGGACCTTTTTGATAAAGCGTTTGCCTTCAAGGACATCCTTACCAAAGAGGGCATTCCACATTCTTTTCTGGGTGGGGACACGTTTTTTGCCGTACAGGGCATTTGCCATGCAGTAAAAGTTGATGCCGTAAACATGCCAGTGGGGGACATGGAACTGAGTCCAGAGACCGTCGGAACCGATTTCCTGATAGAATTTCACTTCATCAAACACATCGTCGGTGTGGATCATGGGCAGAGAAATGTAGAAGTTCACCCCCATAAAGTATTCATAGACACCAAAAATACCGCCGTTTTTGACCTTCATCCAGCGCTTATGGTCCTCGGCGTAGTTGGAGTTGACGGGACAGTCGGGATCATTGATCTTGTGATTGATACATCTCCAATAATTGGCAAGGGCGCTGCGCATACCTTTATCCACCGTCATTCCCTCGCTGGGGCGGCAGTAATTGATATAGGAGCTGAATCCCAAAGTTATAGTGCAATTTTCCTCACGCAGCCGGGTATTGACATATTTCACAAGCTGATGATAAATGGCATTTGCCTGATGGACATGTTCAGAAAGGCTGTAAAGTTCGCCTTTAATATTTTTGTCGTAAAGTTTGCTGCACTCTTTGCATTCGCACCAGCCGAAACCGTCGTTGGGGGAAAGGCTCAAGGAGGCGATACGGGGATGGGTTTTGCTGTATTCGATAATATTTTTGACCAGTTCCTCCCGCAGTTCGGGATTGGTGGTGCAGAGCTGTTCGCTCAAAAGCAGAGCGCTTTTGGCGGAAGAAGGCTTGATGCGTTCGCCGTTGCGTTCAGCAAAGAACTCCGGATGAGTTTTGGCATATTTTTCGCCGGGAATAAGGAAGCTGAAGTTGTGTCCGCCACCGGCAATATCAATACCTCTCACATCAAAGTAATCCTGAAGATCCGCTGTAATATTTTCATAATATTTCAGCCAGGTCTGGAGGAAGTTAAGTTTGTTTTTGACCATCCAGTCAGCAATGATATAATCTTCATCGGAGAAAGGAAATTCCTGAACAAGCCCTCTGATCTTCAAAGCGGGAACCCGGTTGCAGATGGCATATTTCCCGACAGGCAGCAGGACTTTGCCCCCTTTAACGTCAAGGTGGTCGATACCCGGCTCAAAGAAGCAGTACCCAAGATATTCTTCTGCAAAATCGTAGACGGCGTAAAGGATCTCAAGAGAGGTGGGAGCGGTAAAAACGAGTGCATTTTCCAGAGCTTTCAGAGAAAAACCTTTAGCACTCTCTTTAACTTCAAAGAAAACCTCAACGGTCTGATCCGGAGCAGTTTTTCCAGCGAAACGGGTCTTCACCAATCTTTCGAGTTCTTCTGCAGCCAACTTCAGCCGCGGTTCCTCGGGGCAATTCACAAACTCAAGCCTTGTACGGCGGCTTAAAACCAGATTTTTCACCATTTTCATATTCCTTGAGATTTTACAAATGATACCGCAGTTTGCTGTGAATATAAATACTGCAGCGGTCCATGCTGTTTAATATACACGCCCCACGATATTTTTGCAAATGAACAAAAGCAGAAAAACCTGGAGGGTGTTTTAATTCTCCGAAATAGTTCTCTCAAGCTCAAAATGGTTGTTAACAATACGATTTTGCTGAACTATACAATTCTTCGAAAAACATCTTCATAAGCATAAAAATAAAAACAGAGGACGGCTTTTACCTCTAACGAAATGTCTGTAAATTCCGCAGAAATAAAAGCCGCATCGAAAAATAGTTGAACTGGCGACAATTATTTATCATTTTTGTCAGAAAAAGAAAAATTCAACAGTGGCATCCACGAGATCAAGGCATTGGGATTGTAATTCAACAAGCCGATTTGCAAATCTTTTTTCTGGTGGGGCGTGTCGTGGCAGTTATTTTTTCTTATTGACCATACCGGTGATTACCCGAACCGTTAAGTGGATAAGAAAAACCGGAATGGATGTTATCCATAAATAAAGCCAGCCGAAAAATAAAGCGAATACCCCTTCGGGACCTTGCAGACTCATCGGATCCAGCAAATATCGGAGATAAATAACTCCATTAGTTACACTCCAGGATAAAAGCGAATACAAGAATATCGCAAGCAAAACTCTGCCGCCCCGGAAACGCTCCCGGAACTTATCAAACAGCAAGCATGCCGATAATGGAAATATGGCAAAGAAAAAAGCCAGAAATACATAAACAAAAAAATCCATGTTCAAACCTTTGTTTATTACAAATATACCATCTCCCGCAGGCGTTTACAACTGAAAAAATATTTTTAAAGGAATAAAGGTGCGATAAGGAAAAAGACGAATGCAAACGGCTTGAAAAATCCGTAACCGCCGCAGTGAACATCTGCTTCTTCTTTTATGACAACATTATCCTTGAATGTAAGCAAGGTGCAATATGTCCCATCGAACCAGAATTTTTTGTAAGGCAAGATACCCCATTGTTCAAGTTGTCTCATGGTCTTTCCCCGTCGGGGATCGTTCAATATTTCTTCCGGATGATTGAATACCCAATTACTGTTCGGAGAAACACGGATATAGATATCTTTCGGAGAAGCTTTGTAGTCCTGTGCAATGATATCCACGATCTCCTGCCGGGTTTTCCCTATATAAGGAGAAGTGCATCCCGAGAAAAAAAGAGTGCAGCTGATAAAAAAAAGAATAAATAAGGACTTTTTAAGCATATTTATTTACCTTTATTCAAAATGTTTTTCCTGATTTTCTTCCAATCTGCTTTGCGGAGCAGTTCCGGAATGTTGGTATAAATAGTTTTGTGATGACCGTATTCAGGTTTCATCAATTCGGAAACGGCATCTTCCACGCTCCAATTTTCAAAAACGATGCGGTATGCGGCAACGGCACATCCGGTGCGGTCGCTGCCATGCCAGCAGTGGATCAAAAGCGGCTTGGGAGCATTCCGGATGACGGTCAAAATTTTATAGAGATCATCTTCGGTGATTTTTCCGGTATCAAGGGGAATCTCATATAGAGTAACGGCATTGTGCCTGTTGGTGTTGATGGCATTGATTTCGTCTTTGTCGCTGTTGTGTTCCCGTAAATTCAGCACGCTGCGTATTTCGTTGAAGGTATAGAGAGAAAGAAATTCATCCTCATCCGGCTGACCGGAACGGTAAAGATTTTTATTGACCTTGTGAAAGTTTTTCGGGAATTGGGGATAAGGCGATTGTCCCCCTACGCCATAGGTTTTATAAGGCCTCGCCCCTTCGGTCTGTTTTACGACCTTTCCATCTTGAAAAACAAGTGTTTTGTACAGCCACGATGCTTTAAGTCCGTTCCATCCCAAGAGCCAATGTCTTTGAGGAAAAAAATCGCAACGCCACTCATTTGCAGAGAATACAGGGGATGTTTGGGCAACTTCCTCATCATTATTGAACCAGTAAGGCGTTTGTATACCAATAACTGATATTTCAATAGCAAACCGATTCTTACTCCAACGGCTGCGTTCTGCTCGCTTTTCCAAATGAGCCGCAACTTCAGCTTTGGTCATACCGATATAGTTGTGTTCAATCGGAATCCCATAACATCCGGCAAGTAAAACGATTATCAAAATGCACAGCAAAGTGCCAATATTGACTTTTCTCATCTCAAACACCTCCATTATCAACTCAACCATCTCACGGGTAATATACCACCTCCCGCAGGCATTTGCAAGTGCGAAAGGGAGAATGGCAGTGATCAAATCAATTTGCTTTACTTTATATTATGTGCTTTTTGAAAGTCAGAAACAGCTTTTTTGTATGATTTCAGATCCTTTAACAGCAAAGCCCCGGCTTTCCATTGCTCTTCTTTTATACGACAGAGGCGATTCAGGCGTGTCCAATATTCTTTTATCAACAGCTCATTTTCGCGTCCGGTCAAACTTTTATCCGCCATCAAAATATCCAGCAAACGCAATTCTTCATCCAATACAGAATCCAATGTATCTGCTCCGTAATTAAACTTCAGCGTTACAAGTCTCAATGACACGGCTTGATGTTCCAATGCATCAAAATCAGCTTTGCCATGTTTTAAATAATCCGGGATTTGCACCGTACGCAAAAATTTTTGCAATGTTTCCGATATTTTCTGTTTTTTCAGATTTGCTTTACTGTCTTTGGAATCAGCGAAGGTCAACCTTATTCCGTTTTCCTTTGGAGAAAGTTGCTTGAAATCTGTGGTCAACCCATAGTTGCCGAATTTTACAAAATATTCTCCCGGTGACACCGGCTGGTTGTAGTTCCAAATATGTGGATCCCGGTGAAGATACTCATTGATACCACCCATCGAACAATACTGCAATTTTCCGGAATTCCCCTGAAAAAGCATATATTTTCCCAGAATAAAGAGTTTCCCGCCATCTTTTAATCCTGCAGAGTTTTCTGCAACAGGAAAACTTAAAACAGTACCGTCAATGTGACGATCAAAAGATAAAGGCTTATTTACATCTTCTTTTTTGACTGGAGCAACGGGACAAACGATTCCATTAAAAGCGAAAAAAAATCTTTTATATTGAGAACACTCTTTCAACTCTTTTTTCAATTTATTGTTTTTTATCCACAAAACTGCAATTATAGACACTAAAAACAAAATGCTTATCAGGAAAACTGCTGTAAATTTTTTGCTTTTCATATTCATTCCTCCATTGTCAAATTTTTACACTGTGTTTTTTCAGACTTTGTTTTATCAAATTTTCAATATCTTCCGGATATTCATCTGATGCATTGATAACGTTGATGTTTTTTATTTTATCTCCTGCCGGAGATACGATATTCACAATATAAAACTCTTTTTGGTTCTGTATGGTTATGGACATCCAATAATAGCAGCTTTTATCATATTTTATTAAAGCCACCTCTGCACTTCGCATCTGAGAACCAAAATCAGAACGGATCAATGCATTCCGGACAAAAGCAAAAGTTCCGTCATTACGGTCAATGATATTGAATTTTCCGTACAAACATGACTTGTTATTTTCATCTGCTGAATCACTTATATTTATTTTATAGTTATAACCATCAGATTTCTCAACCGACAGATTACAGCTGAATTTATCGTACTTGCCGCACATGTAACAGTTGCTGATATCATCAATAAATATATACGATTGATATTTCCGGATCGACTCCTTGTTTTTGGCTGATGCAAGTATAAAGATTACGGTAAGCAGTATTACCGCCGTCGTTACAGCAAATAATATTTTCAAATGTTTCATTTGTTATCTCCTTTGTTTCTTTTGTTATCTCCTTTGCTGCGCCACGGATAAAACAGCTCCCGTTTGCCGTCGCTCCAAATACGGTGACGCAAATCTCCGGCGTGGACCCGGCAGGCATCTTCAAGAATGACAAAAGGTTTACTGTTCAAACTTTTTCCTTTGCCGTAATAATTTACCGGATGCGTGATTTTTCCTATTTGCGCAGTATCGGGTATATCGGTTGTTTCTGGAAAAGCGTTGCTGTTTTCTCCTGCATAGAGTTCAAGTGCGACATATGTCATGCGAAGTTTGGCATCGCAATGGAGGCGTCTCTAATGTTCTACCGGGCGGCAAAGACAGGGCATAGTGATCATCGCCGCAGCAAAAAGCAGAATAAACAATAAAAGATATTCATACCATTTTTGCAATTTGCCATTTAATTTCCATGCCCAGGCGATTGTACCAATGGCAATAATAAGACTTCCACTCAAAGCATAAATTGAATTGTGATGACCATTCAAAGCGAGGAATTCCTCCACCGGGAAATAGATATTTTCCGGCAAACGTCCATCCAGTTTCTGCCACAATGGATAAACCGGACTGAATCAGACCAGGTTCCATACCCCGAACAGTAAAAATCCGGCAATCAATACAATTCCAGCCTGTTTTTTCTTCGACTTCTCTGCTTTATTCATAAATTCACTCCATCGTTGTCAGGGCAGATTTATTGATCTTTAATATTGTGTTTCTGCATGAAACGTTTCAAATTGCTTTTGGCAATATCGACAGATTCTTTGGTTACCCCTCCGGCGGAAAACGCCGTTTCTATTAAAGACAAGATTTTTTTATATCTTCTGCCTTGTTCCATTACAAGTTTTTTGCGCATTGGTTCGGGAAGATTTTGGGCATACAGCATAACTTCCATTATGCGGATTTCCAACTCCAACATCTGCAGCGAAGTAATTTGTCCCGCGTATAATTTCCGTTGATATTTATCCCAAAGCTCAACGACATTGCCACGGATCATTTCCGGATAAGTCAGATATTTGCATTTGCTTTCCGGCGGGATTGCCTGAAATTTTTTGGCAAATTGCCAATAATCAGGAACATTTAGCTTTTTCAAAAATTTTTGCATAACCAGATCTTCATAACTCATACAGCCGGCATATTTTTTTAATATATGCTCCGGCACTTGCAATTCCAGACCCGTTTCTCCACAAAATTGCTCAAGCGTTTTACCGTCAGCAAGTGAAGTCGTTTTCCATGTCATCAAAACAACTTTCCTGCCCGGAAACAAAATCTTGCTTGGCATAAGCTTATTTTCTATTGAAACATTTGTGACTCGCGGAAATTCCCATTTTATATTGGAAGAGCAAAAAGCAGTCTTCCCGGGAGAATCTTTCCACTCAAAAGCAATGGTTTTTTGCAAAGGGATTTCAGCTCTTTTTACGGTGTTTCCATAGCGTAAGATCAAAAAAAGTTTGCTTTCCTGAACCGGAAATCCCGGAGAATAGTTCAAATGATGGTGCAATCCCTCCAGAGAACACGTAATTACACAATCAATAAATGGCTGCACTTTATCTGCACCATAAACCGCACTCGAGAACAGACATAACAAGATCAGGTAAAAACTTTTTTTCATAAACTCACTCTTTCATTTTACTGATTTTTGAATAATATATTCCGGTTTAAGGCTGCCAAGTTTGATTTTGCGGTATTGCTCTTTCAAGCGGAAGTTTTTATAAATCCATTTGTCACCTTTGATCTGATGCAATGTTGTTCCATCCCGGTTTATTTTGCAAGTAGTGACTGCCGGAACCTTTTCTCTAACCTCTTTCCAGGAACCGGTTTCAAACCAGATATCTGTTTCCGCATCGTGCCGGATGGTAAACAGCTCCACATATGAATTGGTATTTATATTGTCAGTTTTTCTTTCATACCACACTACAAGATCTGAATTTTGCCATGAAACCTTAATTTTTTCCCGCGGCGGAAGTTCTTTGAATTTTGCCGTAAAAGTGTAACTTGCTCCTATTTTGAATACTGATAATGCACAACTGCCATCCGGAGTTGTCTCAAGAGTATGATACCATTCCTGCTGTGCGATCCAACTTCCCAACGAATAACGCAAGCGTTTGCGTTGTTTTTCCGGCAAAGTCAGCGCATACCGATCCCATATTTCAAGCATACCATGTTTTTTCGCGGCTTCCATCAACGCATAAGTTGCTCCGGCATCGGTCAGAGGAAAAAGTTCATTCAGCCAATTCAGCCGCTGTTGCCGGTTCCAATTCGGGAAATATTTATTTGCGTGTTTCTCAATATGGTAATCAAAAGGAGACGGTCTTTCCTTCAACTCTTTCAAAGACGATTCTATTGATCGTGGGATCGTAAAATTGATCAAAGGCATCCATGGGATCGCGGCGTTCGGATTGTAGTTCAATAAACCGATCTGCAGGCCGCTGTTCGCCTGATTGAATATGCCGATCTGGAGCGTATTCCGCCCGTTTTTTTTATCATAGACAAAGTTGGCAAGTCCTACGGAAACACCGTTATTTTTTGCCCAGGCATTGAATCCCCCCACAGCCAATCCGTTATTTTTGTCCCCGAAAGACCAGATATTGGCAGCAAGACCGTTATTTTCTGCCATCATTACGATCGCTCCACAACTCACACCATAAACTTTGTTTGCAAAACCAAATATTCCCGGCGAAAGAAGAACACCATATATTTCTGCCCTTGGATTGCAAAGATGTACCGGCCAGATCGAAAATTGAACAGGAGACCATTTGGCTTTCTTTGCCAAAACTCCAAATCCGAGCCATTGTTCGCCGTGAGCATGAACATTCAAGGTAAAAAATGATAACGCAACCAGCAGTAAAAGTTTTTTCATATTCATTCCTCCATCCGTAAATCAACCGTCTCATTGGTAATATACCATCTCCCGCAGGCGTTTGCAACTGCGAAAATATCAGCGATTGGCATAGTGCCCGTACAATTTCTGTTCCGGGACGGAATAACGCATGGTCAAGCCGCCGCCGTTTGCGTGGCGGTTATTGTAGAAATAGTAGGGCTTTGGCCAGTCATAGTCAGAATAGTGCGAGGGACCGGAATTCTTGTCCTCGTTGACATCTGTCCGGTTCAAAACAAAGTTATATCCGTGCTTTTTGCGGAATGTTTCAAAATCCTCCTTTGAAACATTACAGCTCCATTCCGCATAGTTCGTTAAAAAACCACTTCCGCCTTTGATTTCAAAATTATAAGCTCCGGCAGGGAAAAGTCTCTCCTGCATGAAACTTGGCATATCGTAGCCGATCGGCAGCTTATTGCCGGTAAAAGCGTAATCAGTAACATCATGGATCATAGAAATAAAAAAT
>JAZONY010000028.1:0-21997 GCA_045654705.1 Victivallaceae bacterium
CCTTTTCCCAAACCTTTTTCAGCACAACACTCTTGCAAATTTTTGCAAAAGTATTGTGCCGCTTAAAAGTTTAAGAAAAATATGAATCTACCCATATCGGGAACATAGCCTTTTTGAAAGGTTCCGGAAAAAAGGCAAAAAAAAATGGCGAGAGAGACGGGGATCGAACCCGCAACATCCACCGTGACAGGGTGGTACTCTAACCAATTGAGCTACTCCCCCGCGCAAGGAAATAAGATAAAGTTACAGTTGCCATTTTTGATAAAAAAATGGCGAGAGAGACGGGGATCGAACCCGCAACATCCACCGTGACAGGGTGGTACTCTAACCAATTGAGCTACTCCCCCGCGTAACTGAAGACTTGCTTGTTTCGTTTCGCAGTAATCATAATATACACCATATTTTTCAAAAATCAAGGGGTAATTTAAAAAAAATACGGAATTTTGCGAAAAAATTGACGGAATCAACGCATAAAAGTTGCAAGTTCTCTGGAAAATGATTTGCTTTTTAAGAAAAAGAGTGATATATTTTTCCGGAAAACCTCATTCAGGCTGAAATAAAAGGATCCGTATCATGAATAAGTTTCTCTGTAACGCTCCGCTGCCTTTAAAATTGATCGAACTTTCTGAGTATAAAGCAGAACAGAACTGTTTTTCCAAAAATAAAAACGGCACATCCTCACGCCCGCAGGGGCGCACTTCATACCCGCAATCAGCGTTCACGCTGATTGAACTTCTGGTTGTTATTGCCATCATCGCCATTCTTGCCGCCATGCTGCTGCCCGCTTTGCAGCAGGCGCGGGAACGTGCCATCGGCACCCGGTGTGTCAGCAATCTGAAACAGATTTCCATGGCGCTTTCGGCGTACCGTGATGATCATCAGGGGTGGAACGTGGATGTCAACAACAGCAACAAAAGCAACTACCGGGCCATGCTCATCAAGTATACCGGCGTTGAAAATATCAAGGACTACACCCATAAAACCACTATTCTCAACTGCAGCAAACATCCCATCTGGAACAACTCCGCCAAAGCCCCCGGCTATTACGGTGTCTGCTACTGGGGGCAACAGCACTTTGCCGCTGATCTCGGGATCAAGCGTATCATCCGTCATTCTGAGATCCGTTTCCCCAGCGCTCTGGCATTTATCCTTGAAGCCTCATCCGGCGACGTCCTCACCTCGCACAAATACAAATACTACGGCGGCGAAGGGTGGCCTCAGATGATCGCACCTTTCCACAACGGCTACCACAATCTTGCCTATTACGACGGACATGTGGGGGCGTTCCGCTGGTATCAAATGCCCTCTCACCTTGAGAAAGAGGGTGAAAAACTCTGGTACATCAGAGGGGATTCGAGCAAATACTGAAAAACTCTGCAAAAAAAAGCCTCCGGAACTGTGAAATTCCGGAGGCTTTTTGATGGGTTGGAACTTATTTCTTGAAGAAGGGGTTGGAAATCAGATGAGCGTTGCAGCCTCTGAGTTCCAAATGGAAATAGGGGGCGTCTTTATATTGTGAAATATCAAAACTGCCCTCAATGGAGTTGGTGTTTTCAGCGAAAGTTTTCTCTTCAAGGATCTTGTCGCCGCCCCAGAGCCGCAGAGCGGTCACGCCCTCAGGCACGGTGAAAGCGTATTTGAGGGGGGCTTCAAGAGCTTCGGGATCAACGGTGTCGCCGGGGATATATTCACCGAGAGAGACTTCGGCGCTGTCAACGCCGAAAGCCGCCATGATGTGACCGGCTTTCACCGCCTTGACCAGATTTTCCCGGGTGATATCACCGTTGTAGCAGATGAAGTTGCACACAGGGTTGCTTTTGAGCCTTGCGATGCCCCACATATCCACCGAAGCCATCAGCGTGATGTGAGAGCCCTCCATCCACGCTTTCTGGACGGCGTTTTCAGAGAAAGGTCTGTCCTCGATGCGGTCGGGACCGCGGCGGGCGAAATCCCAGTCATAGATATCCACGGCATCGAAGTCATATTTGCGCCAGTATTCATCGTCGGGATGGGTGGCGCATGAGGCACCGCCTTCCTTCTTGATATGTTCCAGTGCTGTACGGATATATTCATCCACGTCGCCGTCGTCAAAGAGGGAGCGGGTGAAACGGTTGTAACAGCTGCGGACACCCATGGCAAGCATGTGATAGGCGTTCTGACTGGTGGGATGCTGGAAGTTGAAAGGGTGATACTCCATGCCGGGGATCAGAGTCACCTTGTCGTCGGAGTACTTTTCGTAATCCGGCGCATCGTGGTAGCTCAGGGCATCCTTGAAACCCAGCACTGCCGCATCGAACTTCAAATACCGCATGGCGGCGTTGAGGTCGGCGAGAGTGTGGTCGGCGGCGTACCAGTCCAGGGTGTGGATATGGGTAATGGTCTTTTTCCAGCTTTTTCCGGCGGAAATGTTCTTCGCCCGGGGGGCGGGAGGAACGATCTTTTCGCCTTTGCGGAAACACTCAAAGTAATGAAGCGCATTTTCGCAGTAGCGTTCCCAGAATTTCAGCACCCGGTCCTCTGCATCGGCAGGGCGGCGTTCAGGGAAGAGGATCTGGTTCCAGAGGAAGAGACCTTTGCCGTATTTCATCTGCATCACCAAGGCGCTGTTGTCAGGCATGGCGGCATCCATGAAACTGCCGAGGACCTCCCATTTTTCCACATTGGTCATGGCGGCGGTGGCGGCGGAACGGGTCCGGGTGGGAGCTTCGTGCATTCCTGTCGGCTCAAAGGAGTCGGCATCCAGCTCCCAGTAGACCATTTCGTCGGGGGTGATGTCGTTGGGGAGACGGAAGAGGGCGCTGCCCGCTTCTTCTGCCCAGGGCTGCAGATAGGTCATGCCGCCGAACTTGCCGCCCAAGGTGGCGCAGTAGCGCTGGACCAGCAGGGGGCGCCCCGCTTCCTCAGGGAGGAAACAGGGGTTGTACCGCCGCCAGTCCTGATGCATGATCCAGCAGATACCGCCGTTGCGGACAAAATCATGGAGCCGGTCACGGTCGTTTTCGATATAATCGTTGACACCGCTCTGGCTGATGATGAGGACATCCACTGTTTCGTAGTAGTTCTTTTTGGAGTAGTCCACTTTTTCCACACTCAAATTGAACTTCTCTTTGAGAAAAGTTCCGATGTGGTAGTCCAGTTTGAACCAGTGTTCCCAGTAACCTATCCGCAGATCGCTTTTCATTTCGGGCGTGTTCCTCAGAAGTTGTGGCAGACCAGACCGTCACGGAGTTTGGGTTCAAACCAGGTGGATTTGGGAGGCATGATCTCACCGGCATCGGCGATGGCCATGAGCTGATCGACGGTGGTGGGATACATGGAAAAGGCGATGGCGTAGTCCCCGGAGTCCACCAGGCGTTCCAGTTCGCCCGTGCCGCGGATACCGCCGATGAAGTCGATTTCCTTGGAGGTGCGGGGGTCTTCAATGCCCAGAAGGGGATTGAGAACGAAGTTCTGCAGGACACTCACATCCAGCTTTTCGATGACGCCCAGTTTTTTCAGGTCAAAGGTGGGGACAGCCTGATACCATTCGCCGGCGATGTAGAGGTTGAATCTTCCGGGGCAGCCAACGTTGCCGTCGGCGGCGGGGGAGATGATGAATTTTTCGCTCAGCATGGTGAGGAAACTTGCAGGGGAAAGGTTGTTCAGATGACGGACAACACGGTTGTAGGGCAGAATGGCGAGCTGCTTTGAGGGGAACGCCACGGCGAGGAAGAAGTTGTAATCCTCGGTGCCGGTGTGGTTGGGGTTGTTGGGGGCGCATTCGGCGGCGGTACGGGCGGCGGCGGCGCTGCGGTGGTGTCCGTCGGCGATGTAGAAGCAGCTCACCTCTTTCTTGAACCAGAGAGAAAGTTCGCGGCTGCGGGTTTCATCCATGCGCCACAGGGTGTGCTGGATCCCGTCAACAGCGGTGAAGTCAAAGAGAGGAGCCTTTTCCATCTCATCGGCGATGATGGCGTCGATGTCATCGGAGTCCTGATAGGTCAGGAAGGCAGGGCCCGTGTGGGAACGCAGAGTCATCACATGGCGGGTACGGTCATCCTCTTTGTCAGCACGGGTTTTCTCGTGCTTTTTGATAACGCCTGAATTGTATTCGGCGGCAGAGGCGGCACCGATGACACCGGTCTGGCTGCGGCCGTTCATAATGAGACGGTAGACATAAAGGTGGGGTTTCTCATCCTGAGTCAGGGGGACTTCGGCGCAAAGTTTGTCGTAAGCGATCTTAGCCTGGGCGTAGACTTTGTCGTCGTGAAGATCGATACCGGGCTCCAGATCGATCTCAGGTCTGGAAACGTGGAGGAAGGAGCAGGGATTGCCCTTGGCAAGCTCGGCGGCTTCGGCGGTGTTGACCACGTCATAGGGGACTGCTGCGACTTTTGCGGCGAGTTCTGCGGGAGGCAGAATGCCTCTGAAAGGAAGGAAAATAGCCATTCTTTAGTACCTTGTATTGGTGTTATATGGTGATTGGTTGTAATTGTTTTTGATACTCAAAAGGAGTGCAGAATCGCTCATCTGCACTCCTTATGGGGATTGTTACTGATTTTCGCCTGATTCTGAGGTCGTGGACTCCTGTTCTTCCGTGTTATCACTTTTTTCAGGAGCTTCCTCTTTTTCAGACTTTTCTTTCTGACCGGATTTTTCAGCGGTCCCTTTGAATTTTATGCCGTAACGCTCAGCAAGGACCTTGCGGTTGGCTTCGGCGTTTTTCAAACGCTCTTTGGCTTCACGGTCTCTGAGAGCGGCTTTCGCCTTTTCTCTTTCAGCTTCGCGTTTGGCACGTTCTTTCTGGCGGGGCGTCATGTTTTTTTCCGCATCCAGCTGTTTTGCCGTCTTCTTGGGGGTGGAACGGAACGAAAGTTCGATGGTCAGTTTCTCACCCTTTTTGACCTTGACAGAACCGGGGAGGGCTTTGGGACGGGAAATACTTTCCTCCTTTTTGCCCTCTTTTCCGGCTTTGGGACCGATATGCTCGGTCCCGTTGATGCGGAGCAGATTGCAGTCCAGCCATTCAAAGACATTTTTCTTGTTGCCTTCGGAGCGGATATAACCGCCGCCGAAGGTGAAACTCAGCTCATCTTCGTTGACAACCTTGAAGACCAATTTTGCCTTCTGGAACTTTTTCCGGGGACGGAAACTGATCTCCATGTTGTATTTATGTGTCCTGATATCAGAACCGAGTCCGGAACGGGACTCCAGTCTGATGGCTTTGTATTTCCCTTTGCCTTTGATGACCAGCACGGCATCGGCACAGAGATTCAGCGCGCACAGAAAACAGATGATGAGTGAGAGGAGTTTCATTTTGCAAGACCCTGACGTCCGGCGGCGAAAGCCTGGGCGTTGGATTCAACGGCTCCGGGTTTTTTGCCGAATTTTTCACGGACAGCGGCGGTGAAGGCCTGTTCAAAGTCAGCCTGATCTTCGGCGTTGAGCAGTCCTTTCTGTTCCAGGACCACAGAGAGAACACCGATGAGAACGGAGTTGACGAACTTGGCGCTGCCCACATCTCTTGAAGCGATGCCCACAGCATCCACGCCCACCTTGGTCATGGCGGCGGGGAGTTCGGGCAATGTCACGGCGGTGTTGTCATAGATGAGGATACCGTCATCTTTGAGTTCGCCCACATATTTGTCAAGAGCCGTCTGGGTGGTTGCGATGAGCAGATCGCAATCCTTGCTGATCATGGGTGAGGGGATCCGGTTGCGGCTGACGATCACGGCGCAGCTGGCGGCACCGCCGCGCTGTTCGGGACCGTAGGAGGGCATCCAGCTCACGTTGAAGTTGCGCAGACGCGCCATGTTGGCGAGGGTGATACCCAGACTCAGGATGCCCTGACCGCCGAAACCAGCCATCTTGATACGCAGTTCACGGTTGAAGATCTCAGAGGTGTTCTCTCTGGCGGTATCGCCTTCCACCGCAGGGGGGAAGAGGACCTTTTTGACCGTTTCCACATCGTGAGCAGGGGGGGGAGGCACAGTGCCGTTTTCCACCTCGGCGGAGCGGTCACGGATGCAGCCCAGAGGAAATTCGGGGATCATCTGGTTTTCGATGAAGTCGTTGATCTGGTCTGCGGTCATTTTCAAGTTGACGGGGCAGGGAGCGAGGACTTCGACGAAAGAGAAACCTTTGCGGTTTTTCAGGTTTTCGATAGCTTTGAAGACCGCTTTCTTGGCGTTCATGATCCGGGCGGTGGAGGTCAGTGCCACACGCTCGATGTAGATGGGAGCGGTAAGGGTATTGACCATTTCAGCCACATGGACAGGGAATCCGTCGGTGAGGACGTTTCTGCCGAAAGGCGTGGTGGCAGTCTTCTGACCGGGCAGCGTGGTGGGAGCCATCTGACCGCCGGTCATGCCGTAGTTGGAGTTGTTCACAAAGAAGATGGAGATCTTCTCACCGCGGTTGGCAGCCTGCAGGAATTCGTTGAAACCGATAGCTGCAAGGTCGCCGTCGCCCTGATAGCTGATGACGTAGGAGTCAGGCACAGCACGGGCAACACCGGTTCCCACCGCGGGCGCACGGCCGTGAGGCACGGAAATCGCACCCACGTTGAAGTAGTAGTAGGCAAACACGGCACAGCCCACGGGGACCATGAACATGGTTTTGCCCTGGATGCCGTGATGCTCAATGGCTTCGGCGACCAGTTTGTGAAGAATGCCGTGGCCGCAGCCGGGGCAGTAGTGCATATTTTTCTTGATGGGACCGGGACGGCGCTCAAAGGGATCAAAGAACACCGGGGAACGGCCGAATTTAACTTTTTCGCTCATTTGCTCAAATCTCCTTCAGAACTTTTTTTGCCGCCTCGACCACTTCGTCGCAGCTGGGGACGTTGCCGCCCATGCGGTTGTAAAGGTGGACCGGCTTTTTACATTCAATAGCGAGACGGACATCTTCGATCATCTGTCCTGCGGAAAGCTCAACGCTCAGGAAGCCTTTGCACTTGCCGTTTTCAGCGATCTTTTTCAATGCGTCGGAGGGGAAGGGCCACACCATCTGGGGACGGAGCATACCCACTTTCAGACCCTCGGCACGGAGCTGTTCGATGGCGCCTGCGGCAACACGGGAACAGATACCGTAAGCGACGATGACCAGCTCGGCGTCATCGGTGTAAAGCTCTTCGGAACGCTGTTCGTTAGCGACCACAGTTGCGTATTTGGCCTGAAGTTTGTGGTTGATGGCTTCAAGGTCATTGTGTTCAAGGAAGATGGAAGTGGCGATGTTGGCTTTGCCGTCAACGATCTTGCCCATTTTCCACTCGGGATCATAGGGACGGTCCTCGGGTTCAGGGAGACGGACGGACTCCATCATCTGACCGATAACACCGTCAGCCATGATGTAGCAGGGCATCCGGTATTTTTCGGCGAGGTCGAAAGCGGTGCGCGCCATGTCGCACATTTCCTGAACGCTGTTGGGGGTGAGGACCAGACAGCGGTAGCTGCCGTGTCCGCCGCCCTTGACCACCTGGAAGTAGTCGGACTGTTCAGGACCGATGTTGCCCAGACCGGGACCGCCGCGGGTGATGTCAACGATGACCACGGGCAGTTCCAGAGCGGCGATATAGCTGACGCCTTCCTGTTTCAGACTGATACCCAGACCGGAGCTGGCAGTCATGGTGCGCTTACCGGCAGCGGCGGCACCCATGACCATATTGGTCGCACCGATCTCGGATTCTGCCTGCAGAAAGACGCGGTTCAGCATGGGGAAAAGTTTGGCAGCGGAGTGAGCCACGTCGCTTGCGGGGGTGAAGGGATAACCGAAATAGCAGTCGCATCCGGCGATGAGTGCGCCATGGATAACGGCTTCGTTACCTTTGAGCATCAGAGAGTTGCTGTAAGCCATGATAGATTACTCCGTGATTTCAAAAATGGTGATGGCACCCGGTTCAGGGCACTGATAGAAGCACGATCCGCAACCGATACAAAGTTCAGGGTTTTCAGCCTGGATGGCGAGATAGCCCTGCTTGTTCAGTGCGTTCCCGACGGCGAGCAGTTTTTTGGGACATGCCTTGAGGCATCTGCCGCAGCCTTTGCATTCGTCAAAGGCGATCTGCACGCGGAATTTTTTTGCAGCCATTTATTTGATTCTCCTGTTGTTGGGAACATCTTTATAAATTACACGCCCGGGATCGGGGCAACATTTTCCATAATATAACACCACTTTGCTCTTTTTACAAGAGTTATGATGACAGTTATGATAAGTAAATGGATAAAACCTTTTCAACGGATCACCAGTTTGGCATATCCGGTATCCCGTGCCTGAAGGAGCATCTTGCGGCAGATCCAGAAAAGGATGAGACCGTTGACGCCCCCCGTGACGATCCACGAAACGGGGTAGGAGATGGAAAGACTCTGGAGCGTTCTGAAATGGGGGAAGACGGCGATCACCCAGAAAATACGCAGTCCGCAGGCACCGAGAATGGTGGTGATGGTGGGCTTGACCGAGTGCCCCAACCCCCGCAGTGCGCCTGTAATGGCATCCATGATGCCGCAGAAGCAGTAGGTACTCATCATAATGACAAGCCGCTCCATGCCCCAGGTGATGACCGTGGGATCAGGATTGTAAAGTCCGAGCAATTTTCTGCCGAAAACCAGGAAAAATCCTCCGCAGATCATGGAAAAAGCTGCGGTGTAAAGCAGACAGATCAATATGCTGCGGACCACCCGTTTGTACTTCTGACCGCCCAGATTCTGACCTGTGAAACTCATAGCGGTCTGATAGTAGCCGTTGCTCGCCACATTGGCCATGCCTTCGAGGCTCTGGCTGGCGGCATTTCCCGCCATGGCGGCGCTCCCCAGAGAGTTGACCGAGGACTGGATGAATAAATTGGAAATCGTATAAAGCGCCCCCTGGATCCCGGCGGGTATACCGATCCAGAGGACCTCTTTCAAAGTTTCCCAGTGGAACTTCACCTTTTTGAAGTTGAGGCGGATCGCCCCTTCGGAGTGCATCAGGGCGCGGAGGACCAGCGCCGCCGAAAGAATGCTTGCGATCTTGGTCGCCAGAGCGACGCCTGCGGCATCCATTTTGAAGACGGTGACAAAGAAAATGTTGAGCAGCACATTGACCACGCCGGCAATGGTGATGAAGTGCAAAGGCCGCTTGGTGTCGCCCACGGCACGCAGGATGGCGGCGCCGATGAGATAGAGGACTGTGAAAGGCAGACCGATGCTGTAGATCTGCAAATAAATGGTGGCTTTATCCAGCACATCCGGGGGTGTGGACATCCATTGAAGTGCAGGGCGTGCCAGAAAAAGTCCCAGCAGCGTAAAGAAAACGCCTCCGTAAACCCCCAGAGCGATGGAGGTGTGGACCGTCAGGGCGGTTTTCCGGTGATCTTTTGCGCCGATATACCGGGCGGTTATGGAGTTGACACCGGCGCTGAATCCGGAAAAGAAGATCAGCAAAAGGGTGTGGAGCGCCACCGTCGCACCCACTGCCGCCGTTGCCGCGGTCCTGACCTCCGGAGGGGCGAACTGTCCCAGCACCACCAGATCGGCGGCATGGAACATAAGGGTCATGATATTAGTCCCCATCAGGGGCAGTGAAAAACGGAAGATCTGGCTGAAAAGGGAGCCATGACACATATCCATCTGATATTTTTTGTTGAATGCCATTTCAAGACTCATGATTTTTTTTTGACCTGTTCTTAATATACAGTCATCTTGAAAGCAATACAATTCTCAAGGCGTAGGGATTTTGAAGAAATTTTGAAAAAAATCTCCTCCGCCTTTCCGGTACGCCATAAAATGGCAGGGGGGCGGTGGTATATTGTTGACAGAATCAACGAGGCAATTTCAAAACAAACTTTTGAAATTACCTCTCAACGAAAGGAATTTTATCATGTGGAAAAAAATCATCGCCCTCTTCCGCCGGAGTGTTTCAGGAACTCCCGCCCCCGCTCCCCGCACCCGGGAGTATTACTACCAGCCCAATCTCCCTTTTGAATGAGGAGGTGTGTTGTGTGAGGAAAAAGCTGTTTTCTTCCCTTTTTTTGTGGAAATATCTTGCCCTTTGCGCTATATTATAGGGAATGTTGTGTTCTTTGCGCAAATTTTCCACTGAATAAGGAGAACGGCTTTTATGGAAATCAGACGCAGTGATTTTACAAGCCCCGAACATCTGGGCAGCAGAAGGCTCCCGGCCCGGGCATCTTTTTTTCATTTCTCTGATGTTGAACAGGCGAAAAAGGTTTCAAAGGAGTTCTCTCCTTTTTATATGACACTCGACGGTAAATGGCAATTCCGTTACACCACATGCCCCGAAGAACTCTCCTTTGAGGAGAATGCCCAGTGGAGCGAAGTGAATGTTCCCGATTCATGGGTCATGCGGGGCTTTGAACGTCCCCAGTATACCAATGTGGTCATGCCTTTCAGGGAGCTTCCCCCAGAAGTCCCTGCCGAAAATCCCACCGGCGTCTATCAGCGTTCTTTTGAACTCCCCGCATCATGGCTTGAACGGCGCACCGTTATCCACTTTGAAGGGGCTGAAAGCTATTTTGTCCTCTTTGTCAACGGCGAAAAAGCGGGGGACTCCAAGGACTCCCGGGGGGCTTCCGAATTTGATATCACCTCATTTCTCAAGTCCGGCGTCAACGAAGTGACCGTGGTCGTTGTCAAATGGTCCGATGCCACCTTTATCGAAGATCAGGACCACTGGTATCTCCCCGGGCTTTCAAGGTCGGTCTACCTCTACTCCACCGATCCCTGCTATATCGGCGATATCTTTGCCAAAACCACTCTCGACGATGATATGACCACCGGCATCATGGACCTTGAAGTTTTCTGCGGCTTCACCGGGGGGGCTCCCGGGGACTTCACCCTGAAAGCCCTCCTCTTTGCCCCCGACGGCAGCGAGGTCTGGCAGGCGGATACCGGACACGGCAACGCTTTCGGCAGGTACGGCAACAGTCAGGACCCTGCCCGTATCCGGCGGCAGGTGCAGGTGCGCCTGAGCGATGTCAAACGCTGGAATGCGGAAACACCCCACCTTTACACGGTCTGCATCGAACTTGCCGACAGTGAAGGGAAGATCCGTGATGCCGCTTCTGTGCGTATCGGATTCCGCCGTTACGAGGTGAAAAACCGTGATTTTCTGGTCAACGGCAAGCGGGTGCTGATCAACGGTGTCAACCGCCACGAACATCATCCTGAGTTGGGCAAAGCGGTCCCCTATGAAACGCTCCGGCTTGACATCATCACCATGAAGCGTTTCAATATCAACGCCATCCGCACCAGCCACTACCCTGCTGCGCCTGAACTTTACGACCTCTGCGACGAGTTTGGTCTTTACGTCATCGACGAAGCCAATCTGGAACACCACGCCTTTTACGATGACTTCTGCCGCAATCCTCAGTGGACCGCCATCTTTGCCGACCGGGCGGTGCGCATGTTTGAACGTGACAAAAATCACGCCTGCATCTATGCCTGGAGTTTGGGCAACGAATCCGGTTCCGGACCCAATCATGCCGCCATGGCAGGATTTCTCCGGTTCCGTGACGACTCCCGTCTGATCCATTACGAAGGGTGTCTCCGCCGGGGACAGGACCTGAGCTGGTGGGAATCCACTCCCGCCCGGCTTCTCACCGATTTCGTTTCCCCCATGTATGCTGCCATCGAGGTCATCGAAAGGTGGTCCCAGCTCAATCACGATGACCGTCCCATGATCCTGTGCGAATACTCTCACGCCATGGGCAACAGCAACGGAAGTCTTGCGGACTACTTTGAAGCCTTTGAAAATCTCCCCGGCGTTCAGGGGGGATTCATCTGGGAGTGGCTGGACCACGGTATCACACGCACCGATGAAAAGGGCAGAAAATACTGGTGTTACGGCGGCGATTTCGGGGATTCCCCCAACGATGCCAACTTCTGTACCGACGGTATCGTCTGGCCCGACAGAAAACCTCATCCGGCTTTGTGGGAACTCAAATATCTTGCCCGCCCCGTCAAGGTCCGCAAGATGGACGAACAGGGCAATATCGAAGTTGTCAATCAACGCTTTTTCACCACGCTGGATGACCTGGAACTCAACTGGTCGCTCTGCGTGGATGGCGAAGAGGTGCGTTCAGGCGTCGAAGCCATGCCCCTGATCCTGCCGCAGCACCGGGGACTTCTTGCGGAAACGGCGGACAGAGTGGAGTTCAACGCCCCCGACGGCGTGAACCACCGCTGGCGCACCAAACTGCCCCTTGAACTGCCTGCGGTTTTCCCCGGTCAGAAGTGTACCGTGAAAATCAGTTTTACCCAGAAAAACGATACCCCCTGGGCGGAAAAAGGTTTTGAAGTGGCATGGGATTGTTTCGAGATCAAGCCCGCTTTGTTCAAAACAGCTCCTCAGAGTGAAGCGCTTGCCTGTACCTGCAGCGCAGCTCCCGGGAGTGCGGAATTGACTGCGGGCGACCTTGCGGCATCTTTCAACGACGGTGGACTTTTCTCTCTGAAATACAAAGGCGTTGAACTTCTGCAGCAGGGATTTTCTTTCAACCTCTGGCGTGCGGCGACGGATAACGACGGTATCCGGCTCAAAACCGATCTGGAGTACCGTCCCTACCGGGGAAGCTCCGGCGTCAACACGGGCCGCAAGGCGGGTATGCTCTGGAAGTGGCTGGAAAAAGGTCTGGACGAGGTGGAAGTCGTCACCGATCAGTTCCGTGTCAAAAACGGCACTGTGGAACTGCACTGCATCGTCCGCGCCCCCGGCATCGTTCAGGAGGAACTGGAGTTCTTCCAGAGTTTCAGGGCGCTTCCCAACGGTTCAGTTGAGGCGGTTTTCGAGTATCAGGTCCCCGCAGAGTTTGAGCGTCTCCCCCGTTTGGGCGTGACATTGGAACTCCCCCGTGAAATGTCTCAGGTGGAGTACTTCGGTCTCGGACCCTACGAAAACTACTGCGACCGCAAAGCCTGCTGTTACCCCGGAAAATTCCGGACCACGGCAGAAGAGATGTTCGTTCCCTACATCATGCCTCAGGAAAACGGCAACCGTTCCGGAGTGGAATATGCGGCGTTCCGCAGAAACTCCGACGGTACGGGATTGCTCATCGCCGCCCCCGGAACCATGGAGTTTTCAGCACTGCGTTACAGCATCGATCAGCTCTGGAATACGCTCCACGCAGGGGAACTTGAAGAGGAAAACGGCGTCTTTGTCAACTGCGACTGCCGCCTGAGAGGTCTGGGGACCGCCACCTGCGGACCCGACGTCCGTGCCGGATATGAGATCAATCCCGGCAGATACCGGTTCGTCCTGCGCCTCGCCGCTCTGGAAAGCTCCGACGATGCCGCCGCAGCCGCCCGCAGAATTATGCAATAACTTCAAACTTCATATATATAAGGAATGGAAAAATGAGTGAAGAAGAAAAAAAGTGTGCCGGCAACTGTTCCAGCTGCGGACATAAGTGCGAAGATGACGGCGACCGCAAGATGCGTCTTGCCCTGAGCAAGATCAAACGCCAGATCGTTGTCATGTCAGGTAAAGGCGGCGTGGGCAAAAGCACCGTTTCCGCAAACTTGGCCATGGCGCTTTCCATGGAAGGCTTCAAGGTGGGACTGCTGGATGTGGATTTCCACGGACCCAGCATCCCCAAGATGGTCAATATGGAATCCGAACAGCCCCTTTCCGACGGGGAAATGATCCAGCCCATCACCGCCGGAACTCTGAAAGTCATGTCCCTCGGCATGATGCTTGAGACCCCCGACTCCCCCGTGATCTGGCGCGGTCCCATGAAGATCGCCGTGGTCAAACAGCTGCTGGGCGAAGTGGATTGGGGCGAACTGGATTTTCTGGTCATCGACTGTCCTCCCGGCACCGGCGACGAACCCTTGAGCGTCTGCCAGAACCTGCTTGAGACCGGCGAAGCCATCATCGTGACCACCCCTCAGCAGGTGGCGGCGACGGATGTCTCCAAGTCCCTGAACTTCTGCAACCAGCTGGGATTCCCTGTTTCCGGCATCGTGGAAAACATGAGTACATTCATCTGCCCCCACTGCGGCGAAGTCACCGCCGTCTTTTCAACGGGTGCCGGTGAAGAGCTTGCGGCGAAGTACAACGTCCCCTTCCTGGGCAAGCTGCCCCTCGACCCTGCCATCTGCCAGGGCGGTGACAAGGGGGCGCCTTTCGTGCGCATGGAAAACTCTCCTGCCGCCGACGAGTTCCGCAAGATGGTGGCGAAGCTTTTGGATTGATTTTTTCGGAAAACTTTTAAAACTCCCTGAGACTGAAAATGAAAAAGTTTCAGGGAGTTTTTTATTTTTTTATTGTTTTTTTCAACAATATTACTATGAATAATTTGCAATTTTATCGAGTCGGGGTTATATTAAGAAAATTATGTTTTCTTTGAAGATTGGTCGTGTGAATTTTTAAGAGTTTTATAAACAGTAGAAAGGGTCTGGAAATGAAGTTACCTGAAGTTGGATCTGCCCGTGGGCAGGTGAAGCTGTTCAGCTTCACCCTGATTGAGCTCCTTGTCGTTATTGCCATCATTGCTATCCTCGCTGCTATGCTTCTGCCTGCCTTGCAGCAGGCTCGTGAACGGGGAAAGGCGGCATCCTGCACCAACAACGTCAACCAGTTCGGCAAAGCCATACTTATGTATGCGGCGGATAATTACGATCAGGTCCCTCGCTATCGCAACGATAATAGTAAAAGCCTGGGAAAAACACGTTACTTTTACAATCGCAGTGAATCGACAGGGGTGATCGGAAGCTATCTGGGAGTTTCTCATCCCACAGCTACTGCCAAGATCGGTGCCGTGTATTTCGCCAAAGACAGAAGGATTCTGCGCGGACCTCTTCTGTGTCCTTCGGCTCCTCTTGATGGTGTGAGAGCCAAAACAACCGGTACAGACTATTATTTCTACAATATCAATAATAATTTTGGCAATAAAAAAATGATCAAAATCGGTAAAATTACCCGTCCTGCCCTTGCCAGTGCCCTTATGGAAACAGGGCTGAGAAGGAACTTCTACTATTACGACTACTATCCCAAGGCGATCACCAAGACTCGTGATCAGTCTACGATCGACCCCAGACACAATAGAGCTTTGAATATTCTCTTCCTTGATGGACATTCCAAGATGGTTCCCTTTGCTAAAGTTCCTGACGAAGAGGATACTCCCAGGGATGATGTTTATCAGACCGTCTTTTACAGACCGTGGTTCAAAGCAGTTCCCCCGGGCTGGTAATAATACCCGTTCCTGAGGTTTTAAGGCAGCTTTTTTATTCAAAGAGGCAATTTCAAAACACAGTTTTGAAATTACCTCCAAAGATAAAATTTATATTTTTTTTAAAAACATCAGATAAAAGAGGTTGCAATTTAAAAGAATACAGACTATATTATTTCCGGAAGCCGTGTTTTATGCATCTTTGAACAGGAAAGTTGTCTGCTATGAGAAACAGAAATTTCACGCTGATCGAACTTTTGGTTGTTATTGCTATCATCGCTATCCTCGCCGCTATGCTTCTGCCTGCCTTGCAACAGGCACGGGAACGGGGCAAGTTGACACGTTGTCTCAACAATCTCAAAACACAGGGGTTTGCTTCCCAGCAATACGCTTCGGACAACAACGACTGGGCGAATTTCGGGTATAACAGTACCGAGGGATATGCTGCGTACACCGGTTACGTTCCGAGATACAGCGGGACATGGTATGTGCTGAACGCACCCTATGTGGGGCATTACAAGTATGACTTCTACCGCCTGACCACGACGCCGGGAAAATTTTTGACCAGCCGCAAAGAGAATGTCTATTCCTGTTTGGGGCGCAAAGACAACACTGCCGGAACGTGGGGAATGAAAATCGATTACGCTATCAATATCAATGCCAAAGGATATACAGCGGCAACGCTCCCCGGTTCCAAGCAGCTGCGCTGGTCAAAGATGCGTCGTCCGGGGAACAAGGCGTGGATCAATGATCTCCGTACACAGACCGGAATTCCCCACCATGTCAACATGAATGACGGAGTCAACTTCGACAAATTGTACTGGACCCACATGGGAGGGAAGAGGGTGCCTGTGGTTTTTATGGACGGTCACACCGGGACTTTTACCTCAGCGCTCATACGGCGTTACAACAATTCAAGTCCATGGAGCTGGTTTGAAGCGCACAGTCCCTATTATTACGGGTACAATTGATTTCAGAAGGTGTGCTGCAGCAGAAACTGTTGCGATACAACTTTTTTAGTATTCAGAGCAATTAAATGTTTTTCTTATAAGGAAATAAGAGGTATTTTATGAAAAGAGCAAAAAAATTCACACTGATCGAACTGCTGGTCGTTATCGCCATCATCGCCATCCTTGCCTCCATGCTGCTGCCCGCCTTGCAGAAGGCTCGGGCACGGGGAAAGTTGACAGCCTGTCTCAATCTTTTCGGTCAGTACAGCAAGGCTTTCGGTATGTATCAGGATGATAATAAGGAGTATGTTGTTCCCCTTCGCAACGGGGGAGGCACCGGCAACAGTTGGTTCCATGACCGTCGTATCAAATATGCTTTGATCGCAGGTTATCTGGGGTGTCTTTCAACCGGAAGTGATCCTGCGCCCCTCGGCAGTGTGCAATATGGCACTTCTTCAGGGAAAAGATGGGTGGGACCTTTTACCTGTCCCGCAGTAATTCCGGCATCTGTCACGAAGAGGACCTCCTACTTCTATTGTCTCAACGGTCAGTTAGTTATCGGATCGAAGTTGAAGATCACCCGGGTCAAACGTCCTTCTGTCGGAAGTGCTATGGCTGAAGGGGGATTGGCTTATGACAGCAACTTCAAGACCTATGGTTATTACAGCAAGGGCATTGAAGGGAAAAAACTCACCGAATCCTCCATTTATGATCTCAGACATGGCAACACTGTGGGCTTCCTCTTCCTCGATGGACACTCTCAGCAGGTCCCCTTTGGAAAAATCCCCGATGAAAAAGAGCGTTCCGGTGTCTATAATTCCATGTTCTTCAGACCCTGGCTTACCAAAGCCACCCCCGGCTGGTAACGATCCCCGTTCCGGCGCGGCGCAGAGCCGGTACCGGAAAATCGCTTCATAAAAAGAGAGCTGCCGCAGACCTGTGTTGAGGTTCTGCGGCAGCCCTTTTTTGTTTTTCAAAGGGAAGAAAGTTTACTTCTCTTCCCAGGAGTTGTTCCCCAGGATGCCCTCGGCAAAGAAAACGGGGGCGTAACCCATTTCCGTCGCCCGGCGGATGGCGGTTTCCATACGCTCCATGTGGTCGGGGAGGTAGTTGAAGTAGTGGGGGAATGTGTACTGCTCGTGAGTTTCCAGACTGAGTATCTCGTGGCGGTGCGGTTCAGAGTGGATGCGGTCAAGGATCTGTTGGATTTCCTCAGGTCTCCAGTAGTTGCAGATGATCATGCCGCGAAGATAGATGAGATTCTGGGCAAAGCTGTAAAAGGTGTGTTCTTTTTCCAGATAGAGGCACTCCCGCAGGTTCTGGAAGAAACCGATGTCGCACAAATGAGAGGATTTCTGCTCCTCGCTCAAAGCGGTCTTGGGATTGATGAACTGGCTCGTCATCACCCTGACACCACGCTTGACCAGCTCTGCCATGCCGTCGGGTCGGACCATGGACCAATGTGCCGCCACAGGGGGAATGAAACTTGATTCCCCGGCAAAACGGCAGACTTCCGACTTGATGAGATCGTAGTCGGAAGCCACTTTTTCCGCCGTGGCGTTCTGATAGGGGCGGTCGGGAAACTCGGAGTAGGCGTGCCATGACATTTTCAGCCAGTCGGCGTTGTCGGCGAACTCACCTTTGTAGCAGTCAGGCATGGAAGAAAGTTCGCAAGGGTCGTGATCGTTCCTGAAAAAGAGGTTGAGCGTGAACTTGGTTCCATATTCATCGTGCATCTTTTTGAGGAACTTCAGATAGAACTGGTCAAAAAGGGATTTGGGTTTCGTTTTGATGAGTTCCGTCCAGAAAAAACTGTTGTCGTCGGTGAAAAAGTTGTAGCGGGGGAATGAGTCACGGTCGTAAAGGACCTTGACGGAATGGGTCATCCTGCCGCAGCTGTTTTCGGCGCACATGGTGATTTCGGTGAACTTTTCAGAAACGGGGATGACGGCATTGAAATTCAACCCGGTCCTTTCAGCATTGACACCGTTGACGGTGACGAAAGCATCTTCATCGGCGATACCTGAAACAGGGAGATACAAGGTGCCGTCAACGACTTTGCCGTAAAACTTGTTGACGATAGTTCCGTTGCGCAAAGAGGTGATTTGATTCATGGTTTGACCTTTGATGTTTTCAGATTTCAGCCATAAGGGTGGCGGGGATCTGGGTGACGGCGCCGGGGTAGGGGACGAAACTCAAGGTGAGAAGAAATTCCCGGTCGGCGGGGAGTTTGTCAAGGTTGACCATATTACAGACACAGCTGACTCCGGCGTCGAAAAATTTCAGGAACACGCCGTCCAGACGGGGACTTTCCCAGGCATCTGAAAGGAGGCATTTGACGCCGTTTTTAATAAGATAGTCCACCGAATCAAGGGTGAGATAGATCTTGCGTTTGGGGGCGTATCCGTCGGGCTTGCCTCCCAGGGCGTTGATAACGATCCACTCCTGCCAGGGACGGCCGTTCCGTGCCTGTTCCAGAATATCGGGGGTGATGCCGAATTCCCCGTCGGGGGAATCGATGCGCAGCAGCATGGCTTTGCGGCGGTAGAAGTTGCAAAGATCGCAGTTGGCGGCATGTTGACCGTCATCGGTTTCGGCGATATGTCCGGGGAGATCCAGATAGGTGGTTTCCATGGAGCCGTGGCGGAAGTGGTAGATCATGCCGGTATAGGCGGTGCGCTCGGACTTCAGGGGAAGTCTTTCGGTGTAGATGTGTGCGCTGTTAAAGGGGGCGGTCAGATTGATAAGTTCCATAATGGCAAGACTCCTTTATTTCTTGTTGAGACCGCCGAAACGCCGTTTCCTGCCGCCGAAACTTGCCAGAGCTTCAGCCAGAGTTTCCTCAGTGAAGTCGGGCCAGTAGGTGTCGGTGACGTAAAGTTCAGCGTAAGAAAGCTCCCAGAGCAAAAAGTTGCTCAGGCGCATTTCGCCGCCGGTCCTGATGAGCAGATCGGGATCGGGAATGTCGGGGGCGTAAAGATAGGAAACAAAATCGGACTCCGTAACGGGAGTGGAGCGTTTTTCGGCGATGATCTTGTTGACCGCATCCACGATTTCCGCCCTGCCGCCGTAGCTGAGGGCGATATTGATGGTGAGTTTGTCGTTCTTTTCGGTCTGCTTGATGGCGAACTCCAGAGCGGTGCGGGCGGCAAAGGGCAGATCGGCGGTGCGGCCGATGGTGCGGAGCCGGACACCGTCACGGAGCATGGCGGGAAGTTCGCTTTTTGCAAATTCAGAAATCAGCTCCATAAGCACAGTGACTTCGGGCTGGGGGCGTTTCCAGTTTTCGGTGCTGAATGCGTAGAGTGTCAGATATTTGATGCCGGCTTTCATTGCCGCCTGAGCTGCCACGGCGATTTGCCGTGCGCCTGCCCGGTGTCCGTCGCTGCGTGTCAGTCCCCGTTCTTCGGCCCAGCGGCCGTTGCCGTCCATAATAATTGCCAGATGATTGACCATTTTGTACCTCAAAGTTTATAATAAGTGTTGTTGAGATAATTTACAGCACAGGGGGCGAAAATACAAGGGAAAGGTGCGGAAATTTGCATTTTTCCCTCAAAAATCTTTCCGGAATAAGAAATTTCAGTTGATAAAGACCTCTTGTGAGGTTATATTAAGTTTTGCAAGGTCTCAGGCGGGAAACGCCTGAAAAACAGAAAACAAAAATAATAAGGAAGTGCTATGAACGAATTTTTCAAACAGATTTGGCAGATGATCGTTGACAGCCGTGTGCTGGCAGTCGTTGGAGCGGTTCTGGTTTTGCTCGTGGGATGGCTGGTTGCCTCCATCCTTTCCAGAAAGGCCTCTTATTTTGTGCGTACCATTTCTCCCTCTACCCCCATGCTCCCTGACGGCACGCCCGCCCCCATGAGTCAGGCGGACAGCATCGTGGGCAAGGTGATCTATGTGATCGTTATGATCTTCACCGTTCTGGGGTGTCTTTCGATCCTCAAGCTCGATGCCGCCGCAACGCCTTTGCAGGAGTTCATCACCTCCATCGCCCGTTACGTTCCCAACATCGCAGGAGCCCTGCTCCTTGCGGTCATCGCCTGGATCGTGGCTGAGATCGTCAAGGTGTTGACCAAAACCGCCATGCTCAAAAGCAAGCTCCATGAAAAACTTGCCGCCCAGACCAACGCCAAAGACCCCGAGGCGACGGCGGAATACACGGCAAAGACCATGTATTACACGGTTTTCCTTTTCTTCCTGCCCGCTATCCTGAACACCCTCAAGATCTACGGCATCACGGCACCTTTGCAGTCCATGTTTGAGAAGGTCATCACCTATATTCCCAACGTTCTTGCCGCCGGAGCCATTCTGCTTGTGGGGCTCTGGGTCGCAGGGATCATCCGCCGCGCGGTCGCCGGACTGGTTGTGATTTCCCGCATCGACTCATTCGGCGAAAAGATCGGCGTTTCCAAACTTTTCGGCAACGGCGGTATCGCCGCCATGGCGGGAGTGGTCAGCTATGTGCTGGTGGCGATCCCCGTGGTGATCTCTTCACTTTCCGCCCTCAAGATCGAAGCTCTTTCCAACTCCGTCAGCGGATTTTTCAACAAACTTCTCAATGCTGCCGGGGATATCATCGGCGCAGCTCTGCTGATTTTTGCGGCTGTCCTTGCCGGTGGATTTGTTTCTGCCCTTGTGACACAGTTCCTTGCGGCTCTGGGATTCGACCGCCTTATGGAAGGTATCCTGCGCAAGCGTTCTGAAAACACCGTCGCCCCCTCTGCGGTGGTGGGAAAACTGACCTTTGCGGTCATCATCGTTCTTGCGGTCCTGAGTGCCTGTGAGATCCTCGGATTCAATCAGCTCGCCCAGCTCATCCGCACCTTTGCCGCTTTCGGCGGAAACATTCTGCTGAGCATCGCCGTGCTGCTCATCGGTGTCTGGCTTGCCAATGTTGCCGCTGACGCCCTTGAAGGCAAATGCGAAAAGATCCTTGTGACGGCGGTCCGTATCGCTGTGATCATTTTCACCGCCGCCATTGCCATCGGCAATCTGAACATCGGTGACTCCATCGTCCAGATCGCTTTCACCCTGATCCTCGGAGCTGTCTGTGTCGCCGCCGCCGTGGCATTCGGTATCGGCGGCAGAGAAGCCGCCGCCAAACTGCTCAACGAGTGGTCCGACAAACTGCGCAAGTAATCGACACCACCACAAAAGGGGGAGCAAATCTTTGCTCCCCCCTTTTTTTGCCTCTGCGGCACACCCATAAAGTCCGACTTGTCCGACATGTCCGACATGTCCGACAAAGTGCCGCACCCACCCCCATCGCACAAACATAGCGTTTACCAGTACTGAGAGGCTGAGTGTGTGATTACAACCTTTTTGTTTGGTCATACTTGAGGTTGTGAGTGATTTACTTAAGGTCTGCGGAGTTGGGGTAAAGACAGCGCCAGCGCATTCTTTCCCCCAAGCCCCCATTCTTTGCGACCTGTGGGGCGTGTTGTTGTGGTGCAATGGTGATACTGGTTTCAGGGCGTTTTTGGGCTTCGACCACTGTGGTACAAGGCTTCATCTCAATTACAGCGCCCCCCGTCGACAGCCTGCGGCTGATCTCAGGGGGGCTTAGATGCTCAGGTTTCACTCCATTCGCCCCGACATGACTCGGGGCCACCCCTGCGGAATACCGCAGGGGCTTATTCCGCTCCAACCTTGCGCGCTCGGTGCGAAGCACCTTCGCCGGCTCACGGCTTCGACCTCTGTGGTTGGCTGTTTCAGTTAGCGGGCACTTCTGCCACTGGTCAATACAAGCGGGCTGTGCCAAAACAACGAACACGCCCGCAGACTGCCAACCGGCTCGAGGGTATAAAAAAACCCCGTGGCGTTGAACACGGGGGTAACGGTTGTGCCGGTCTGTGGACCAGACATTATCGGTAACTGATGTTTTGCAACAGCCCCA
>JAZONY010000029.1:0-17554 GCA_045654705.1 Victivallaceae bacterium
CTTACGACAAAGAAAGTTCCGAAAACTTCAAACGGGCGCTTCTTTTCGTGCAGACGATGGAAATGCTGCGGAAAAACTATGTCGATCCTGACAAAGTCAGCTCTGAACAGCTTTTCAATTACGCCGTAAAAGGAATGGTGTCGGCACTTGATCCCTATTCCAACTACGAACTCCCCAAAGAACACCCCCTGCGCCAGACTCAACGCACCGGCCGTGTGGTGGGCATCGGCGCAACCGCCGTCAAGCCCGACGGACACCCCATCACGTTGATCCGTATCCTGCCGGGGACGCCCGCCGCTAAAGCCGGTTTGCGCCCGGGGGATCAGATCACCGCCATCGACGGCAGGAACATCCTGAAACTCAATCTGGCGGAAGCTCTGAAGATGCTCCGGGGGCGTCCGGATTCCACCGTCAAACTGCAGCTGCGCCGGGGAAAAACAAATTTTTCCCGCACCCTCGTCCGGAAACTGGTGGAAAACCCTTCTGTGGTTCCCGGCTCGGTGAAATGCGTGGCTGAAAATATCGGCTACATCAAACTGACAGCTTTTACTCCCGGCTCCCCCGGGGAACTCCGGAAGGCCCTTCTTGAACTGAAAAAACAAAAGATACGCGCCCTCATCCTCGATCTGCGTTACAATCCCGGAGGTCTTGTTGACGCCGCCGTCAATATCGCTTCCTTGTTTCTGGAGCCGGAAAAAGTGGTATTCCGTGCCAAATCAAGGGATAAATCCCTTGAAAAAACGGTCAAAACACACAAAAATATGACCGTTGACAGCTCCACGCCCCTGATCATCCTGACCAACGCCTTTTCAGCCAGCTGTTCCGAAATTCTCACGGGGGCGCTGCAGGATCACAAACGCGCCCGGGTGCTGGGGGTGCGGACCTTCGGCAAAGGGACCATCCTCAGAGTGGTCAGGATGCCGGGGGGCGGCGCCCTCAGTTATGCCGCCTCACACTATGTCACACCCGGCGGCAGAGTCATCGAAAAAAAGGGGATCATGCCCGATATCGAAGTGCGGATCCCCTCAGGAGATCTTCTGCTGCTTTCCACCCAGACCTTGCGTTATCCCGGCGTGATACGCCCTCCGCACCGTGGAGCTGTTGCCGATGTACAGCTGCGCCGTGCCGTGGAACTGCTTCAACGTGAACTGAAAAACAAAGCCCCCGCCCTATGATCGACCGCACCTTCTGGCCCGCCCCCATGGAGGGGGTCTTTACTGAAAATTTCATCCGTGCCGTCAACGAACTTGAGTTGACCGATGTCTGGATGACCAGCTTTTTCCGTCTCTCTGAAAGTATGCCGAAACTGAAAATATTCCGTGAATTTCTGGCTCCTTACGCCGAGACACATCTCCCTGTCAGTGCCCAGCTCATGGGCAGAGATCCGGAACTTCTCGCTCAGGGTGCGCTTCTTATGCTTGAAGCCGGTGCCGCCGAAATCAATCTCAACTTCGCCTGTCCCGCCCCCAGAGTCACCAAAGGAGGATGCGGCGGTGCCATGCTCAAAGAAATCCCCCTCATGGGCAAGATCGTTTCAACCATAAAATCGGCGATCGGCAATGAACAGCTCAGTGTCAAACTCCGCAGCGGTTACGCCTCGCCGGATGAGATCGAAAAGATCATCCCTCATCTGAAAGAGGCGGGGTGCGACCGTTTTATCATCCATTTCAGGACCGTGAAAGAGCTTTACGCGCCTGTTCCTGACCGCAGCGCAAGATTCCGCCGTATCATCGACCTTGCGGGGGAAACGCCGGTGATCCTCAACGGAGACTTCAGCGGTGCGGAACAAACGCTTAAAGAAATGGAACACTTCAACTGTTACGGTGTCATGCTGGGGCGCAAATTCCTGAGTGATCCCGGAGTTCTGCGCCGCCTCGGAGGAAAATCCGACCGTACCCGTGAAGCCTTCTATTACGCTCTGGTGAGAAACGGCGTTTCGGGTGATGCCCTCAAGGGGATGAAAAGGTGGATCTTCGGCTCATGGAACTACCCCGTTCCGGAAGAGGGATGCTCCGATGGCAAGTGATTTCCACACCCATTCCTGCCACTCCGGGAAAACAGAACTTGTCAACGACGGCAAAGGCTGCGCCCCCTTGTGGTCGCTCTCATTTCATCCGTGGAACATCCGGGAAGTGCCGGAGCCCATGGGGGAAGATCTTCAAAACTGCGCCGCTCTCGGCGAACTGGGATTTGACCGGTACAGGGGGCTTCTGCCCTACCCCGGCGAACAGCTGGCGCTTTGCAGAAAATTGCTGTTCCTTGCGGAACAGTTCCGGAAACCTGCGGTCTTGCACGCAGTGGGCTCTTCTGAATACCTCTTTCAGCTCAAAAAAGATTTTCCTGAAACAAAAATGCTCATCCACGGTTTTTCAAAGCACAATCCCCTCCTTTTGGGACAGCTTCTGGATGGGGGATTTTATGTTTCGCTTCACCCCTCACTGATCGCAGATGAAAAGATCATCTTCTTTCTGAGATCCCGTCCCGGATGCAAAGCCGGACTTGAAACAGATGATGACAATTCTCTTGCCATTGAGGAACTTTATGCTCAAATCGACATCCCCGGTTTTGAAAAAGCCGCCGATGCCCATTTCAGGGAGTTTTTGCAGATATGAATACTCTTTTTACCCGCCGGACCGCCGCTTTGCTGGGGGATGAAGTTGTTGAAAAGCTCCGTTCCGCCCGTATCCTCGTCCTGGGCGTGGGCGGGGTGGGCGGTTACGCCGCCGAACAGCTCTGCCGCATGGGGATCGGACATCTGACCCTTATCGACGGTGACAGGGTGGACCCGACCAATCTCAACCGGCAAATCGCCGCATTGAGTTCAACGGTGGCGCATTACAAAGCCGAAGTCCTTGCCGCAAGGTTCAAAGATATCAATCCCGAACTGGATTGCTGTGCCGAAGTGCGCTTCATCAAGCCCGATGAGTGCGAAGAACTTCTGAGTTCACCCTTTGATCTGGTGGTCGATGCCATTGACGACGTGCCTGCGAAAGTGGCTTTTCTGAAAACCGCCGTTGAAAAAGAAATCCCCGTAGTCAGTGCCATGGGCGCAGGAGGAAAAAGGGATATATCAAAAATACAGCACGCCGACATTTCCAAAACTTTCGGTGATCCTCTGGCACGGAAAGTGCGTTCCGAACTGCGGAAACTGGGGATCAACCACGGCGTCTGCGCCGTATTTTCCCCCGAAGAACGCTGTCAGGTCAAAGAACTTGACACCATCGGCACCATCAGCTACATGCCCGCCGCTTTCGGCTGCCACCTGGCAGCCGCAGCCCTGCAAATGCTTTTAGATAAAAGAGGTTAAGGGAATTGGGGCGGGGGAAACGTCGGCTTCGGAGTAACTCGCAGCTGCTTCTAGCTGCGAGAACCGCAAATTAACGCTTGCGGCGATAACTTTGCGATAATGTCTGGTCCACAGACCGGAACAACCACTTACTCCATGTTCAACGCCACGGGGGCATATTACACCCTCGAGCCGGTTGGCAGTCTGCGGGCGTTTTCGTTGTTTTAACACAGCCCGCTTGTATTGACCAGTGGCAAAAGTGCCCGCTAGCTGAAACAAATATAAACAGTGGTCGAAGCAAGCCACCAGCGAAGGTGCTTCGCACCGAGCGCGGTCGAACGTCGACTCCGAAGTAACTCGCAGCTGCGACGAGCTGCGAGAATCGCAAAGAGAGGTTTGGCAGGTGCCGTCAGCCAACCACGCCGGGCAGACGCCACGGAAGTAAAGTAATCAGTCGCCAATGCCTATAAGACTTATAAGACTTATAAGACCTATAACCAACCACCCATGGCAAAGCGAGCGCCAAGTTATCGCCCCTATCGTAAGTTTGCGGTGGGATCTCTCACAACCTTAAGTATGACCAAACAAAAAGGGGGCGCCGCAGGGGCAAAAAAAAGGAGGTGCGGCAAAACAGCAGGTTTTGCAACACCTCTTTTTCGTTGAAGCGTTTATTACTTCTCGATCTCGAAGCTGAAGCAGTTGGCAGCATCGGTCTTCCATGAGAGATGACGGGTGGAAGGTGAACGGTAGAAGTAGGGTGAGAAGGTCCGGGCCTTGATGGTTTTGCCGTCGGGCATGAACTCAAGAAGTCTCAGCCAGCCGTCACCGCCGCTGCCGTGCCAGCCGCCGCCGATGGCCTGAGTGTTGAAAACCAGCTGGGAAACACTCTTGCCGATGTGGTTTTTATCGGTAGAAAATCCGACCGCATGGGGCCAGCTGTCGGGCCTGCAGACATGTCCGCAGAGAACCAGACGGATATTTTTTGCAGGATAGATCAGTTTCTTGAAAATAGCTTCGCCGGGGTTGCCGCCGAGTTTGTTGAGAACATAATTCTCTTTTTCCAGACGTTTTCCGTTGCCCAGAATATAGGAGTGGGTCAGAATGATTCCGACATGGTTGGCAAAACGGGGGGAGTTGGCATATTTGAGCGCCCACTTCAAATCATCATCCGTGGGAGCAAAAGGCAGCGTGATGATGAAAAATTTGCGGTTGTCGGGATGGGGAGCCTGGAACTCATAGAGAGAGGTTTCAAGAGTGGTGACACCAAAGGTGTTGGGAGCGCATGCCACCAGCTGACGGCGGGTCAGAGGGTTGCGGTCGGTGGGGAAATATTTGTTGAACCAGGTGTTGCGGTTCTGGGCGCTGGTGATACCGTAGTCGTGGTTGCCGGTGCAGAGGACATAAGGCAGCTGACCGTCCAGACGCTCAAGAAGGCGTGAAGTGACTTTCCACTGTTCATCTGAAATGTAGTCGAAAGTGCGGAGCACTTCACGGCGGTCATTGCTGTAAACCAGGTCACCGGTAAAGACCACCTGCTGGATATTCATTTCAGCACGGCGGCGGACGATCCAGGCAAGCATCATATCCAGAATACCGTTGTTTTCCATCTGCTTGACGTAGGTCTGGATATCGGGGATCATGACCAGAGTCCAGGACTGGGGATTTTCCAGCGCAGGAGCTTTGACAGTGACTTTGGCACTCTTGGCGGCAGCTTTTTTCACCGCAACCTTGGCGGGGGCGGGGGCTTTCACCGCAACTTTGGCGGGAGCTTTGGCAGGTGCGGGGGCGGGTGCGGCTTCTCTGCCGCAGAAACAGCCGCAAAGCATTGTAAGAACAACGGCGGCTCCGGCGATTTGTTTGAACATTTTTACAGCCTTTCTTATTTGGTTGAGAACACTTTATTTAATATAATTTCACAAACAGGATTTTTCAAATATTTTCAGCAAAAATTTTATCGAAAGTTTCCACAAGTTCCCTGACCGCAACAATGTTGGAGCGGAGATTGACTTCACTCTGGATCACCTGAAGCCGGGGGGCTTTCTTAAGTTTTGATACGATCCGCTCCCAGTCGGCGCATCCTCTGCCGGGCAGATCGTGTTTGTCGTGCATACCGTCGTTGTCGTGGATATGGCAGTTGACCATGTGGGGGAGCATGGCATCGAGGAAGGCTTCCTCATCGACCTCCCAAGCCTGTTTTTCAGGGTCGGGGGCAAATTTCATATTGGCGTGGCCTGCATCGAAACAGAATCCCAGGGCATCCGTGGGGAACTCCTTTTTGACCGCCAGCAGATTTTGCGGGAATCCCAGATAGGCAAAGCCGTTTTCCACACAAAGTGTCACCCCCCGGGACTCTGCAAAGGGAAGCAGTTCCTCAAGAGAGCGGCACACGTTGGCAAAACGCTCTTCCGCCCTCATGCCCTCATGGAGTTTCCCCATGTGGAGCGTCATGGTCCTGACCTTGAAAAAACCGGCAAGCTCAATGGCAAGTTTCATGCGGAGCATCCGTGCGGGGCGTTCACTTTCAAAGGGCGCCCCGATATCCCAGTGGGGACCGTAGGGGGCGTGGGCGTCCATAAATTCAAGTCCCTCGTTCCTCATTTCGCTGCCGATGATCTCAGGCAGTTCGGGTCTCGCCATCAGTTCAGGGAGCAGTCCTGACCCCAGAACCACATATTTTGCGCCGTTGACCGCAAGTTCGTGGAGAAAAGTTTTTCTCATCTCATCGGGGATAAAGGGAAAAGGGATATTATAAGACACGGGAAGAAAAGTTTTCATTCTGTCAGGCTCCTCCGGATAAAAAAAGAAAAAGTGGATTTGAGTTTCAGCATATTCTTAATATACTTCTTACAGCAAATGATTGCAAACTTGAAATATCCATTTCATGGATGTACATTAAAAGAAAGAGAATATCCCGGAACTTTCATCCCGGCAGAAAGCAGGTATTTCATAAAGGAATCCAATCATGTCAGAACTTATTTCACAATACACGACTCAAGTCACAGAACTTCTTCAGGTAATCGCCCGTGAAGAGGAGGAAAATATTCTCAAAGCCGCCGATCTTCTTTCGGATAAGGTCCTTGAGGGCAGACTTATCAATATTTACGGTGCGGGGGGACACTCCGCCATCGCCGCCATGGAAATTTTCTGGCGGGCGGGCGGTCTGGCTCAGGTCAACGCCATGTTCCCCTCTGGAACCAATATCGTTTCCGCAGCGCCCACGACCGCAAAACTTGAGGGTTACGCCCCCTACATCCTGAACTTTTACGATGTTTACGAAGGGGATGTCCTGATCCTTGTGAACTTCTACGGACTCAACATCAGCTCCGTTGACGTTGCCATCGAAGCGAAAAAACGGAATGTGAAACTCATTACCGTCAACTCCCACAACTTCGCCCGCAAGGTCCCCAAGAACTTCATCTGGCGCCACTCCAGCAAAAAGGAGATCAACGAATTTGCCGATATCGCCATCGACAACCACGTCCCCTACCCCGATGCCATTCTGAAAGTTCCCGGCATTGAGGAAGAGATCGCCCCCACCGGCACAACTCTCACCTGCTTCACCCTCAATCTGCTCATGGCTGAAACCACCCGGCTCATCAAAGAAAAGGGGGGAACTCCCGAGATCTGGGTGAGCAACAACATCCCCGGATGCGACGAACACAACAAGCCGCTTCATGACAAATACCGTCACCGCATCCACCATCTTTATCCTGTCTGGTGAGAATATGAAAAAGTTCCGCATCGGTATCTGGGATCACTGCCGCTATGTCACAAACCGTCAAGCCCCCTACGATGAGATGGCACGCCACCTTGAACGGATGGCTGAGTGCGGGGTGACACTGACCAATATCTATCTGCCCGAAGTCATTTCCCTCGACGACTACTGCCGTGCCGCTGCCAATTGCGGCATGGAACTTGAAGCACGCATAACGCCGGCGTGGGCTTCTGAAAAGGTGGTCAACCGCACCCTGCCTGAACCGGAGTGGCTGCGCATGGAAAAGGATTTGGGCATACGCCTTTCAGGTCCCTGCGGCAACCGTGAGGATAACCGGGAGCTTTTTCTGGCGGCGGCGGAAACTCTTGCGGCGGAGTACGGTTCGCGCCTCAACGCGCTCCATCTGGATTTCATCCGCAACGACAACGCCTTGACTTTGCTGGATTTCCCCTGTCAATGCGAGGTCTGCAAAGGTCTTTACAAACGCTTTTTCGGCGTTGACACCCTCACCCCTGAAATGCGGCAAAATCCGGCGGTCCTTTACAAACTTGCGGCTTTGCGCTGTAAAAATATCCGCAAAACCGCCGAAGCCATGAAGCGGATCGCTGAAAAACATGATTTGCGCCTTTCCATCGCCGCCCGAGCCAACTATGTCAACAGTGCCGATATCACACTCCCTCCCGTCTGGGGACTTGGTCCTGCGGTCCTTGAGGGGCAGGATTGGGTCGAATGGGCAGATGAGGGCATCATCGACGAACTTTTCCCCATGAACTATCACACGGAGATCGGACTTTTTGAAAGTGTCCTCAAAGACCACAAAAGGCTTCTGGGGGATAAGGCTTCACGGATGCTTTTCCCCGGTGTCGGCGTTGAAAGCTCCATGGGCATCAACTCCCCCGGAGAGGTGGCACGCCGCTTGGAAACCGTGAAAAACAACGCTCTCCCCGGCGTCATGCTTTTCAACAAAACCAACATTTACAGCGATGATTACTGCCGGATCATCAAAGAATACGCTGAAGAATAAAATATTGATTTTTTTCATATCCTCCCCTTGAAATTTTTAAGAACCATGCTGTAAATTAGAAACAGAGGTTCTTGAAACTCTTAAAATTCACGGAGGAACGGTATGTTGTTCAAAAGATTTTCACTCTCAAAATTCACGCTGATTGAACTGCTGGTTGTGATTGCTATCATCGCCATATTGGCGGCCATGCTTCTGCCTGCCTTGCAGCAGGCAAAGGCACGGGCGCATAAAACAGCCTGTCTCAACAATTTCGGACAAATGGGAAAAGCCAATGCGCTGTATATGTCCGACAACAATGACTGTATCAACCCCTATTACAACACGACCAAGTGGGTTGAAGGAGGATTCTGGGGTGTCGCCCTGAACAGATACATCGGTCAGGGTGATAATTTGATCCCCATCGGAACAGCACGTTACAACAATAAAAACAATACCTATACACGTCATCCTCTTTTGTGTCCCACCCGTGAGATCCAGCGCCCCGGAATGACCGCCAGTGGCAACAGTGTGGGAACCTGTGAAATCTCTGTTGTCGGTATCAACTACGCTTTTGCAGCCTACGGCGGCGGTGGGAAACCCAATGGAGCTGTCAAAGCCAGCTGTTTCTACCGTCCCTCCCGGAGCTGTTATGCTGCCGAAGCACGGGCGGCTGACAATGTGGCTTATGTCTGGAGTCTGGACAACGAAAAACGTCCGGCATTCCCTCATGACAACCCCAATCCGGAAGATCAGTTGACCAATCCCCAGATCGCCGCAGGCGGTACCGGTACAGTCCTTTTTCTTGACTGCCGTGCTTCGGCGCTGGCACGCTCAAAAATGCCGCTGGCAGTCCATACCGCCAGTGCTTCGGGAAAGAGTTTCTGGAACTACTCTTCACGGCTCAAAGCCTCTTTGTGGACCGTCAATGACAATTGGTAAATCACCTCTCAAATAAAAGGAAAGACTCATGAAAACCCAATCCGTTCTTTTGTTGTGTCTTGCGCTTTTCTCTCTGGGAGCTGCGCAGCAATTCGCCCCAAAACCGGTCAGTCCCCGTTCCGTCAAACTTGAAAAGAGAAGCATTGAACTTGTTAAAAACGGCAAGGTGCAGTTTTCTTTGTATGTTCCTCCCCAATCGCCTTATGCGATCCGGAACGGAGCCGCTGAATTTGCAGGATTTCTTTCTGAAATCACAGGGAGCAAGATCACTCCTGTGAACAAACTTCCTGCCGATCCCGCAATTTCCGTCCTCCGTTACGGCGACAAGGCGTTTGCCGCAGAAAAGAAGATCGCTCTTGACAAGATCGACTGCGACGGCTTTGTGATTGCCGCTTTCGGGAACCATATCCTTATCGCCGGAAGTGATCTCATCGACCCCAAAGGCAATCAGGGAACCATTTTCGCCGGTCTGGAATTTCTGGAACGTTTTGCCGGAGTCCGTTTTTATTTCCCCGGTAAAAACGGCACTTTCCTCCCCCGGAAAAGCAACTGGCAAGTTCCTGCCATGACCATTTATGACCGTCCGGACTCCCAGTACCGCCGCATCTTCTGGAAGGGATACGGCTACCGCTTCCAGAAATGGTATGAGCCGGTCACTGATCAAGCTAAAGCCGAAGACACTCACCACCGCCGTCTGCGTATGTCCACAGCCTCGCTCCCCAACTGCCATGGACTTGCCTATCTCAACTACGTGGGGCGTTTTGCCAAGACTCACCCCGAATACTTCTCTGTGAAACCCAACGGGCAGCGTGCCGACGGTTCCGTGGTGCGCGTTCCCAGCGACAGAAGCGGTCATCTCTGTTTCAGTTCCAACATCATGGAAGAGATCTATCAGGACGCCAAAGCCGTTCTCACCGGGCCTGAAGCCATTGCAAAGCGCAACATGAAAGGCTACACCAAGTGGGCGCACAACAAGCCCTTTTTCAACCTGATGCCCAACGACTCCATGGGGCGCTGCCGCTGCGAAAAGTGCAAACCCTACTTTGAAGGACACACCGAAGGCGGCGGCTACACCGACAAGGCGGCGGCGTTCCTCTGGAAAAAGCTGCTGACCGTTCCCAACCGCCTGAAAAAAGAGGGGGTCCCGGGCTATGTGACCATGATGGCATACGACCTCTGCCGGAATGTTCCTGCCGATCCCATTCCCGACAACGTCATCATGCAGGTCGCCCACACGGGAGCGTGGAAAGAACTTCAGCCGGAGTCCCAACGCAAGGATGAAGAGATCCTGAAACAGTGGGTCAGAAAGATCAACAAAAAGATCTATCTGTGGAACTACTCAACCAAATACAATGTGCGCCATCTTCCGGATGTTCCCAACTTCACCCCCAAAGCCATCGGCTCTTATTACAAGCGTATGTATAAGTACAGTTTCGGAACCTTCCTTGAAGCAGAGTCCGACTACTGGTTCTTCGGTCATCTGAACTTCTATGTCTTTTCCAAAGTCATGTGGGATCACACCACCGATGTGGACAAACTCCTTGATGAATACCGTACTTTGATGTTCGGCAAAGGCGCCGCTCCCATGAAAGAGATCATGGAAGATCTTGAAAGACATTGGCTGAAAAATGTCGTGGGCAACACCATTGAAACCTCTGTGGGCCCCGCCTCAGCGCCCCCTTCAGAACACCGTTTGTGGACAAAAATCTTCTCTCAGACGGAGATCAAACGGATCAACGCTCTCTTTGACAAAGCCGTTCAGCTTGCCGGTAAAGACAAAGCTGCTGTTGAGCGTATCAAATTCTTCCGCACAGCTCTCTGGAAACCGACTGAGGAGGCCGCAGCAAGCTATTTCCGCAAAGCTGCCGCCGTGGAACACTGGAAAAGTGATATGGGACTCCTGAAAAAAGGCGAAAAGATCCTTATTGACGGCAAAGGAGACGATGCCCCCTGGAAAGAGGCCCCTTACATCTCGCTCATCGGCCTCAAGAAAGATTTTGTGGAAGTCCATACCACTGTCAAGATGCTTGCTGATGAAGAAAATTTCTATTTTCTCTTTGACTGCCGTGAACCTCTCACCGATAAAATGCGCCGTGAAAAACGCCCCTTTGACTCCAAAGATATGTGGATGGATAACGCCATTGAGATCCACCTTGACCCTGCGGGCAAACGTCAGGAGGATTTCCAGATCATGATCGACAGTTACGGTGCTGTTGCCGATCTTCATATCAAAGTCACCCCCCTCAACTCAAATTGGAAGTGGAACAGCGGCGCCGTGGCAAAAACCACTCTTCTCCCCGGCAAGGGATGGTTCGTTGAAGTCAAAGTTCCCCGTAAAAACATGACCGCCGTCAAGGGCAATACTCTTGTTGCCAACTTCAACCGCAACCGTGTCATCAACGGTGTCAAGGTCCATCCCTATTACACCTGGAGTCCCCATGCTCTCAGCTTCGGAGACATTGCCAATTTCGGAACGCTCCATCTGGGTAAAAGTGTCAGTAAAAATCTGGTGACAGATCTGGGATTTGCCAATACAGCCATCAAAGGCAATAAAAAAAGCGGTTGGTTCAACTGGGGATATCTGCCCGCCCGTGACACGCAGTATTTCCGTACCAAAGGAGTTTCCATCCGCCTTGAGGGGAAAAAGAATGATCTTGTACACCGTATGCCCATGCTGAAACCCAACACCCTTTACCGTTTGAGTTTCTTTGTCAGGCAGGAAAATATCACCCCTCTTCCCGGGAAAAACCCCAAATGGTGCGGATTCCATGTGAGACTTGACGACGGCAACGGTGTGGCACGTTATTTCCCCACCAACAGAGTTTTCGGCTCCCTGCCGTGGACAAGATGGGAACACACTTACCGGACCTCTAACAAGCCTCTGGGCACCAACTATAAGCCTTATATCCACTTCACCATAGGGGGAGCCTGCGGTAAAGTCTGGTTTGATCAGGTGGAATTTGTGGAAGTTGCGGAAGGAAACAAAAAATAAGCATTTCCCCTGCAAAAAAAGCGTGCCTTCCGTGAATAAAAATCCGGAGGCACGTTTTTTTTCAGCGCAGCGCGGTGCTTTCTCTGACTTTCAGCATAAAGGGGGAGGTAAACTCAGGCGGAGTCCGTCCGGCAACATTGAACCATGAAGCGGCATCCGTCAACATTCTGACCGCCATCCAGCCGATTTCTTCATATCCGATAGCGACGGTCGTCAGCTCAGGAGTTATAAACTGTGCATCAACAGAACCGCAATACCCCATGACAGAAACATCCTGCGGGATATGCTTTTTCATTTTCTTCAACACCCGGTATACCGGCAGCGCCCAGTAATCGGAGTAGCAGAGAATAGCGTCAGGGACGCAGGCACTTTGAAACAGTGGGGCAAGTTTTTCATAGATGGACTTGTCATTCATAGCACATCTCAACACCGGATTGCAGCTGATTTCAAGCCCCATTCCGGTCAGGTGTGCATCATATTCAGCTGCCGGAAAACACTCTCTGACCAGTTCTTTTTCCAGCGTCAGAGTAACGATGCGTCTGTGGCCTGTATCAACCAGATAACGCAGCGCCGTCAGCCAGCTTTCTCTGCCGCTGTGCCGGATCGCGGCAAAACCGGTAATGGCGGCGTCGCCCTCTTCGCAATAAGCCAGCACGACGGGCAATCCGATGCTTTTAAGGTAATCAATGATTTTTTCGCCGCCGCAAAAATTGCGTTGCAGCATAATGATTCCCCGGCAGTTGGCGGCAAGCAAAACGGCACGCAGCTCTTCAGCGGAAATATTTTTCAGATTTTCCACTGAACAGAAATCAGCTCTGCCTCCGGCGGCTTTGGCTGCGGCAGTAATACCGCAAAAGATGGAATTCCCCACATGAGGCGAGCTGCGTTTTTCTGCCATGCAATAGAGAAAACTGCCTGCAAATCCGCTGGTGTTTCCGGTGAGCGGCAAAGTTCCGACAGCACGGGCCCGGAGCAGTACGCCTTCGTTTTCCAGCATTTCCAGAGCCGCGCGCAAGGTATTCCGGCTGACGCCCAGCTGCCGGGCAAAAGTCTGCTCCGGTGGCAGTTGTTTATCTTCATAGACTCCTGAAACAAGTTCACCGTAAAGACGGATAAAGATCCTGTTTTTCAGAGGGAAGATGTCCATAACACTTACAGAACGGCTGAGTTGAACTCATTGATAAGTTCATCCAGCTGGTCGATCTCTTTGTGGACCGCTTCCCAGGTGTTTTCGGGATCATACCAGAGAGCGTTCAGCTCTTCGGCAGAGTGTCCCTGCTGCTCGACCCAGGTGTAGTATTTGAGGTTGTGGATCTGCTTTTTCTCAGGATAGGTCAGCTCACGCACATAGTCAGTGCGGATCCCCAGCATGGCAGAAGCGTGGGCAGCCGCCGCTTTGCAGAGTGAATAAGGACCGTCTGCGGCGGCAAGTTCCCTGATGCGGGAGCGGTAGAGAACAGAGGTATCGGTCAGGACCGTTCCCAGAATATCCTTTTCGGTCAGTTCGTAATACTTTGCCATCTTGATGCAAGCCAGCACGTTGGCGATACCGGAAATACCGAAAAGAGCAAGTTTTTCCACAAAGTCGGGATCGACACCTGCTTCCTCCACCAGATAGCGGTGCCCCTCGGGTTCGTTGAAAAGTCTCAGCAGTCCCATGGGGTCGGCATCGTCGATACAGATGATATCGTCGGTGGTGCGCATATTGTGGATCCACGGCACATGGCGGTCGCCGATGCCCTCGATACGGTGTTCGCCGAAACCGTTGTTCCACATGGTGGGACACTGGAGCGACTCCACGGCGGCGACCTTGATACCGGGATAGACCTCTTTCAGGTAGTCGGCGCAGCCGATGGTTCCTGCGGAGCCGGTGGCAAAACAGACACCTGCAAAACGGTCCCCCTCACGGGCGATCATCTGAAACGCCTCAGCGGCGGCAGTTCCCGTGACATGATAGTGCCACAAGTGGTTGCCCATTTCGTCGAACTGGTTGAAGATCATGGCATCTTTGCGGTTGCGCTTCAAATCGTTGACACAATCAAAGACCGCCTTCACATTGGAGTCCCCCCCTTTCAGGCGCAGCGTTTCGCTGACGATGCCTGAAAGCCATTCAAAACGCTCCTGACTCATATTCTCAGGCATGACGGCGATGGATTCGCAGGCGAGGATCTTGGCGTTGAAAGCACCGCCCCGGCAGAAGTTGCCCGTTGAGGGCCACACCGATTTCTGGTTGACCACGTCGAACTGCCCCGTCACAAGTTTGGGGACCATACAACCGTAAGCGGCGCCCACCTTGTGGCATCCGGTGGGGAAATATTTGCCCACGAGACAGAAGATCCGCGCCTTGACACCGGTGAGGGATGAGGGGAGTTCGATGATGTTGGGGGTGCCGTAAGTACCGCCTGCTTCAACAGGTTCATTTTTCCATGTGATACGGAAAAGGTTCAGGGGAGAAAACTCCTGCATCCCGACCTGCTTCAGCTGTTCTTTGATGGTATCGGGGATCAGTTGAGGATTTTTCAACTGAGCAATAGTCGGCAGAACGATATTGTTTTTCCGTGCTTCACGGATGTTGCGTGCCAGAACCTCTTTATTGATGGAAAAGTCGATCATTAAAAGTTTTTCCTTACAGTTTTTGTAATCATTTGAGGTAATTTCAAAAGTCATTCAAAAAGTGGCAAAGTTGTCATTCGCAAAGAGCTGTAAGGAGTAGTTTGAAGCTGCTACCTGGAAGGTAACAGCTGAGAACGCTCTTCTTTACAGATCAAAGCGAGGACACTTTGACGATTTTGAGGAGTTTTGAAATTGCCTCATTTAAGATAATATACACTCTTTTCACCTTATTGGCAAATCAAATTTTCTTTCCTCATTCCTTTTTTACCGAAAAATATTTTTTGCCGGTAGAAAAAAGAGCGGGAGCCGTGTATATTAAATGCCGGATATTCTAAAAGGAGGTGTATTATGGCTTTTCAATTTGCAAGTTCCGTTCCTCATGACAGTATGAACAAAGAACTCTGGGTCAAACGGATGATCGAGTCCGGCATCAGGAATTTTGAATACTCCTGCGGTCCCTTCCCCCCTGTCCGTGAACTGAAAAGGAATATCGAATTCCTGCTCCCCCATATCGAAGCGGGGGAAATCGCATTCCCCAGTATCCACATGCCCGCCTGGTACTCTTACGAAGCCCCCGCCCAGGAAAATGATTTTGAGCGTGATATCTGTTTCCGCCGTTTTGTCAACTTCATCGAAACTGCCGCACCTCTGGGCATGAAACATCTGACCATCCACCCCGGCGCAGGTCCCGAGGGGCAGTCCCGTGAAAGCAGTATCGCCGCCTTGCGCAACACCCTTGAAAGATTGGCTGTCACCGCCGCAGAACACGGCATGTCCCTCAATCTGGAACTCTGTCCCCGCCGCTCCATCGGCAAGACCCCGGAGGAAATGGAAAAGGTGCTGAAAGATCTCCCCGACACCGTGGGGCTCTGTTTCGATGTCAACCACGCCGGTTTTTTCTGGGCTGAGGTCCCTGAGTGGATCGCCCGTCTGGGCAAATATATCCGCACTTTCCATATTTCCGACTGCGACGAGTTTGACGAGTGCCACTGGATGCCCGGCGTAGGGGTCCTTGACTGGGTGAAAATCATGAAAGAGATCCGGCGCCTTGGCAGCGATTTCCTCCTGATTTATGAAATCGACCACGGCGGTATGCGTCCCCCTGTTTCCCAGCAGCGTGAAATGGATCCCCGTTTCTTTTTCAAAGCGGTCAAAGCCAATATGGAATGGCTGGACACTGTGGGAAAATAAAAGTTCCCGGGGGAATTCTTCCAAGTGACCGTTTCAGAATACCATCCGGGGGAGATCCCCGCAAAGCCCGGCGTTTACGTTTTCCGTGACCGTTTCGGGAATGTGATCTATGTGGGCAAAGCCAGCAATCTGCGGCGCAGGCTCGGCAACTATTTTCAGCCTGCCCGCAGCCGCAGTGCCGATCCCAAGCTGCGCTCCCTCATCAACAGTATCGCCGAATGGAACTTTGAAGTGGTCCGCAGTGATGATGAGGCGTTGATTCTGGAATCCCGTCTCATCAAAGCCTACGCCCCCCGCTACAATATCCTCATGCGGGACGACAAACGCTATCTGCTTTTGAAGCTGGATATGTCTGAGAAGTTCCCCACGCTCCGCTGCGCCCGTTTCAAAGCCGGGGACAACGCCCGCTATTTCGGTCCCTTCCCCCACGGCTCCGCCCTGAAAAGCACCCTCGAATATCTCTTGCAGCGATTCAAACTCAGGGCGTGCAAAGATGAAAACCCTGATGAGGAAAGCTGCAAACGCTGCCTCAAAAGGATCATGAAAGATTGTTCCGCCCCCTGCCGGGGCAACATCACAGAAGAGGCGTATACCCAACTGCTCAACAGCTGCCTTGAGGTCCTCAACGGCAACATCGCCCCCCTTGAAGAGGAACTTGAAGCAAAAATGCGCGCTTTCGCCGCCGAAGAAAAGTTTGAACAGGCGGCACGCTACCGTGAAATACTTCAAAACCTGCGGGCGGTCTTTTCACGCAAAAGCCGTGCCTTTGAAAATCCCGAACTCCCCGGCGTTCCCACGGGCATTTCCGCTGTCCGCTCACTTCAGGAGGCGTTGAAACTCCCCAAACCGCCCCGGTTGATCTGGGGATTTGATATTTCCAACACTTTCGGAACTCTGGCGGTTTCAGGGATGGTGGTGTTCCGTGACGGCAAGCCCGACCGTTCAAGCTACCGTACATTCAATATCAAGACCGTGGAGGGCATCGACGACTTCAGCATGATCGCCGAAGCGGTGAGACGACAATTCAGCCGTGTCCTTGAGGAAAAATCTGAAATGTGCGACCTGCTCCTCATCGACGGCGGCAAAGGACAGCTGGGCGCCGCCATCAGGCCCCTTTATGAACTCAAATGCCCCGTCATCCCCGTCCTGGGACTTGCGGAACGGAACGAAGAGATCTTTCTCCCCGGCAAAAGTGATCCCGTCATCCTTTCCCGCCACGATCCCGCCTTGCGGCTGCTCCAGAGTGTCCGCGACGAAACTCACCGTTACTCCATCACCCGCCACCGCCGCCGCAGGGATAAACTGCTGGCGGCATCGGTCCTTGATGAGATCCCCGGCATCGGCGAAAAAAGGCGCACCCTCATCTTGCAGACTTTCGGTTCCGTCGCAGCGTTGAGAAAACTCACCCCGGAAGAGATTCTGGAAAAGTGTCCCCGGCTCGGGGAAAAACTTGCCGAAGATATCTACACCTATTTCGCCAGAAGAAGAAGCTGAAAGACAAAAAACTCTGTTGCAAAACCCGATGTTTCGCAGCACCCTCTTTTTTTTGCACCTGCGGCACACCAATAAAGTCCGACTTGTCCGACTTGTCCGACATGTCCGACAAAGTGCCGCACCGGACACTCATGCAAAATCAGAGCGTTTACCAGTACTGAGGGGTTGAGAGTGTGACTAAACCTTTTTGTTTGGTCATACTTGAGGTTGTGCTTGAGTTAAAGAGGTCTGCGGAGTTGGGGTAAAGACAGCGCCAGCGCTTTCTTTCCCCCAAGCCCCCATTCTTTGCGACCTGTGGGGCGTGTCGTTGGGGAGCAACGA
>JAZONY010000030.1:0-6440 GCA_045654705.1 Victivallaceae bacterium
TGTCACAAGGATATGGTCGCTCTCAAAGGGCAGCTCACATCTCACGACTGCGTTGACCGTTTCCAGACGCCACGCCTTGAACTCGCTCTGATAAGCGTAACCGTAAAGGTCGGCATCAAATTTTTCTGCGGTTTCCCCGGCAAAAAGTCTGCCGGAGTTATCTCTCATTTCAAGGGTATGGAGCAAGGGCGTTTCCAGAGAATATTTTCTGCTGTAAGCACCGTTGGAAAAGGTAAGCTGCTGCTCATCCCAGAAGACTTTGACATCTTGAAAAGTCACTTCACACATATTGAAACACTCCTGTAAGGTAAAATTTCCGAATCAATCGAGAATCTTTTTCATCACATCGATAACAGCTTCTGCGCTGACGGAGGACATACACTTTTTATGGCCGTAAGGGCAGATATGCTCAAAACAGGGCGAACACTCTGTCCGCTCCGAAAGGGCGTGCCACAGCGGGGAAATGGGGCCCGTTGCCGTGGGATCGGTGGAGCCGAAAACGGCAACGCCCGCCTTTCCCAGAACTGCGCCCAGGTGCATGATGCCTGAGTCGTTGCAGACCATGAACCGGGAAAAGCGTATCAGCTGCATCAACTCTGCCAAATCGGTTTTTCCGCACATATTGAAACATTTTTCAGCAGGAAGCCCCTGACAGACCTCATCTCCTGTTCCGACTTCGGATTTTCCCCCTGCCACAACGACGATGCCGCCGTTGCCGATCCACCACTTTGCAATGGCATTGTAGCGGTCGCTGCCGTAGCACTTGGCGTCACCGTAGGCGGCACCGGGCCCCAGGAGCAGCATCTGCGGATGTTCGCAGAGAGACCAGATCTCAGTTCGTTCTTCGTCGCCGGAGCGTGCAAAACTGAATTCAGGCAGTGTCACACCGTCCCAGGCGGGTGCGCCAAGTGCCCCTGTAATGGCAAGATAGCGTGAAGCAAGATGCTCCTGCGCTCTGACTCCGGGGATCTGCTGGCGTTTGAGCTTGAAGGCTTTGGTGAGCAAGATCCCCCGTCCCCTTGCGGCAGCTCCGTAAAGACGGCGCACCCCGGCAAGGCGCATGGCGATCACATCACGGGGGGAGTTGTTGAAAAAGACCCCCACACCTGCACGGAGCTTTTTGACTTCACGGATCTCATGGAACGACCAGTTGGCGTGGGCTTTGCCAAGTCCGATAAAAAAGCCGACAAAGGGCAAAGCGGCATAAAAACGCCTGAACATTTCAGGAGCGACCACAAAAACACCGCAGTTTTCAGGCACGGTCTGACTCAAAGCATGAAGCGCAGGCAGCGCCATGACAGCATCCCCCAGATGATTGGGCATACGGACCACCACACCGTTGCGCCAGTTTTCAGGGGCAAGAGTCACAGGGGGCAGCCCGTATTCAGCGGGGTCATTCAATTTGAAGCGCAGTATTTCCATTGAAAAATTTTACTTTTTGAAGATAAAATAGACAGCTCCTGCCATACAGAGTGCCGCCCAGAGATAGTTCCAGCGCAAAGACTCTTTCATGTAAAGCAGAGAGAAAGGCACGAACACCGAAAGGGTGATGACCTCCTGAAGTATTTTCAGCTGGGCAAGAGTGAGTCCCCCGTCGTGACCGATACGGTTGGCGGGGACCTGGATCAGATACTCAAAGAGAGCGATCCCCCAGCTGATGAGGGCGGCGACGATCCAGGGCTTGTTGTTGAGATTTTTCAAATGCCCGTACCACGCAAAGGTCATAAAGCAGTTTGAAAGGACCAGCAAGCCGATGGTTTTGACTAACATCCAATTCATGATCAAATCGCCGTCAGAAGGTTGCGCCGCACTTCAAAGCTGTCGCCCGTGCCGTTTCACGGATGGTCTCTTCGGGAGTGTGTTTGGGGGCATATCCCAACTCACGGCGCGCCTTTTCGATGGTGAAGCACATGTGGGTTGCAAAGAAGCGCAGCCAGATGGCATCGATGGTGTCGCCGTATTTGGCGAGCATATCGGGAACGCTCATATAATTGATCTTTGCCTCACAGCCGATGGCTTCGGCATTGAGTTCAACATAGCGTTTGATCGGCACGGCATGTGAAAGACAGATGTTGTAACGTTGGGCGATGGAAACACGGGTTTTCGCCGCCAGCACAAAGGAATCAGCAAGGTCATCGACGTGGATGGGCTGCAACAGAGCCTGACCGTCTTCGGGGAGATCAAGGACCTTTCCCGCCAGAATGTCGGGGATGAAATCCGGGCGTCTGCCCCCCAGATTGTCCAAAGGCAGCATATCGCCGGTGCCGGTGATGTAGCAGGGACGGATCACCGTGGAGGGGAAGCCGTTTCTGCAGAAAAACTCCATGGCAAGATTGTCCACTATTGCCTTTGCCGCCCAGCCGGATTTTCCCTCAAAACCGCCGTAGGGGGCGGTTTCGTCGCAGGGGATGAAAGGCAGAGGGGCATATCCGCCGGTGGAGGAGCAGTGGATGTAGTGTTCCAGCTCGCTCCCCGCATATTTGAAAATGTGGTTCATGGAGTCCACATTGGGGACAGTGTCGATGATGATGTTGTACTTCTCAGAGAGAATTTCACGCATACTTTCTTCGCACTTTTTATCCGCCTGGATCTGACGGATGGAACCGAGACGCTCGATAAACTGTCCCTTGACACCCCGGGAAACAACGGTCACATCGCAGCCTTCTTTTGCAAAATTCAAAGCAACTTTGTGACCGAGCCACCCGGTACCGCCGAAAACGATGACTTTTTTCATGCGCTGAACCTCTTACGGTCAAAGTCCGGCTTCCACCAGAGCCTGGATCTCATCCAGATCGGTGAGGGCAAGAATATTGAAGTTGCCCATGGACTGAGGCAGAGTATCCTTGGGGGAAAGAGCAGAATCTTTCCAGGTACGCACCTTGTGGTCGAAAGAGGGGATGATCTTCTCATCGGTGAGGAACGCCGCCAGCAGAGCGGGGACCTGTCCGATGCCGGAGCTGGTGAGCATGATCTTTTCATTGCCGTAAGCCTTGAGCAGCTTGATGGCGCAGAGGATATCATAGACACGGCGGCCCAGCATACTTTCGTTTCTGAGGAGTGCCAGAGAAGCAAAATGATAGTCAAAGGTGTAATAGGCGAAGAAATCTCTGACGGCACTCTGATCGCATCCGTTGGGCATATTTTCGCCCACGCCGCGGTAGTCGAAACCGAAAACATTGCGGTTCTTGGGAACTTCACGGGTCAGAAGTTCCTCCTGACAGCCGGTGTTGGGGATATAAAGTTCCGCAACTTCAGAAGCGGGGATGTGCTGATAGGAGGGCGTTTCACCCAGCAGAGACAGGGTGCAGATCAGATGTTCCTCAGTTTCCACACCGTAGCGGCTGAAACCTCTCTTGGCATCGGGGAAATATTTACCCCTGAGCTGACGGTAGGTGGGAACTTTCACCTCGCCGATGCCCAGCACCTTTTTCAGTTCGGCGCGGAGTTCGTCGGGGGTGCGTTTGGGACGGTTGGCAATGGTGGCAAGAGTACGCTCGGCGATGAAGTCATTGACCGTCCTGGAGCCGGGGACATTCAGAGAACTCATTCCGGGGGTACAGGCCAGTTCTTCAGGGGTGAAGTACTGGTTTTCAGGTTCTTTGTCATCGGCATCGAGGTTGAAGTTTTTGCCGAAGAATCCGTAAGCGGCTTCACGGTTGTGGATGCTGTATCCATGGTTGGTGGGACCGACAAAGATACCGACATTTTCCTCTTTGCCCAGAAGAGCGTAGATCTTTTTCACCTCTTCATAGACTTCACGGGTACCACGGATATCGAAGAAGTCATTTTTCTGACCGAGGATCAGCAGAGGACGGGGAGCCTGAGCAATGAGGAAGTCCGCCATTTCGCCGCCGTCGGCAGCCACGCCGGGAGGGATCTGCTCCGCATCGACGGGCAGTTCGTTTTCAACATTGCGCAGCCAGCGGGTGATGTAGCAGCTGGGGGCGGCGGCGGTGAAACGGTCATCGACACCGGAAACCAGAGTGGTCAGGGTGCCGCCGCCGGAGTTTCCGGTCACGCCGACACGTTCAGGATCCACCTCTTCACGGCTCAGCAGATAGTCAAGTCCGCGGATGGCATCGTAAACACGCCATGCGCCCATGTTGTCGCCGGAAAGAAGCATACGGCGGCCCAGAAGATTGTGTTCTCTCACATTGTGGAGGAATTCATCGTAGGGGTACTGCCGTCTTTCGCCCTGCCCGATGGGGTCGATGCCCAGGACGACACATCCTTTGCGGCAGAGAGAGATCATCACAGCCTGATAGGTATCGCTGAATTTACCGTCGGAAGAGTGTCCGCAGAGGAAGATCACGCCGGGGACTTTGCCGGTGCGCTTTTTGGGGATGTAAAGGTTGGCACTGACGGGGAAATCGGTACGGCTGTCGTAAATCACATTTTCGACAGTAAAATCTTCACGCTCATGGGTACCGACGATACGGGGATTGAGGGGGCAGCGTTCCGCAGGGAAATCATAAGCCGCGGCAATACGGGCACGGACTTTGGCAATAAACTTTCTGGCATCCTCAGCGCTTTTGAGAGAATCGATCTCAGCCTTGCGCTGAGCATCATTGGCCCGGAACTTTTTGACATAATATTCCTGGATCAAATCACCGAAATTAGACATTTTTGACAATTCCTTATTTTGTAGGTTTCACCTGAAAAAACTTCTTTTACTAAATATAACATCACAAAGTAAACAATGCAAGTTAAAGTTGACTGTTTTTCCGGAACAAATAAAAATCCTCAAAACTCCTCTTGACTTCTCAAAGGTCAAGGGGTATATTAAATACAGAATGACAGCCTGATAAACTCAACATTAAAGTATATAAGGACAAAGAGATGAAAAGAACTTTTTTTCTTCTTGCAGCGGTGCTGGTTTCTGCGTTGACAGGAGCTGAGCTTTTCGTGGGGCAGAACGCTCAATTCAAAACCATCAAAGCAGGTATCCACGCCATGAAGCCGGGGGACACTTTGACCATTCTCCCCGGCGTCTACCGTGAATCCATCGAATTTGCCAATCTGGGCGCCCCGGACAAACAGACCGTCATCCGTGCCAAGTTCCCCGGAACTGTTTTGCTCAGAGGCGACATGGATGCTCCTGCATTCCGTCCTGTCCCCGGAACCCGCTTCACCTATGTCACCGACTGGAAAGGCAATGCCAATGCGGTCAATGAGCGTGACACCTTCAAGATCCTGCTTCAGGCGGCGACCATCCGTGAACTCGAATTCACCCGCAGCCGTTTCTACTACGATCAGCCCAACGGGAAACTTTATATTTCCACTTCCGATGGTCAATCGCCCGACAAACACTTCTATACCATTTCCGTCATCAAGACCTGCGGACTTTATCTGCAGAAACCTGTCAATGTCACCGTGGAAGGACTTATGGTCACAGGCTTTTACACCCACGACCGCCTGCCTGACGGTATGAGTTCCAGTGCTTACGCCATCCGCATCAACCGTCCTGTCAACTCCACGGTCCGGAACTGCAAAGCCTTTTTCAACGCCAACGGTATCCACATCGGCCACGGCGACGGCGGCACCATCGACCGCTGCACCGTTTATGCCAATGGTTCTTTCAACCCCTCTTCGGGGGGCGGACTTGTGGTCTGGTGTCCTGCAAAGAATGCCACCATCAAAAACAGTCTTTCCTTTTACAGTGCCAAACCGGGCGGTCCTATCGGGATCCGCATTTACGGTGCCGAAGCGGAAAACTGCAAGATCGAAAACTGTGTCTCTTTCGGCGATGAAGCAACTGCCATCAAGGCAAGAAACCTCAACAGCTGGATCATCAACTCTTACAGCCAGTTCGGACTTCACTCCAACAACATTAAGAACTGCACCTCTGCCGGAGTCAACGCTTTCGGCTACGAAACCAATCTGCTGAGAGCGGATAAGATCCGCCAGAGCGACCACGACAAACTCTTTGCCGATCCTGAAAACTACGACTACCGCCCTCAGGAGGGCGTTCCCGCCTCTGACAAGGGACTCAAAGGGGACAAAAACCTCTATTTCATCTCACCTTTCGGCCGTGACACCAACTCCGGACGCTCCGTTCAGAACGCCTGGAAGAGCATCAGCAAAGTCCCCGCCGGAGCGACCGCCTATCTGCTCCCCGGGGCCTATGCCGGAACTGTCATCAAAAACGACAACGTCACTTTGCGTTCCAGAGGTGCAGGTCAGCGTGCTGTCATCACCTCATCTCTGACTGTCTCCGGTAAGAATGTGACCTTGCGTGATATCAACTTTACAAACGGCAAAGTGAAAGTCACCGCTTCCGGCGCCAATATCGAAGGCTGCGGTTTTGCCGTTCCCCTCGAAATCAGCGGCAAACTCCCCACCGTCACCCACTGCGCCTTTTTGAAAGATCCCATTCTCCCCGCCGAAAAGGTCTATCACAGCAACATCGACTCCAAAACCCCCGTCAAACCTCTCTATGT
>JAZONY010000031.1:0-5313 GCA_045654705.1 Victivallaceae bacterium
GAGGCGCCGGACGGTGATGATGATACCGGGGCGGCGGAGGTGCCGGACGGTGATGGATATGACGTGGACGGGCCGGCGGAGGCGGCAGGGGCCGTCTGCGGAAATCAGGCGCCCAGCGGGGCGGCACGGGGCGGGGTCCTCTGCCTCCCCAGACCCATGTTCCGTGGTACCAGTACCAGTTGTTGTAGCAGGGGACCCATGTTCCCTGCCACCAGCCGTATCCGTAATCGGGGATGACCACAGGTGAAGCCACAGGAACAGGCGTGACCACCACGGGCGCCGGGGCAGGTTGAGTCACCACCACGGGGGCGGGCGTGACCACCACGGGCGCCGGGGCAGGTTGAGTCACCACCACGGGGGCGGGCGTGGCCACCACAGGGGCGGGGGCGGGTTGAGTCACCACCACGGTTTTCGTGGGGGGAGCGACAGCGGTACGCACCAGACCGACGATTTCGGCAGCGAGGTGGACGCCTTCGTTGTGATGATGTCGTCCTTCAAGGGCACAACCGGTACCCACCAGAAGAAGGACCATGAGCAGTTGTTGTGATTTTCTCATAATAACCTCCTTTTGTGATACAATACCACACAACTTCTGAAAATGCAAGAGAAATTTCAGAAAAACCTGATTTTTTAAACTCTGGTGCGGACAAGTCGGACTTTATGGTTGTGCCGACCGAATAGCTGCGACGAGCTGCGAGGACCGCAAAGTGAGGTTTGGCAGGGGAGCCTTCAGCCAACCACGCCTGGCAGACGCCACGGAAGTCAAGTCATCACCAGCCAATGCCTATAAGACTTATAAGACTTATAAGACCTATAACCAGTTACCCATGGCAAAGCGAGCGCAAAGTTATCGCCCCAATCGTTTGTTTGCGGCTCTATTTTTTGGGCAGTTCCACAAGTTCCATGTGGTCGAGCCAGACTTTTCCTGAGGCGTTGCGCAGGATATAGTGGTGGTATGCCCGGTCCAAAGTTTCTGTTTTGGCGGGGGCGGTCTTGAAAATATACTCCCAGCGGGTCCAGGGGATGGAGCCGAAGAAAGAGTGTCCGGGGAAATAGCGCACCTTGCCGTTTCCGTCGTCGATGCGGATATAGAAGCCGCCGCCCTGAGGTCCTTTGCCGGGGAGCAGTTTCACATTTTCCTGACGGATGAAGAAACTCAAACGGTATCTCGTGTCGGGCTTGAGCTGGGGCAGACGGTGGATGATAGCGTTGCGTTTGCTGTCGCCCTCAAGGCGGATGGAAACCCCTGCGGTACGGAAGATCTTTTCATCACGCGCGGGCATGGGTCCCCAGTTGATCCATGAACTCTTCCACATCCGTTTGATGCCGGTGTACTTGAAATCGCCGTCGGTATAGAGGTTCTTTTCGGGGAGTTCCCCGAGATAGAGCCGTCCGAAGTTGGGCAGATCGCCGAAAGTGCGGGCGTAGGGACTCCAGGTGTAGAAGGGGTGGAGCTTCATACCGTTGATGGTGCGGTGACGGTTGAAGTTGGCAACAAGGGAAGTGAGCTTTTCAGCTTCAACAGATTTCCGGGGGAGTTTCACCTCGACGAACCAGTTTTTCCCGGGGTTCAGAGAGGTTTTGGCGACGGCTTTGCTGTGCCATTTCCAGTTGAATCCCAGTTTGCCGGGGGTGTATTGCAGATCGGCGATATCGCCGTGGCTGTCGATCATGATCTGAAACGCCTGTTTCCGTGTGCCTGCGGGGTCAAGGTGTATTTCAACGGCGTTATCCTCCCACATATTCTCATCGTCAAAGGGGCGTTTGCTCCGGCGCATTTTTGCGGTCAGGGGTTCCCGGCAGTCAAAGAGGAAATAGAAGTTCTCTTCATCCGCCATGAGCTTGACAAAGGTGTGGACTTCGGCATCAACTTTCTGAAGAGGTATCAGGGCGATTTCAGGGGCATCCTGCCACGCCGCATCATCCCCTTTGCCGTCGATGACCACCTTTTCGCCTGCTTTGAGGAGCTTCACGGAAGTGCGCCACATGTCTACGGCGGAAGCCTTGCGGAAATAGTCGTCCGAAGCCTTGACCAGAGGCGCCCAGACCCCTTTGCGGAACATCCTGATACGCTCAACAGTTTCTCTGTCGTCAGCGGCGAGGCGCAGGGCTTTGTCAAAGAGTCCGTTGACATGGCGGATCAGTTTGCGGGGATAAATGGTATGCCAGAGCTTGTATTCGGAAGGGGGGGTGGTCACAGGTCCCGCATCGGTTTCCACAGTATTGCCGATGATTTCGTCGAGCCACTTGTCTTCCATGATATCCATGATCTCTTTTACGGGGGCGGCGCCTTTGCCGAACATGCGTTCACGGTACTCTTCAAGGAGAGCATCCACATCGGTAGTGGTGTTCCACATGAGCTTTGAGAAAACGTAAAAGTTCAGGTGTCCGAAAAACCAGCAGTCGGACTCAGCTTCAAGGAATGTTCCGAAAATATAAGGGGCAGCTTCTTTGTAGTATCTGCCCACCGCTTTGGGGGTGAAGTTGGGGACCGCAGGGATATGGCGGACATGGAGCTTGGTGGCGTAGTTCCAGAGATAGACTTTGGAGTTGATCTTTCTGACCCACGCTTTGAGATTGTCGAAACTTTCTTTCTGTCCGGCAGCGTTCCGTTCTTTCCACGGTCCCACGAGGGCGACCTGCATGATCACATTGTCGGGGATGGGGTCGGCGGGAACCTTGCGGCAGAGATCGTATGCCATCATGGTGACGAAACCGGGGATCTTTTCCTTTTTCAGCCGGTTGGGGATGGTCAGGAGCTTTTTCCAGAGAAAGGATGCCGCTTTATCGCTGTAATTATTGCCGTGACGCAATCCTTCAAAGCTGGGGGCACAATCTTTGCAGCGGCAGCGCGCCATGGAGTCGTTGGGCATCAAATTGAAAAAGGTATGGGTGTGGGACCAGCGGGAGTAAAGTCCTTTGATCTTGCGCTTTTCAACAGCGGCGGGTCCCGAAAGAATGGCTTTGGCATCCTGATAGATCTCTTCCATGATGCCGGAGCTGAAACAGAGATGTCCGCCGGCATCGCTGGGGACACGGACAAGTGAACCGTCGGCGCGGCTTCCGTCGGGCTTCACGGCAAAGAATTCGGGGCGGCTTTTGGCGAAGCGTTTGACATAGTTCAGATAGGCAAGTCCGTGGCAGTTGGGCAGGAGCAGATTGGATTCACGGAGCCGCTCACGCTGCTGCGCCTCACCTGTATTCTGGTCCACCTTTTTGTCATACCAGAAGTCGCCGCCGTAATCCAGAGCTTTCCAGTAGATCCTGCGGTACTGGTTGTCGGGACGGTCATACAAGGTCACAGCCGGGATCTGCCAATCCTTTTTCCGGGGGAGCAGAGTCCCCTGTTTGCCGGGGAAATAGAAGCGGGCTCCTGCGAAGCGTTCAAGGAACTCCCAGACACCGAAAAGCGTTCCCCGTCCGAAGTCGGCATCGTGGATATCGCTCCCTGCGATCAGCAGCTGATTGCCCCGTGCTGCGATGACGAATCCGTCACGGTCGATTTTCCCGGGGTCGATACTGTTGGCGGCGGCAAAATCTCCGTCCCCCACACGGATGACCGTCATCTTTTTATCAGCGGGGAGCGTTGATACAACTTTGACGGTAGTTCCGCACACTTCTGAAAGCATGGAAGCAAGTTCAGCCGCAGCCTTTCTGACATTTTTGTTGGCGTTGCGGGGGGTGTAGATCACGAAGTTCACCTTGCCCTTTTCAAGGAGAGAAAGGTTCCCCTCTTCCACCTTGAAGGAGCGGGGACTCACAGGTTTCGGAGCAAACACAGGAACTGCGCTCAAAGAGAAAAGAGGCAGTGCCGCAAGAAGAAGAAGAAGTTTGTTGATTTTCATTTTAGTTGCCTTATTTTTTCCTGATTTCATTGATTTTGATCTCGTCGATCCAGACGGTTCCGGTGGCTTTGCGTAATGTGAAGATGATATAAGCCTTTCTGGCATTGAGATCTTTGGGGGTACGCACCTTGAATTTGAATCCGGTCCAGGGGCAGGAGCCGTCCATCCGGGCGGGATATTTGGGGAAATAGGTGGGTTTTCCGTTGCCGTAATCGAATCTGAGATAGAATCCGCTTGCCTTTCCCTCCAGCATTTTCACATTGTCCATCCGGGCGAAAAAGCTCACTTCATAGTCTGTTTCGGGCTTCAGCTGGTAAAGGCTCTGGGCGATGAATGAGGAGGGATCAGCCGCCGTCAACCGCACAGCACTGTTGTTGGTGACAAAGAGTTTGTCATCCCGGAAGGCCTTCTTTGAGATCTGCCATGTGCCGCTCATCTTTTTGGGGTCAAGATCGCTGTTCCGTGCCACATTGTTATCGGGTTCAGCTTTGAAAGTAAGGGCTCCGAAACGGTTGATGTCGCCGAAATGGCGGGCAAAGGGACTCCAGGCGTAGTAGTTGGTGGTGAACTTCACATTCTTCAGGGCGCGCTGGCGGGTGAACTCCGCAAGGATCCCGTCAGGCATGGCATCGGGCATGGAGCTGCGGGGCAGGATGACTTCGGCGAACCACCCCTTTTGGGGGATGATGCCGGTGTTGACCTTTGCGCCGCTCTGCCACTTGAAGTCAACGACCTGCTTTCTGGTCACATCCGCCACGGAGCCTGAGGGGTTGACCATGATCTGATAGTAACGGTCACGGCTGCCGTCAGGGGAAATGAAGATCTCAATATCGGAGTCATCCCAGACTCTGCCGTCGTGGGCGCGCTTCTCGGACTGGATCTTGTCGGTAAAGGGTTCGTCGCAGTCAAAGCGGAAATAGAAGTTTTTCTCATCATAAAGCACCCGCACCGCTGTTTTGACTTCGGCGGGTTTGCCCATAAGTCCCGAAAGCCAGAGTTTCTGAGCGGCGTTCCAATCTTTGGCAGAAGGGCTGCCTTTGCCCGTGAAGCGTGTCATGGGGAATCTCCACGCTTTGGCGGCACTGTTCATATCGTTGAAAACCGCCGCCGCCTTGAGTGTGGCTCCGAAAAACTCTTTGCGGATGAAGCGGACACGGTCAAGATAAGTTTTCTCTTTGGCGGCAAGTTTTTCCGCCTTGTCAAAGAGGGAGTCCAACTCTTTCAGGACTTGGGGGGAATAGATCTTCCCCCACAAAATCAGCTCTGTGGGATAGATCGTCTTGGGACCTTCGGCGGTTTCCACCACATTGGCGGCGATCTGCTGCCACTTTTTCTCGATGGTGTCAAAGAAAGTTTTCATGGGAGCTGCCGCAGGACCGTAGAAACTTCTGACATGATCTTCAAGGAGTGCTTCCACATCGGCATCGGGATTCCAGGCAAGTTTGCCGAAAATGTAGTAGGTCAGGTA
>JAZONY010000032.1:0-24202 GCA_045654705.1 Victivallaceae bacterium
GCTTGATTTACTTAAGGTCTGCGGAGTCGGGGAAAGACAACCGCCAGCGGTTTTCTTCCCCGAACCCCATCTTTTCCGCCCTGTGTGGCGTGGTGTTGTGGTGCAACGGTGATACTGTTTTTGAGGAGGTTTGGGGCTTCGACCACTGTGGTACAAGGCTTCATCTCAATTACAGCGCCCCCCGTCGACAGCCTGCGGCTGATCTCAAGGGGGCTTAGGTGCTCAGGTTTCACTCCATTCGCCCCGACATGACTCGGGGCGACCCCTGCGGAATACCGCAGGGGCTTATTCCGCTCCAACCTTGCGCGCTCGGTGCGAAGCACCTTCGCTGGTGGCTGGCTTCGACCACGGTTTATATTTGTTTCAGCTAGCGGGCACTATTGCCACTGGTCAATACAAGTGGGCTGTGTCAAAACAACGATAACGCCCGCAGACTGCCAACCGGCTCGAGGGTGTAATATGCCCCCGTGGCGTTGAACATGGGGGTAACGGTTGTTCCGGTCTGTGGACCAGACATTATCGTTAACTGATGTTTTGCAACGCCTCCCGATTTGCAAAATTCCGGATGGTGAAGTATATTATCCAAAATAATATTTGAAATTGCAAAAGGAGTGACCCCATGGAAAAACGGGAAAATGCAAATGGCGGTGTGCAGTATCCTTCTCCCGCGGCGGCATCGCTGGATGAAGAACTTGAAGTTTATGCCGGTACTGTGATCTCTCACAGCGAAAGCTGCCACCTCTCTGCCGGTGATGTTATGAACGGTGCCACTATCGAAACCGGCGGCTATATGTACATTTCAAGCGGCGGCGTTGCCAACGGTACTGTTGTCAAGTCTGCCGGACATATATACATATACGACGGCGGCGTTGCCAACGATAATGATTTCAGAGGCAGGATGTATGTCTCAAGCGGCGGCGTTGCCAACCGGACCACTCTTACCGGATCCAGGATCAATAACGGCACTTTCTATGGTTCCATGCATGTTTTCAAAGGCGGTACCGCCAGCGATACCGTCATCAATTCCTGGGGGGATATGCATATTTCCAGCGGCGGCACAGCTGACGGTGTCACCGTCAACTCCGACGGCTGTATCTTCATCAGCGCCGGGGGCAGCGGCAGGGATATCACCCTGAAAACAGGGGGGCGGCTCGGCGGCTTTTCTTTTAATACCGAAAAATATATTGAGGAAATCAACAATTCCGCTGTCATCGCCCCCGATGTGACTATCATTGGCAGCTGCATGTATGTTTCCGACGGCGGCGTTGCCGCTGATATCACAGCCAACTACTGGGCTGATATGCACATCCGGAACGGGGGTTCAGGCTCCAATATCACTGCGACGAACTGGGGGGATATATGGGTCAGTTCCGGAGGCGTACTCAGCAAAGCCAATATCAAAACCGGCGGCTATGTCTGTATTTCTTCCGGTGGTTCCGCCGAAAATCTCAGACTGGCAGGCAGAATGCAGATCTCCAGCGGCGGTGTCCAGAAAGACACTGTTGTTTCACGGGGCGGCAATTTGAAGATCCTCAGCGGCGGCTGCCACAGCGGCTCCATGCAGATTGCAGCCGGCGCCACAGTTTCCGCCGCAGTTGGTGCGGTGATCGACTTCACCATCGCCGGAAGAAAGAATACCGATACCTATCTGATCAACAATCTGGCTCTCATAACAGGCACGCCCACTTTCACCATAACCGTATCAACCAGCCAGGCAAGCGGAACCTATTCCCTTGCTTCCGGCGTTTCCGGATTCACCGGCACCATCACGGTCAAGGATTCTTCGGGGAAGGCTTACGGCACGATTTCTGTGGGCGGCGGCGTGCTGAAATACGGAAAAACAAGCTATTCGCTGACGGAAAATGCCGGAAGTCTGCTTTTGCATGTTGACGACGGAACTGCGCCGGTGGAAGATCAGGTGAAACTTTTCAGTTCAGGTGTCCTGATTTCACAGGGGAACAACCTTTCAGATCAAACGGTCGGGAAACATTGTTCCATGAGCGTTTTTGCCGGTGTCGCCAGAAATACCGGGATCACCGACGGCGGCAGGATGTATGTTTCAAGCGGCGGCAAAGCCATGGGCGTCAATGTTGAAAATGGCGGCTACTTTTATGTCCGCAGCGGTCTGGTGAATGATCTTTCAGTCGTTTCCGGCAGCGCAGATATCCGTGAAAGCAGTTATGCTGAAAATCTTCTGCTGGGTGCGGGAGCTTCTGCCAATGTTTACAACCATACGACCGTTTCCTCCAACACGGTCCTGTCAGATGCCGTACTCAGGATTTTCGGCGGCGCAACGGCAAAAGAGACCGTCGTTTCAAAGGGGGGCGCGCTTCATGTTTCCGAAGGGGGCGTGGCTTCGGATACGACGATCATGGAAAACGCTCAAATGGTGATCCATGCGCCCTCCATGCTCGGCGCCAACACCGCCGCCAGCGTGATGCTCCATTCAGGCGGCGAGCTTATTCTGGAAAACAACACTATTCTTACAGGTGAAAATCAATTTGCCGGAACCGTCACCGCAACAGGCAATGTGAACGCTCAGAATGCCGAAATCATCTTTGATATTTCAAAGCGTACAACTTCTGACAGTTATATCATCAGCGACCTTTCAAAGTTTTCGGACGCCGTTTACAGCATCTATCTTTCCCCGGATCAGGAAGCCGGAGCCTATGTGCTTGCTGACGGTGCCGACGGTTTCACCGGAAGCATAACGGTCGCCAACAATGAATATTCGCTCCTCGGCACACTCTCTCTGAACGGTACTCTGAGCGTTGAAGACACCATTTATTCTCTGGCATTGGCAGACCACAGTTTGATCCTGAATGTGGAAAAAGAGAGCCCGGATACGACCGCTCCGGTCATTTACAGCTGGAATGTTTTACAGGGTGTCAATAATTACAATTTCTCCCTTTATTTCAACGCTTCCGATGATAAAACGGCAGCAGGAAACCTCAAATATGAGTACAGATACGCTTTCTCAGAGGCGGCACTGGCAACTGCGGAGTTCAAGTCCGGTCAGAATTTTGTGCTTGCTCCGGAAAGTGCGGGGAAGAAATGTTATGTCCAAACTGCCGTTACCGACGAAGCCGGGAATACCCGCTTGAGCAATGTCAGCACGATCGATGTTTTGGACTTCACGGCGCCCGTCCTGTCGAATAAACTGCCCGTTGTGACCGTCAACGGCAATACGGCAACCGTTTCATGGGAAAAGGGGACGGACAATGTGGGGATCGTCACCTACAAGGCGACCATCGGCAATGTGGTCAGAAAGACCAGCGGAACAAGCGTTGTATTTACCGATATCCCGACGGGGAACTATGTCTGTCACCTTGAGGCTTTTGATGAGGCGGGGAATGTTTCAAGAGAGCAAAGCGTCCGCTTCACGGTGGAAGCCCCCCAGACAACGTCAGGCTCTCTTTTCAAATGGCAGGGCAATCAGTATGTGTTCGTTCAGGAAAAATGGGTGACAGCCGGGGATTTTCAATTCACGGTAACGGGCGGCAGCGAATACGGCTATATGATGACGGACCGTTATCTCATTGATGCCGAAAAAGATTCTCTCACTTTGAGCAACGCCTATCTTTATCTGAATACCTGCTGGGCAGCGACTGTTTCCAATATGTTCATGCGTTCCGGATGGGGGACAGGGCTTTTTGCAAGCGAAGATGATCTTCTGAAATATTTTACACAGTCCTTCACCCGCTTCACCATTTCAGGCAATTATACAGGGCTCACCGGCGGACTGACCCGTCTGGGGGTCGAATGGCTCATGACAGGCGCCAACTTCTATTGGCCCACGAACATCTCCACGCCCATCAGCCGCAATTCAGGCGGGTTCTACAAAAACAGCATCGGTTCCATCGGCAATTACTTTGTGGAGGAAAACGCCGTTTTCAGCAACGGACAGCTGCGGGGATTTGAGAAATATATTCCGGGAACCGGATTTTCAACGACTACAGCTTCCGTTTACAATTCTTACGGACTGCTCAAAAGCGCATTTGAACATTTGCAGAACGGCGATGCTGTGGGCATGAGCATTTCATGGCATCAGAACAGCTCTTTGACCCAGCGGGCAGGCGGTCATGCCGTGACGGTTTACGGTTTCGTTTATGACGAAAGCAAAAAGGGGACCGCTGATTACTTCACCGGGGTCATTATCGCAGACTCGGATGACGATTTTCTCAATGGCAATACGATCCTCGGAACCGCCGCCACCGCCGCCCCCAACCGTGTCAAGATCCTCGATATCGAATACAATGCCGCCAAGGGCGTTTACGTTTTTTCCGACTATGGCAGTTACGGGGTGATCGACGGGTTCCAATATCTGGAAAAGAAACCCTCTCAGGTCTCTCCTTCAAGTTACTCCTGCGTCAATTTTTCTCTCAACAGTGCGTGGAACGCCTCCTACTCCATAAGCACAAGCCCTGAGGAGGCTTTGAACGGCAACCGCAAGCGGATCTCTGCCGCCGACGATCTTTATGTGGCAGTCTCACTGGAAAATATCGGCTTGGGAGATTCCGGGAATTTCACCATCAAAGCCATCATCGACAACAATTCAGCTGAGGCGCTGGAGTTTTCCATCGATCAAATCCTGACCTACGGTGAGCGCAACGCCGAAACAGTCCTCAATCTGGGCAAGCTCTCTCAGGGCTTGCACTCCATCACGCTGGAAATTTCCGACGGCGATAATACGGACTCCATTTCCATCGGCAATGTTTACGTCACCGGAAACATGGGCAGCAATTCCAATCTGAGTGTCAACAACGGCACTATCAACCTGAACGGGAACCTTGCGGACGGCAGTACCATGATCGTCGCCGGCAACGGTATTTCCATCGGTACCACCGTCGGAAACAACTGCGAGCAGATCATCTGCGGCAACGGCATTGCCAGAGACAGCATCATCACCGCCGGCGGCACACTTACCGTCCAGGCGGGCGGTCTTGCCAACAGCGTGCAAATCGAAAACGGCGGTCATCTGGAAGCCTACGGCAACGTGGAAGATATGCAGATCAGCGGCCACGGCTTTGCAGAAGCCGGGAAAAATTCAAACGTCACCGGAACTGAAATCGAAGCTCAGGGGACTATGAGTGTCAGAGATAACGGAACTGCTGAAAAAACAGAGGTTTACGGCAACTTTGTCGTCCAGAACGGCAGTGCCGCTGAAACGCAGGTCTATGAAAAGGGTTTTATGGTGCAGATGGAGGGTTCTGTGAGTTCGAAAACTGTGGTGCAGGATGGCGGATATCATTACATCTATGCCGGAGCAACTGCAAAAGACAATACCCTTTCCGGTGAAACTGCACTTCAAACTGTCAGCGGCAAAGCCGCCTGTGCCGTCGGCAATGACCTTGACGGCGCGACCCAGGTCGTCATCAGCGGCGGAGTCGCCGAAAACAACCGGCTTTCCGGCGGCGCACTTCAGGAGGTCTACGACGGCGGAACAGCTCTCGGAACGGAGCTTTCTGACGGCTCATGCCAAACTGTCAGAAATGCAACGGTCTACGATACGGTCCTGAATGACACGGCAGCAGCTTTTATCCTGAGCGGCGCTTTGAGCGACAACTGTCTGGTCAGACAGGGAGGGACTCTGACCGTGGGAAGTCTTTCAAAGGAAAGGGAAAGCCAAATTCTCTGCGGCGTCAACGATTTGACCGTCGAATACGGCGGCAATGTCATCATGGCGGCAGGGGCAATGTTTTACGGAATCAACACCATCGCCGGAACTCTGACTGTTTCCGGGGAAATCAGCGGCGGCAGACTGGACAATCTGGCAACTGATCCTGTGCTGGTTTTCGACCTGACCCGACGGAGCGGAACAGATGATTTCATGGTCAATGATCTGATGCTCTGCAAAGATCTTTTCTTCCAGATAAACCTCGATGCGGAACAGCCTGCCGGAATGTATAAGTTAGCCGCCTCTGCACCGTCGGATATCGCCTTTACCGTGTGCGGCAGCAGCGGCGAATACTGGGGCGAACTTGACCTCAACAGCAGCCTTATCGCAGGTGAACAGCTGATCTCTCTCGTTGTTGAAGATGATTCTCTGTGGGTCAAAACCGAAGTTTCTCCCTACGGAAAATATGAGATGCCGGAAGATTGTCTGTTTTCCGGAGAAAATTACTGCTCCTGGAGCCCTCTCGCCGGAGTATCTCAATATGTCGTACAGTTCAGCAGAGATGATTTCGAGACGGTCATGACCTTCTGTTGCACCGAAAATTCCATTTCTCTCCACAATCTTCCCTATGATCTGAAATGGCGCATCCGGGCAGAAGAGTCCTCCGTCTGGACCGTTTCAACAGAAAAGAGCATCGGGAATTGCGGTGAAGCAAAGGTCGTCAGCGCCAACAAAGACTGGAACTTCGATCTGTTGTTTGTCAACCCCGACGGTATCTGGGAGTCGAAATATGCAGCGCAGCATACGGGTACAGCCGGCTCCTGGAAGGGAACAGGCGAAATGGTTTCTCTTGAGGGCAAAAATAAATTTTCCGATGTCTTTCAGGGTTCCACCGATACCAATATTCTGGTGCTGACCGATGATGTGAACGGCGATGCCCTCTTTGTGGATGATATCTACTCCGCTCTCGGCGAAAGCTCCAGATTGAGCCGGATCCGGGAGATCCGGGCAGGCGCCGGGGACGATGTCGTCGATATGACAAGCCCGCGCTTTGTGTATGAGGGGTCCGGGGTGACCATTTACGGCGGTTCCGGCGATGATACTGTCTGGGCAAATCAAGGCAGCAGCCGCCTCTATGGAGATGCCGGCAATGACAGATTGGTCGGCGGTGAAAATGATGATATCATCGTGGGCGGCTCCGGCAATGATTCACTTCACGGCGGCGGCGGCAGTGATGCCTTCTTTTTCGGCGGCGACTTCGGTGTGGACACCGTTTCCCAGCTCGGCGACGGGAGCGTCACTCTTTTCTTTGAGTCGGAGGAGGTCCGCTGGAACGAAAAGGAACAATGCTGGTCCGACGGGAAAAACAAGGTCTTTATCTCAGGGAACTTCAATGTGGAAGTAGCTTTTTCGCCCGGTGAAGAGTTTGCGGAGATCCCCGGTATCTTTGAAGAAAGCGTTACGGCAAATATCTTTGAGGCAGAGATTTCCGTAAATTTATGTCAGAAAAGTTCTTGACAAATCGACGGAAAAGGTGTATATTATAGGAATTATAGTCGGTTCCGTTGCGGAATAGTATCTCCGCGGCGGAGTTTCACAAGTGTTAAAACAACAGGAAAACAACAACAAATGGAAGAAAACAGATTCGAGACCGATTTTCTGGATTTCAGCGGAATGCCGGAAAACTTCGGTGACCTCCTCGCCGCCAAGAGTGAGTGTTCAGAGTTCAACAAGGGTACCATCGTCAAGGGTAAGATCATTGAAAAGCGCGCCGACGCCGCTACCGTCGAAATCGGCTACAAAGCCCCCGGTATCATCCCCGCTTCCGAATTTCTGAAGTACGACGAAGTCAATGTGGGCGACGAAATCGAAGTCTACCTCGAAGAACTTGAAAACCGCAGCAACGCCCCCACCCTCAGCCTCGAAAAGGCTCATGCCACCCGCGCTTGGGAGCGTATCACTACCGAATACGGCGAAGGCTACATCGTCAAAGGTTTCATGCGTCACCGCGTCAAAGGCGGTATCATGGTCGATGTCGAAGGTTTCCCCGCCTTCCTGCCCGGTTCACAGCTTGATGTCGGTCCCGTGCGCAACATGGAAGACTACATCGGCAAAGAATTCGATCTCAAGATCATCAAGATCAATATCGACCGTCACAACATCGTCGTTTCACGCCGCGAACTGCTGGAAGAAACCCTCAAGGGTCAGCGCAGCAAGCTTCTGAGCGAAATGAACGTTGACGATATCCGCAAGGGTGTTGTCAAGAACATCGTTGACTTCGGTGCTTTCGTCGACCTCGGCGGCATCGACGGTCTGCTCCACATCACCGACATCTCCTGGAAGAGAATCCAGCATCCCAGCGAAGTGCTCCACGTGGGCCAGGAACTGGAAGTCGTTGTCACCGGTATCGACCGTGACAAAGAACGTGTCTCTCTGGGTCTCAAGCAGCGCACCTCCAATCCCTGGGACGGCGTTGCCGAAAAATATCCCAAAGGCAGCCGCGTGACCGGTAAAGTCCGCAACCTGATGCCCTACGGTGCCTTCGTCGAAATCGAAGACGGCGTGGAAGGTCTGATCCACCTCACCGAAATGAGCTGGACCAAGCGCATCGCCAAGGCTTCTGATGTTCTCAACGTCGGCGACGAAGTCGAAGCTGTCGTCCTCGAAATCGATATCGACAGCCACAAGATCTCTCTCGGTCTCCGTCAGAAAGAGCGCAATCCCTGGGAAGTTCTCGCTGAAAAGTATCCTGTCGGTATGCACATCACCGGTAAGGTCCGCAACATGACCAACTACGGTGCCTTCGTCGAAATCGAAAACGATATCGACGGTATGATCCATGTTTCCGACATGAGCTGGACCCGTAAAGTCAACACCCCCAACGAAGTCCTCAAACCCGGACAGGAAGTTGAAGTCGTCATCCTCGAGATCAACCCCGAACAGCAGCGCATCTCTCTCGGTCTCAAGCAGGCTGAGGAAGATCCCTGGGCGAACATCGAAAAACTTTACAAAGTCGGCGATGTTGTCAAGGGCAACGTGACCAAGATCACCGCTTTCGGTGCTTTCGTTGAGCTTTCCAACAAGATCGACGGACTGATCCACATTTCCCAGCTGAGCCGCGACCACGTTGACAAGGTCAAAGATGTCCTCAAGGTCGGCGACGAAGTTGAAGCTCGTGTCATCAAAGTTGACACCGCTGAACGCCGCATCGGACTTTCCATCAAGGCCGTGAACGAGACCCTCTCCGAAGCCGATCTCAAGGCTGCCGAAGAGATCTACACCACCGCCTGGAAACCCGGCGAAGATATCGTCAACATGGGCGATGTCATGAAAGATATGGACGAGCTCAAACTCGACTGATCTTATCTGAATCTCTGAAAAACGCTGTTCTCCTCAAAGAGAGCAGCGTTTTTTTTGCACCTGCGGCACACCAATAAAGTCCGACTAGTCCGACAAAGTGCCGCACCCAACACTCATGCAAAATCAGAGCGTTTACCAGTATTGAGGGGTTTTGTTATCGGTCATACCTTTGGTTGCGAGTGATTCCACCGCAAACAAACGCTTGGGGCGATAACTTGGCGCTCGCTTTGCCATGGGTAACTGGTTATAGGTCTTATAAGTCTTATAAGTCTTATAGGCATTGGCTGGTGATTACCTTACATCCGTGGCGTCTCCCCGGCGTGGTTGGCTAGCGGGCGCCTTGTCCACTGGTCAATACAAGCGGGCTGTGTCAAAACAACGAAAACGCCCGCAGACTGTCAACCGGCACGAGGGTATAAAAAGCCCCCCGTGGCGTTGAACATGGAGTAAGTGGTTGTTCCGGTCTGTGGACCAGACATTATCGCAAAGTTATCGCCGCAAGCGTTAATTTGCGCCCCTCGCAGCTAGAAGCAGCTGCGAGTTACTTCGGAGTCGACGTTCGACCAGCTGCGAGTTACTCCGAAGCCGACGTTCGGCCCGTCCCAACTCCCTCAACCTCTTTTATCGACCTTTATCGGGAACAGCGTCAAAAAGAAAGGTTGACGTTGCCTGAGATTTCGGTGGGGGGCGCCATGACCCGGAGTCCGGGGCCTGCTTCTTCCCAGTTTTCTTCCCATTTGAAAAGTTTGGGGTCGGTGGTTCCGCCCCAGGTGTTGAGGTCCACGATCATGATACGGTCGTAGTTGGAAGTGAAATAGACATCCATCACCAGTTTCCCCTTGGGGAGCCGCCAGGCTTTGGCGTTGATGAAAAGCTGGCATCTGTTCCAGAGATTTTCTTTGATGCCTTCCAGACGGCGGAAATGGCGCACCAGATGATATTGGCTCATGCCTTTGAGTTTTCCGTCAACGATGAAAAGACGGAACTCCCTTGCCGCAGTCATGTTGCGGAAAGGTCTCAGGCAGATGCTGGTCACAAGTCCGGCGCGGGCGGCTTCACGGACCTTGGCACTTTCACGCAGATTTCTCCAGGCACTGCGGGGGGAGTAGACGGCTCCGCCCTTGCTCTGGAACCTGGGGGTATCCGTGGGGGCGCAGCTGTCAACGCAGACAAAGCAGTTTCCGGGGATCTCTGCCATGGGCTGACGGAGTTCCTCGATCATCATGTTGTCGATACGCTCCTCCTCGTCCAGATCGTCAAAAGCCCCCTCTTTGAGAAGCTCCACGGCATCAGCGGGGAGCGGGATAAAGGTGGTGATGAAGGTATGGGCGGCAAGCTGGGGATACCAGTGGGGGAGCAGACAGAACTGCTCTGCGGAATACACAGGCGCGGCAGAGAAAATATTGTTAGTTTGCATTGTTCACCTCATTATCAGGAGTGCGTTCAAGTTTGGCGGTGACAGCCATCCAGTAGATCAGCAATCCGATCATAAAAACTGTTTCGTAAGAGACAAAGGGCAGCTCAAGGATCGGGAAGAAAGAGGCAATCACCATGGCGGGGAACGCCGCATAGATACCGCATTTCCACATCTCTTTCAGGGTAAGGAACCGCAGTCTGCCCGAAGCACCGTTGAGAAGACGGTACATGCCGATGAAAATACCTGTATAAAGCAGTGTGATAAAGAAGTTCCACAGCACCGTCCCGGCCGCCATGCAGAAGCCTGCAAGTGAAGCGACAGCCATGAAAAAGGTCTCCACGGACTCCTTTTTCATCTCTTTGACAGAGCGGGGCAGCTGGTCGGGGTTCTCTTTGAAAATCTTTTCAAGAGAGGCGTTGCTTCCTGTGAACTGGGTGAGTTTGCCGCTTGCCGTGTCAACGGTCATGCAGTTGCTGGTTCCTTTGCCGGCGGGAACGGCGATACCCATTTTCACGGGACTCCAGACGATGAGGGTTCCCGTCACGCTTTTCAGGGAGTCCGGCACAACACTGCTGTTGCCGGTGTAATAAAGCATTCCGCCCTGAGGCAGGGCGATCTTCCGGGGGGTGAGGGGATCTTTGACGGGGCAGACCCAGTTCCATGTGCCGACCTTGTCCGTCACGCAGATCTCCTTGCCGAAAACCTCGGTGAAAACCTCTTCAGCGGCGGTGATCCATCCGGAAACGCGTTCAAAACGGACATGGCTGATAATAACTCCTGTGATCAGACTCAGCAGAAAGAGATGAAAAAGAGTCCGCCCCCAGGAGTGGGTGCGCAGAATATAAAAAATATCTCTGCCGCAGCAGCTGCCCAGCAACGCTCTGAAAAAACCTGCCCGGGGAATCATTTGACGCTCTTTGTCCTCATAAAGGACTTCTTTTCGCCGTAACGGATCAGGCGTTTGACCTCACCTGCCACCTCACGGGCAGCTTCGGGAGAGAGGCGGTCGGTGAAACATTTGCCCTCAAGGTGGTCAAGTTCGTGCTGGATACATCTGCCCAGCAGACCGCCGCATTCCACTTCGATCATGTCGCCGTCGAGTGTCATGCTGCGGAGCACCACCTTTTCGGGGCGTTCCACGGGGGCGTAGATATCGGGGACTGAGAGACACCCCTCATCGCGGACCGTGGTATTGTTGGAGCTGGAAACGATCTCAGGATTGATCAGCACCAGAGGCATCCGGGGGAGCAGCTGTTCCTCTCCGGGTGTGGGTATCTTGCTCATGCTGTCCATGGGGACATCCAGCACCACCAGGCGTTTGGGGACGCCGTACTGGGGGGCGGCAAGTCCGATGCCGTTGAAAACCACAGTGGCTTCCATCATTTCACGGGCAAGTCTGACCGTTTCGGCATCCACATTCAAGACAGGCTCTGCCACCTGAGCGAGGACGGGATCGCCCAGAGTTCTCAGCGTGATACGTCTTTTGGAATCAAACAACATTCAACAGCTCCGGAAGAAACTTACCGTTTGACCGCAGGTGCGGGAGCGGTGGGGGAAGCGGGGATGCCCGCCTTTTCAGCTTCGCTTTTGGCGGCTGCTTTTTTGACAGCCTTTTTGGCAGGAGCTTTGGCAGGGACGCCGGACTTGAAGAGAGGTCCGGGGACGCTTTTCTGCTGAGCAGGCTGCTGGAGCTTGGTCTGGGGGGATTTCTCATCTTTCACAGGGAGACTTTCCAGACCGGGGGCTTTGTCGCTTTGGGCACTTTCACGGGTCTCGTAGTAGGCGGCGGTGTTGGCACCCACGGCGTAATCCAGCTGGGCCTTGGCGTTCTGGACAGAGACATAGCTTGAAGCCAGATTGGATTCGTAGGAAACAAGGTCGCGCTGCGCCTCGTTGAGACGGGTCAGTTCGGCGTTACCGGCACGGTATTCATCATCCACCAGGTCGCGCTGTTTGGCGGCGAGGTCACGGATCTTTTTGTTGAGGCGGGTCTGTTTCACATTCTTGATGTAGTTGGCGTAGGCGGTACGGACTTCGCCCACCACGTTGAACCACTGGGCGGTCACGTTGTAGTCGGCGATGGCAACATTGGCCTGATATTCACGCATGGTGTTGTAACGGGCGAAACCGTTGAAAAGAGTCCAGTCAACGCTGAGACCGTAGCTGATGGAGGGGGTGTTCTGATAGGAGTGGCTCTTGTAGCGCTGTTCACGGTAGTTGGTGGCATTGGTGCTGAATCCCAGGTTGAAGAAAGCACTGACCGTGGGGGAATAGGCGCTGTAAGTCTGGTAAAGATTGTAACGGGCGGTCTGCAGCTGGGTGCGGTAAGCCTTGAGGTCGGGACGGTTGGCAAGAGCGGTGTCGAGATAGAGTTCGACCGCAGGAAGATCACGGAAATCAAGGTCAAGTTCGATGGGGAACTTGATCTTTGAGGGAAGCGTTCCCTCAGGATATCCCATGAGGACCGCCAGAGCATAGAGAGAGGCGTCGTAGTTGTAGTCGGCGTTGATCATGTCAACATCGGCGCCGTTCATCAGGATCTCGAAGTTGAGAACGTCGCTCAACGGCACAGCACCCGCCTGGAATTTGTAGTTGGTGTCTTTCAGAGAGATCTGCTGGAACTTGCGGTTTTCCTCGGCGATGCGCCGCTGGGCGATGGCGAGAAGAACGTTGTTGTATGCCTGAGCCACAGCGTACATCATCTGGCGGCAGTGGTTGGCATCCATTTCCTGCTGATACTGGACGCCGCTTTTCCGTGCCATGATGTTGAACTCTCTTGCCAGACCGTCAAAAATCATCCAGTTGACGGAAAGTCCCACACTGGTGGAGAACTTGTTGGTGCGGTTCTTGTGGGGATCGGTGTCATAACGCGCCCAGCTGTGGGAGTTGCTCATGTCAAAGGAAGCACCCACTGTGGGAGCCCAGGCGCCCATGGCTTTGTAGTAGCTGAAACGGGCGGCTTCAATGGCGTGGTGGGCGGCGATGTAGGTGGGATTGTTTTTAAGTGCGATCTTCTGAGCTTGGGCGAGAGTCAGTTTCTCAATGCCGTCGAGCATCTTGTCGGCAGCATCTTTCTCACGGTGGGTAAAGGTATCGCCCAGCGTAGCCTTGGGGGCGGGGTCATAGGTGTAGCATCCGCCGAGGGCGGCGGCGGCGATCAATCCGAGAAGTTTGCCTGCAAATCTCTTGGTCAGTTTCATGAATAAAAATCCTCTCTTTTATACAATGTTTCGGTACTTTTGATTATTATAGCATTGTTTTCAATTTTTTTCAACCCGAAACTCTAAAAAAAAGGGAATTTTGTCACCTTTTTTCACTTTTTTGCAACTTTAATGACCGCCCGGTCATTTTTTATCCTTTTCTGAAATCGGCTCAAGTTGCAAAAAAATTTTTTAAAGGGGGTTGACTTTGAAACTTTGCGGCACTATATTAACAGTGTACCGACAGAGTTTTACCCCAAAATGAGGTGTCAGAATGGTCAAATCCTTTTTTATCGGAGCTGTTTTTGCAGTCGGAGTCCTGACTTTGCGTGCCGATTCCTTTACTGCTGATCTTGCACGTTTCAACAAAAAACTTGATTCCCTGTGGGAAAAACAGCAGATCGTCCCTGCGCCTGTGACGGATGATGCCGGTTTTTACCGCCGCTTATCGTTCCGTGTCCTGGGCAGGATGCCCGATGTGGCTGGTTTGCAGAAGTTCCTGAAAGACAAGGACCCGCAGAAGCGGGCGAAACTCATTGACAAGTTCCTCGACACCACCGGTTTTGCCGAATTGATGGCGATGCGCTACGCCGACATGTTCCGGATCAAGTCCGAGTTTCCCATCAATCTGTGGCCCAATGCGGTCCAGTGCTACCACCGTTACTTCTATGAGCTGACCCTTGAGGACCGTTCATGGCGGCAGACGGTCCGTGAGCTGCTGACTTCTTCGGGGAGCAACTTCCGTGTGGCTCCCGCCAACTTTTTCCGTGCCAACGCCGACCGCACCCCCAAAGGACTTGCGGCAGGGACCGCCCTTGCCCTGATGAATTTCCGCACCGATACACTGACCAAAGAGGAGCAGGAGCTTTTCGCCGCCTTTTTCTCGCGGATCCGCTTCAAATCCACGAAGGAGTGGAAAGAGGAGATCGTCTACCACGACCCCGCCGGCGTGACCCTCAAATGCCGCACCCCCGACGGTAAAAGGTTCATCATCAACACCGCAAGGAAGGACCCCCGCAAGGTCTTTGCCGACTGGCTCTGCGACGAGGGGAATACCGTTCTCAGCCGTGCCTATGTGAACCGCGCCTGGTACTGGATGACCGGTATCGGGCTTGTGAATCCCCCCGACGATATGGATATGCCCCTGAGCTTTTGGGAAAAACTCTTCGGCAAGGCACGCCGCAATCCCCCCGCTGATGAAGGTATCATGACGTTTCTGGTGGAATACTTTGAGAAAAACAACTGCTCCACCAAAGCCCTTTACCGCCTCATCCTCAACTCCCGGGCGTGGCAGGCGGATTGGCGATGCAGCGGAAAGGATGTTGCGAAAATGGAAAAATACCTCGCCGTCTATCCGGTGCGTCGTCTGGAATCCGAGATCATCAGCGATGCCTTGAGCAAACTCACCGGAAATTATGAACGCTTCGTCAGTGTGATCCCCGAACCTTTCACCTTCATCCCCCGGGGCAGTGCGGCGGTCTCACTTGCCGACGGCAGCATGTCCACGGGAACTCTTGACAAGTTCGGGCGTTCCCCCCGTGATTCGGGGAAACTTTCTGAACGCAACAACAACTCCACCGGTGCCCAGCGGCTCCACCTGATGAATTCAGGGGTGCTTTTCAACCAGATCACCCGTCTGCCCAACATGGTTTTCAAGGATCCCCGCATGAACTGGAGCCAGCGGATGGAACTTGCCTATCTGACGGTGCTTTCACGCTATCCCCTCAAAAGCGAACTGGTCGCCGCACGGAGCTATCACGACGCGATGCCCGCCAAAAACCGCTGGAAGTTCTGGCAGGAACTTTTCTGGGCGCTGATCAACTCTGCCGAATTCAGTTATCATCATTGAAAAATTCAAGATAAGGAGTTTCAACCTATGCCAAAGTTGAGTAAAAGTCTCTTTCTGTGTGCCGCTTTCGCAGTGGGAACCGTTCTTTCAGGGACCACCATCGGCTATGTCTATCCCGCAGGGGCGAGAGCCGGAGACACGGTGCAGGTCATCGTGGGCGGACAGGGTCTCTGGGGCAACAGACGGCTCCATCTGGATCTTCCCGGGGTAAAGCTCATCCGCTGCGACGGCGCACCCGGCACATTTTACGCCGGATGCGGCGAACAGAGCCAGTGGGCAAGGGAATATATGCGCCGGGTCTTTGCGGGGGAACATCATCAGCCCATGCGGAAAAATAAGAACTTCGGCGTCTGGCGGCACAATCCCTTTGTGGAACAGCTGGATCAGCTGGACCCCCTGATGCTCTCTCTCGCCTGCAAAGGCTTCTTTGAACGGCCCAACTCGCTTCAGGCAAGTCCCGCCATCGGTCAGAAACTGGTGCTGACGCTCCAGATCGACAAAGATGCCGCCCCCGGTCCCCGGGAACTGCGTATTCTTGTGGGCAGTCCCGGCAACAGTTCCAGAGGTACGAATCCGCTGCTCTTTTACATCGGGAAGGAAGCGGAGTTCAGGGAACAGAACTATCAGATGCCCCCCCTCAAACGGCTTCCTGTGGAGTTCACCATCCCCTCGGCGGTGAACGGTCAGATCGAGCCCGGCGAAGTGGACCACTTCAAGTTCCGTCTCAAAAAGGGCGAAGAGGTCTTTTTTGCCCTTAAAGGCCGCAAACTCAACCCCTTTATCGGTGACGGCGTGCCGGGGAATTTCCAGCCTGTTCTGGGCGTGAAAGATGAAGCGGGCAAACTCCTTGCTTACGCCGACGACAACTATTTCGACCCCGACCTGGTGCTGAACTTCAAAGCGCCTGCCGACGGGCTTTACACCCTTGAGATCCGGGATGCCCTCTACCGGGGCAGGGAGGATTTCGTCTACCGGATCGACGCCCGGCGGGGCAAATATGTGCGGCCCGCCCTCAAAGCTCCCGCTCTGGAACTGCCTGAGATCTGCGAACATGCAGCCACATCCAAAAGATTGACGCTCCCTGTGCTGATTTCAGGTACGGTCAGTCGCCCGGGTGAGGAAAAGTTCTTCTGTTTCCATGCCGAAAAAGATCAGAAGATCGTCGCCGAAGTCTTTGCCCGCCGCCAGAACTCACCGCTGGATTCGCTGCTCAAAATCATCGGTCCCGACGGTAAACAGATCGCTGTCAACGACGACTTTGAACGGCCCAATATCGGACTTAATATGCAGCATGTGGATTCCTATATCTCTTTCAAAGCTCCTGTAAAAGGTGTCTATTGCGTCATAGTGACCGATACCGCCGGTGCGGGGGGCAAAGATTACGGATTCTTCCTGCGCCTTGACCGTCCCCGTCCTGATTTCAGGGTCTACATGGTTCCCTCCGGCGTGTGGCTTTCCCCCGACTCGGCGGCTGACCCGGTGAAGATCGTGGTGGAAAAACTGGACGGATTCAACGGAGAGATCTCTTTTGAACTGCAAAATGCAAAGACCACCTCTCTTGCGGGTGTGCGCTCCATTCCTGCAGGGGCTTCTGAAAGCCAGATCAGCTTTTCCACGCTGTGGACCAGAAATTTCGCCCCCGTTTACCCCGAACTCTGGGCGGTCCACGGCAAGACCCGCCGCCGAGTGATGGGGGCTGACAGTGCCATGCAGGCATTTGCCTACACCCATTACGTTCCCTCGCGGCAGCTGATTTTCATGCCCACCTGGGTCCACGGCAACGGCGACCGGTTCCAGCTGGATCCCAAGTGCAATCCCCGGATCACTCTCAAACCGGGGGAAAAGCGCACCGTGAATGTCTTTTACCATCCCATCGCCGCCCACAATTCGCCTCAGGTGGAGTTCACCATGAACGATGCCCCAAAAGGCGTGACCGTCACTGCGGTAAAGGTGAAAAACAATCTCTATCGGCTGACCTTTGCCGCCGACAAAAAGGCGCCCAAATGCAATGTCAACATGCCTGTCAAGGTGAAATACACCTTCAAATACTATGACAGGCGCACAAAGACGCACCGGCCGTCGGTCAACAACTTCCATCTCCCCATGTTCCGTATAACAGTCAGGTAAATCCCCATGAAACGACACATTGCCTTTACGCCGGACCTCAACGGTATCGAAGAACACTTCTTTTCTCTCGTCGCCCCTGTGACTGAAAGTTTCAGCGAAGACCTTGAAGCACTCCTCCAAAGCTACGCCGACATGCTGGCGGAATACGGTTGCGCCGTTGAAGATGAATTTCTCCTGCGGTTCCACCTGAGCGACCCCGCCAATCAGGAGTCTTTGCTCCGTGAAAAACTTCAGGGCCGCTGTTCCTTTGTTTCCGTGGTGGGGCAGCCCCCCGTCAACAGCCGCATCGCTCTGGAAAGCTGGTGCTGGAAAAAGTGGCGCCGGATGGAAAATTATACCCCGTACTGGTTCCAGACCGGAACTGCAAAGACGGGGAGCTATGAGCAAATGGCGGCGGAGTTCGCCGAACTGGATGAGTTCGTCACTTCAAAGGGCATGACCGTGGAACTCAACTCTTTGAGAACATGGATCTACTGCAAGGATGTGGACAACAATTACGCAGGACTTGTGAAAGCCCGGAACGACTATTTCGCCACCCGGGGCATGACAAAGGAAACCCACTTCATCACCAGCACGGGGATCCAGGGGGAATGTGGAGATCCCGCCCGTCTGGTGCGTATGGACACTTTGAGTTTCGACCGTATCAAACGTGAACAGATCCAGTTCCTCTACGCCCTTGAAAACCTGAGCCCCACCGCCATTTACGGCGTGAGCTTTGAACGGGGGACCCGGGTGAAATGGGGGGATCGCTCCCACTTCTACATTTCGGGGACCGCCAGCATCGACAAAGAGGGGAACGTGCTGCACATCGGCAATGTGCGGCTCCAGACCCGCCGGATGCTTGAAAATATCCGCGCGCTCCTCGCCGAAGGGGACGCCGACCTCAACGATATCAAGTGCGGGACACTCTATCTGCGGGACAAATGCGACGCCAGGATCGCCCTCGATGAGATCGCCCGCAGCGGCATCAGCAGCGAAGTCCCCATCGTGGTCCTCGAAGCCCCCGTCTGCCGTCCCACCTGGCTGGTGGAAATGGAGTGCATCGCCGTCAAAAAGGAAAAGAACCCCTTCCCCCCTCTCGGCTGAAAGATGATATCGGGCAGTTCCCCGGTCATTTGACCTTGAAATCGGGAGTGATGATGACTTTCATAAAGCCGCAGTGATAGGCTCCTCTTTTGCCTCTGAGTCTGCCGATGATGAAGGTGTTGTCATTCCCGGCGATCACGGCGGGAACCTTTGCCATGCCCACATTGGGGCGCAGTTCGATGGTGTTTTTGAGCTTCATGGTGTCAGGGGAAAAGAGGGGAGAGTACCGGGCATTGTCGTAAAAGGCGGTGAGAAGAGTTCCGTGGACCATGTTCAAGGTCTGTATGCCGAACTTTTTGTCGGATTCCGTGGTGAACTCCATGCGCTTGAGAAATTTGAAATCACGGTCAAAAATCACCACAGCACTCTCTTTGTGCGGCTCTTTCGCCAGCACCGGGGCAACATAAAATTTCCCCTTGTGAAAGGTGATGCCGTCGATCCCCTCTTTCACGGAAACAAGGGGGTATTTTTTCTTGAGTTCAAGATCTTTGCTGAAACGGTAAACCGCCCCTTTGGAGTTGCTGTTGGCGGCGATCAGGTCAGGTTTCCGCAGAAGCATCCCCCAATAGATATCCCCCTCCGCCACGCAGAGATCCCCGCCGTGACATCTGGGGAACCGGACCTCTTTCAACACTTTCAGCTGCCAGTCGGTCTTGACCAGAGTGTCAGTGAAGGACCAGTAGATCCCCGTTTCATCGGCGGCGATCCCCTGCAGGTGGGATTTGTAAGAAGTCGCAGTATTTTCCTGATATGTCGCTCCGCTCAACAGAAGCGCAGCACAGGTGATAAGCACAGCAAAGATCGTTTTCATCTTGAAACTCCTTTGAATTTTTTCAGTTTCTCCACATGTCACTGAACTTCTTCCACGATTCGGCGCCCCAGTTGCCGGATTCAGTTTCGGCGTGGAGAAGCCGGGGGAGCGATTTCAAAGCTGCCCCCATTTCCTGCCAGTTGATATTGCCTTCGCCGGGGGGATTGTGGTCGTCGAAAGTGCCGTAATTATCGTGGAGATGGCAGGTGACGATATGGGGAGCGAGGATCTCAAGGCTTTTCTGCCACACCCGGTCGCCGTAACAGTGGGCGTGTCCGGTGTCGAAGCAGACGCCGAGACAGGGATGGTCAAAGGAACGGACAAAAGAGGCAAGTTTTTCCTGTTCGGCGCAGTTTTCGTGTCCGTTTTCCAGAGCGAGGATGATCTTGTTTTTTTCCGCCTCGGGGAGCAGGGTTTCCACAGCCTTTTCAATGGTTTTCCAGGGTGTTGAACCGTCGGATTCCATGCCGATATGCATGGTGTAGGTTTTGACCTGCAAGGCGTTGAGTTTCCTGAAAAAGCGGATGTGCCGGGGGAGAATTTCTGCCAGCTCCGCAGGGTTTTCAGGGGAAATGTCGTTGCCCTTGCCCCAATAGGCGTGGCAGGCGGGGGTGGTGATGCCGTATTTCTTAAACAGAGCGGCGCAGTTTTCCATATAAGAGGGGTTTGTTTCATCTTTCATCCCCCAGCAGGGATGTGCCACAAGGGCGGCAGCTCCCCATGAAACAGCAGATCTCAAAGTTTCCTCAAACTTCTCATCCGGGATTTTTTTCCACTCGATAAAGTGGACAAGCTCAATGTTTTTCATATCGTTCTCCTTGGAGTCGTGTTTCAGTTGCCTGCTCCCTGCCGGTACTCCTTGGGTGAAAGGGCGTAGCGTTTGCGGAACTGGCGGGAAAAGTAGTTGGAATCAGGGAAGCCGCATTTCAAAGCGATCTCAGAAACCGGCAGCGGGGTTTTCAAAAGCATTTCCGCCCCCTTGGCAAGGCGGATCTGTATCAGATAGTCGATAGGGGAGTACCCCGTCACTTTGCGGAACACCGGCAGCAGAGTGCTGGGCGCCATGGAGGCGATGCGTGAGATCCGTGAAATGGTCCAGTGTTCGGTGTAGTTGTTTTCGAGCATACTGATCACATCCCCCAGCCGGAAAAGGGTGCTGACCATGGGATTATGCTCCCGTGTGTACTCCCGTGAGATGAAAACAAAGATCTCAAGAGCTTTGGCAAGGAGCAGCAGATCGTATCCGGGCCGTTCCTGCTGCGCTTCATCTGCCATGCTCCTGAGGAGCGGCATAAGGCTCCGCATGGTCTCAGGAGGGATGTGGAGATGGCTTTTGAACTTGTGACTGCGGCGGTAGGTGGGTTCAAAGAGGAAAAAGGCGTTGAATCCGGGGAGACTCCGCAAGGTGCGCAGGTGATCTTTGAGGTAGGAGTCATCGAACATGATGTTGAACATCCCCAGCTTGCACCGTTTTTCAAAGTAGTGTTCCGTGTTGCCCTGAATGAGGAAGATATCCCCCGCCCGGACGGAATAGGTTTCGCCGTTGATCCAGTGTTCGCCGTCCCCCGCCGTGATGATGATGAGTTCGGAAAAATCGTGGGTGTGCCGGATATCGGTCAGATCCCCTTCATGCTGGACATGGGTATCCCCCTGAATGGTCCGCAGAGCCACGGGGCATCCCCCTTCTGCAAAAAAATCCGACCGGTTGGCGATGACAGTTTGCATAAAATTCCTCAAATTGTAATATTGTGCTATCAAATCATAATATAATCAAGGTTTTTTAACTTTTCAAGAGGTATATTTGTAAAAGTTACGCGAAAAGTTGTTATTTTCAATTTCAAACTGTAAGGAGCAGAAGATCATGCAGGGAACATTCCGTTTTTCATTCGGTCCGTGGAACATCCATGAGGGCGCCGATCCTTTCGGTCCCGAAGTCCGCAACACCATTCCTTTCAACGAGAAACTGGCAGCCTACAAGAAAATGGGCTTTGACGGAGTCCAGTTCCACGACGACGACGCCGTGCCCAACATGGCGAACCTTACTCCCGGTGAGATCATCAAAGAAGCCGGCGAACTGAAAAAGGTCCTGGACGATCACGGTCTGACCCCTGAATTCGTCGCCCCCCGCATGTGGTTCGCCCCCGAAACCATCGACGGCGGATACACCAACAACTGCCCCAAATGCCGTCAGTACGCCCTTGACCGCACCAAACGCACCATCGACATCGCCAATGCTCTCGGCACCCGTAACATCGTGCTGTGGCTCGCCCGCGAAGGAACCTATATCCGTGAAGCCAAAGATCCCGTTGTCGCCACGGAACGCATCGGCGAAGCCTTGCAGATGATGCTGGACTATGACAAAAATATCCGTGTGATGATCGAGTCCAAGCCCAACGAACCCATGGACCACACCTATATCCCCACCATTGGCCACGCCATCGCCATGGGACTGATGACCAACGCCCCCGAGCGTGTGGGATGTCTCATTGAAACCGCCCATGCCCTGCTTGCCAACCTTTCGCCCTCCGACGAAATGGGCTTTGCTCTGGCACACAAGAAGCTGTGGAGCGTCCACCTCAACGACCAGAACGGACTGAAATTCGATCAGGACCTCACTTTCGGTGCTGTGGACCCCCGCCGCGCCCTGAATCAGGTCCGTGTCCTCGACCGTCACGGCTTCGGCAACGACGGCGAATGGGTGGGACTTGACGTCAAAGTCATGCGTACCCAGAAATCCGGGGCGGATATGAAACATCTGGATTACAGCCGCCGCATCTTCCTGAAACTCCTTGAGATCTCCCGTTCTCTTGACGACAGCACCATGGACCAGCTCATCGCCGAGCGGGACTATGAAGAGCTGAACTACTACATCCTCAACGCCATGCTGAAAGGGTGAAAAAATATGAAACGCAAGATCAGAATGGGTATGGTCGGCGGCGGACCGGGTGCCTTTATCGGAGCGGTCCACCGTGCAAGCGCCCGTCTTGACGGGAAAATCGAACTGGTTTGCGGTTCATTCTGTACCGATCCCGAAGCCAACGCCACCATGGCGGATGAACTTTTCATCCCCGTTGAGAAGTGCTACGCCACCTATCAGGAAATGTTCGCAAAAGAAGCGGCGCTCCCCGAGGGGGAAAGAATGGATTTTGTGGCGGTCACCACCCCCAACTCCACCCACTTTCCTATTGCCATGGCGGCTCTGGAACACGGGTTCCATGTGCTTTGCGAAAAGCCCATGACCCTTTCTCTTGACGAAGCGCTGAAACTCCGTGCCAAAGTCAAAGAGACGGGACTGCTTTTTGCGCTGATGCACAACTATTCCGCCTATCCCATGGTGCGCCAGATGCGCAAGATGATCGCCGACGGCGCACTGGGCGAACTCCGCAAGGTGGTCGCCACCTACGATCTGGGATGGCTCGCCGCTCCCAATGCGGGCAAACAGGCGACCTGGCGTGTGAAGTCCAGCATGTCCGGCGCCGCCGCCTGCGTGGGCGATATCGGGACCCATGCCGAACAGCTCATCGAATTCACCACCGGTTTGAAGATCACGGAACTTGCCGCCGATCTTGCCACCTTTGTCGAGGGGCGTGAACTGGATGACGATGCGACCATCATGCTGCGTTTCGACAGCGGAGCCAAAGGAGTCATCGAACTCAGTGAAGTTGCCTGCGGCGAAGAGAATCAGTTCAAACTCCGTGTCTACGGTTCGGAAGGGTGCCTTGAATGGTCCCAGCAGGAGCCTGAAAACCTGCTTTACAAGACCAATGACTCCGCCATGAAGACCCTGCGCCGGGGCTGGGCGGAGCTGGACGACAGTGTCAAGGCACTTCTGCGTCTGCCCGCCGGACACCCCGAAGGTTTCATCGAAGCCTTTGCCAACATCTACACCGACTTTGCCCGTGCCATTGCCGCAAGATTGGAAAACCATCCTTACGAGGGCATGTACCCTGACGACGAAACGGGCGTCCGCGGCATGAACTTCATCGAAACAGTCGTTGCCAGCTCCAAACAGAACGGCATCTGGACCCCCTTGAAACAACTCTGACCCCCGTCCCCCCCCCACAGCAGCCCTAACCGGCTGCTTTTTTTTGTCGAACGTCGACACCGAAGTAACTCGCAGCTGCGACGAGCTGCGAGAACCGCAAATTAACGCTTGTGGCAATAACTTTGCGATAATGTCTGGTCCACAGACCGGAACAACCACTTACTCCGTGTTCAACGCCACGGGGGCATATTACACCCTCGAGCCGATTGGCAGTCTGCGGACGAAATCGCTGTTTTGACACAGCCCGCTTGTATTGACCAGTGGACAAGGCGCCCGCTAGCTGAAACAAATATAAACAGTGGTCGAAACCGTGAGCCGGCGAAGGTGCTTCGCACCGAGCGCGGTCGAACGTCGACACCGAAGTAACTCGCAGCTGCTTCTAGCTGCGAGAACCACAAATTGAGGTAAGGGCGATATCTGAGCATCTAAGCCCCCCTGAGATCAGCCGCAGGCTGTCGACGGGGGGCGCTGTAATTGAGATGAAGCCTTGTACCACAGTGGTCGAAGCCCCAAACCTCCCCAAAACCAGTATCACCATTGCACCACAAAAACACGCCCCACAGGTCGCAAGAGAGGGGGCTTGGGGGAGAGAGGCGCTGGCGCCTCTTTACCCCAACTCCGCAGACCAAAGTAAATCAATCACACCAAAAAGTATGACTGTCTTGCCCCGGACCTCACTGAATCAAGCAC
>JAZONY010000033.1:0-11060 GCA_045654705.1 Victivallaceae bacterium
GAAACGCATGACCTCTTCATAGGTCTCGGCGGGGCCGCGGGCGACGAAGAAGACGTTTTTCTGCCCCAGCAGAAGGAGGGGGCGGGGAGCGTTGGCAAGGAGCAAATCGCCCATTTCGCAGCCGTGTCCGATGAAGAACTGGGGTTCCTGTTCGGCGCAGGCGGGTTCTTCGTTTTCAACGTTGTGGAGCCAGGTGGTGATGTAGCAGCTGGGGGCGATGGCGAAAGCACGGTCATCGACGGCGGACATAAAGGCACTCATGTTGCCGCCGCCGGAGTTTCCGGTGATACAGATGCGTTTGGGATCGACTTCAGGACGGGACTCCAGATAGTCGTAGCTGCGGACAGCATCCCAGATGCACCATGAGGTGTAAAATTCACCCACAAGGAGCATCTGTTTGTTGATCATATTGTGTTCAAAGGTGGGACGGTAGGAAAACTCTTCCGCATGGGGGACATCCACCAGCTGGGCGCGCTCACCCTGTCCGGAGGGATCGGGAGCGAGGACCACAAAACCGTTGGAAACCAGATTGAAGATGGCTCTCTGATAGGTTTCGCTGGCCTTGCCGTTGACGGAGTGTCCGGCGAGAAAGAGGACGGCGGGAGCATTTTCAGCACCGTCGGGGATATACAAGTTGGCGGTAATGGGGAGACGGGGACGGCTGTGATAGATCACATTTTCCACCCGGAACCCCTCACGCTGCAGCGTGCCGGTGATTCTGGGGGCGAGGGGCGTTTTTTCAGTGGGAAGCTGGAATGAAAGGCGGATTTTTTCTTTCAGTTCCTGCTGATAGGCTTTGAACTGTTCAGGGGTCTTGATCTGGTCAAGACGGGCTTTGCGTTCTGCGGCATTGGCACGGAGTCTGCGGACGTAGTAATCCTGGACCTTATCACCGAAAAGTTGTTGCATGATTTTCTCCTTAACTTATTTGTTCAAAAAGAGTAATCTCTTTTGTTCATTTATTTTCATCCGGATCGACGGTAATGGCGTTCAGTTCACGCTCCACCAGAAGCCGCCACTTTTCCAGTTCTTCACCGGCAAGATCCGGCGGAACATGGATCATTTTTCCAAAGACCAGAGTCAGAGTCGCTCCGGGCTTCGGGATCTGAAATCCGTCCCAGCTTTTTGCGCTCCAGCATTTTGAAGCGTTGATACTCAAAGGACAGATAGGGAATCCAGTGAGAGAAGCCAGCATGACAGGCCCCGGCTTCATGGTGTAACGGGGACCACGGGGACCATCCGGCGTAAAAGCCACATTGAGATTTTCGTCACGCATGGCTTTGACAGAATCCAGCAGCGCATTGACACCCTTGCGTGAAGAAGAACCTCTCAAACTGCGGATGCCGTAAATGGAAATCAAATCGGCGATATACTGACCGTCACGGGAGGCACTGACCACGGCGGCAGTCCTTTTTCTTGAGGAATCAGGAATGATCGCCGGAAAGAAAAGAAGCCGGTTGTGCCATGTGATACCGATGACACCCCCTGTGCTGAAACGCACATTTTCGGGATCTTCGATCCTGATGCGGTAAAGCGTATGGCAGAGAAGCTGCAGCAGCCGTGCCGGAAGCCAGTAGATCCAACGGGGAAATTTCTTGATTTGGCGGAATTTGTTTTTGAACCAGCCCATAAATTATTTTTTCCTCTTATAAAAAGCACACAAATCGGTCAGGGGGCAGCGGTCACACTCAGGAGTCCGGGCATGACAGACGGCTCTGCCGTGGAATATCAGCAGATGGGAAAAGTTGGTCCACCGCTCAGGCGCAACAGCTTTGCAGACGATCTTTTCGATTTTTTCAGGGTCATCAGATTTGACGGCTCCCAATTTGTTGAGCAGCCGTTTCACATGGGTATCAACAGGGAATCCGGGGATATCGAAAGCATTGCCCAACATCACATTGGCACTTTTTCTGCCGATACCGGGGAGTTGGATAAGCTCCTCCATGGTGCGCGGAACAACGCCGTTGAATTTGTCAACGATCATCTGCGCCGCCCCTTTGAGATTACGGGATTTGGCACCATGAAGTCCGCAAGGCTTGATGATCTCAGCGATCAATGTCTCATCACAAGTTGCCATGGCAGGCGCATCAGGAGCTGCGGCAAAAAGTTTTTCTGTCACCTGATTCACCCTGTCATCCCGGCACTGAGCCGACAGCATCACCGCCGCCAGCAGCTGAAAGGGGGATTCATGGACAAGTGGACAAGTGCAGTCTCCGTAGACCGCATACAATTTGTCGTAAAGTTTCTGCCAATCCATAAAACATCTTTCTGAAAATTAAACACTCGTTTCTCAAAATATAGCCCCTCTCATCAACTTTTGCAAATGGCAAGTGACAAAAAATTACATTCCGGAGGAAAATTTTACCAAATACAGCAGAGAACATGCTTGCAAAGAATCTCTTTGAGTGCTATATTACCATTGTTTTATAACTTTGAATCGTACAGGAACACAGGTTTTTAAAAAAATGCAGAACAATGTCAATTTTGAACGGCTTGTCATTTTTGAAATGGCAAATAATCATTCAGGCGATGTGGAACACGGCAAGGCATTGATCCGCAGATATGCAGAAATTGCAAAAAAATTCCCCTCTTTCCGTTGCACCATCAAATTCCAATACCGGGATATCCCGACTTTTATCCATCCTGAGTACAAAGACCGCTTTGATTTCAAATATGTCAAACGCTTCTCGGAAACAGCTTTGCCAGAAGAGGCTTTTGTCGCCATGAAGCAATGCGCCGACGAGTGCGGACTGCTGACCGCATGCACCCCCTTTGACGAGTTTTCTGTGGACCGTGTGGTCAAACACGGTTTTGATTTCCTCAAGATCGCCAGCTGTTCTTTCACCGATTGGCCCCTTCTTGAAAAAGCGGCGGCGGCAGGGAAGCCTGTTATTATTTCGACAGCAGGAGCAAAACTTGAGGATATCAACAATGTTGTTTCCTTCTTTGAGCATCGTCAGATCGATTTCGCATTGATGCACTGTGTGGGTTCCTACCCGACCCCTGATTGTGAACTTGAACTGAATCAGCTTGACTACTATCACCAGTTGTATCCGGAGCTTCCCGTGGGATTTTCCACCCACGAATCTCCCGACAACCTTGAAGCTGTCATGATGGCTGTCGCCAAAGGTGCCGTCATTCTGGAACGGCATGTGGGACTTCCGACCGAAAAGTATTCTCTCAACGCCTACTCGTCAACCCCGGAACAAACCGAAAAGTGGCTGGCGGCGGCGGAGCGGGCTTACGCCATGTGCGGAACAAGCAATGCACGGCGTGCCATTTCAGAGAAAGAAACTGCCGATCTTCAGGGATTGCAGCGGGGCGTTTTTGTGAAAGAAGCGGTCCGGGAAGGGGAAAAAATCAAGATGGAAAATCTTTTCTTCGCCATTCCCTGCCTCCCCGGTCAGATGCGTGCCAATGATCTTTCCAAATATCTTGAACTTACAGCTAAAGCCCCCCTTGCCGCCGGTGCCCCTGTCAAGTGCGATGAAACAGAGATCGTCAATCGCCGCAGTGCTGTGCTGAACATCATCCGGAATCTGGGCGCGCTTCTGGCAGAGTCCGGCGTTCCCCTGATGAACAGAATGAATCTTGAACTTTCACATCATTACGGTATTGATGAATTCAAACGCTGCGGCTGCGCCATCATTACCTGTGTCAACAGGGAGTATTGCAAAAAAATCATCGCTCTGCTCCCCGGACAATACAATCCGACTCACACTCACAAGCAGAAAGAAGAGACTTTCCATGTGCTTTTCGGGGAGCTTCAGCTTGAACTCGACGGCGTAAAGAAAACGTTCCAGGCAGGCGATCTGATCGTCGTAGAACGGGGCGTTGCTCACTCATTCGGCAGTGAAACAGGGGCTGTTATGGAAGAAATTTCCACAACTCACTTCAAAAATGACTCCTTCTACGATGACCCCGCCATAAAAAGTGCAGAAGAACGCAAAACCTATATGACATTTTATGCTGAGTGGCTCAAAGATGGAGGGAAAGCCATCAGATGAAGAAAAAACTGTTCATCTGGGATATTGACGATGTCCTCAATGACCTCACTGCGCTGTGTGTTTCCACAACAGCTCAAGCCTTGAAGCCCGGTATCCGTCTGGAAGATCTGCAAAACAATCCCCCCCTTGCTGAACTGGGATGCACTCTTGATGAGTACCGTCAAATCCTTGACGATTGCCGTGACCGCTATCTGTATGAGGTGCCGCCCCGCAAAGAGGTGCTGGAGTTCTTTCAGCAATACGGCGATCGTTTCCGTTCCCTCACATTGAGTTCGGCGCCGATGCACATGGCACCCCGTTCAGCAGAATGGGTGCTGCGTCACTTCGGCTCATGGCTTCAGGGGACACTTTTTGTACCCTCGCCCCGTAAGAATATCACTGTTGAGTCCCAACTTTTTCAGTCAAAGGCGGAAGCGGTCATTGCTCTTGACGGTATACTTATTGACGATATGCAAAAAAATGTTGACAGCGTGAGAGCTGCCGGTAAAAAAGCATTCTGTTTTCCTGCTCCATGGAATGAAAACCGCAATATGAGTATTGAAGAATTTTTAACAAAACTTTCAAATGAATTGGAACTTCCAAATGAGTAAGATAAAAGTTTCAGATTACATTTTTCAGAAAATTTCCGCTGAAACCGGTGTTGATACCGTATTTATGCTTCCCGGCGGCGGCTGTATGCACCTGGTGGATTCTCTGGGCAAAACGCCCGGTCTCGACTATGTCTGCTGTCTCCACGAGCAAGCCGCCGCCATCGCCGCCGAAGCATACGCCCAAAACCGCAACAGTCTCGGCGTCACACTGGTCACGGCAGGTCCCGGATCGACCAATGCCATTACCGGCGTTGCCGGAGCATGGATCGACTCAACGCCCCTGTTCATTCTTTCCGGACAGGCAAAAACAACAGAACTGATGCATGAACACCGGGTCCGCCAGATGGGGATCCAGGAGGTGAATATTGCCGCTATTGCAGCTCCCGTGACAAAATATGCAAAGTGCATCACCGATCCCTCAACAGTCCGTTATGAACTTGAAAAAGCTCTTTATCTTGCCATGCACGGCAGGCGGGGTCCCGTCTGGCTTGACCTGCCGCTGGATGTTCAGGGAGCGTTCATTTCCCCTGAGGAACTTCCCGGATTCACACCGGAAGAGGAAGATACCGCCGACGCCGCCGGTGCGGCACATACCGTCATGGAGGCATTGAAAAATGCAAAGCGTCCGCTGATCTACGCCGGTAACGGTATCCGTGCCGCCAATGCCGTTGAGGATTTCAGAAAACTGGTTGAAAAATTGCAGATCCCCACGGCACTCAGTTGGAAAGCTGCCGATTTTCTTCCTGATGACCACCCCTGTTATATCGGTCGTCCCGGCATTGTCGGTCAGCGGGGGGCGAACTTTGCCCAGCAGACCTGCGATGTGCTTCTGATTCTGGGAACCCGTCTTGATCTCTGCCAGACCGGCTTCAATGCTCCGCATTTCGCCCCTGCTGCGAAAAAATTCATGGTCGATATCGACAAATGTGAGATCGACAAACTTGACACCCCGGATTTGACCGCATTGCCGATGGATGCCGGAGTTTTTATTGCGGAAATGCTGAAACTTGCATCAGCCCCCCTCCCCTGCGAAGGATTTCTTGCCCGCTGCAAAGAGTGGCTCCACCGTTATCCCCCCGTCTCTCAGGAACTTTGTTCCGAAGAGCGCAAGCAAGTCAACCTTTATCATCTGGTGGACACCATCGGTAAAACCATGCAGCCGGGGGATCTGCTGATCCCCGGCAGTTCCGGAGCCTGTGCCGAAGTGACCATGCAGGCGATCCCGGTCAAAGAAGGTGTCCGGATCCACAACACCCCGGGACTCGGCTCCATGGGGTTCGGTCTGCCGGCTCTCATCGGCGGCTGTATCGCTTCCGGTAAAAAACGCACCATCGGTTTGATCGGCGACGGCGGCATCATGCACAATATTCAGGAGTTTGAGACCTTGCGCCGCTTGAATCTTCCCATCAAACTTTTTGTTTTGAACAACAATGGTTACGGTTCCATCCGCAACATGCAGAAAGGGCGCTTTGAAGGACATTTTGTGGCTTGTGATCCCTCAAGCGGTCTTACACTTCCTGATTTCAAAAAGCTTTGTGCAGGATTTGAACTGCAATACACTCAGATCAGTTCCCCCAAAGATCTTGACTCTCAAATCAAAGCTGTTCTGGAAATGCCCGGAACGGTGATTTGCGAAGTCATTCTCGACCAAACCGTCGGAACGGCACCGCATTTGAGTTCCAAAGCTCTGCCCGACGGGGGCATGGTATCGCTCCCCATGGAAAATCTGGCGCCTTTCCTTCCTGAAAAGGAATTTGAAGAAAATATGAGGTTCTGAAATTTATGTTCCGATGCCGAATTTGCTCGTCTGAATTGAGCCGCTCTCTGCTGGAATTGAAAAATGTTCCCGCCGCAGCACAAAAAATGCCTGCGACCCGGGAAGAATTGGCGGCAGACAAGGGTGTTGATCTGTCGATCTGCCAATGTCCTGAGTGCGGGGTGCTTCAGCACACAGCGACTCCGGTCTCATATTTTCGTGAAGTCATCAGAGCAAGCGGAATTTCAGAAGAGATGAAACAGTTCCGCCTTGAACAGTTCCGTTCATGGATCTTGCGCAACAACTTGACGGGGAAGAAAGTTTTTGAAGCCGGGTGCGGCAAAGGGGAATACCTTGAACTTATGCGGGACTCCGGAGCAGATGTTGCCGGAACCGAATTCGGCGATGAAACGGCTGCCAAATGCCGCGAAGCAGGTTTGAAAGTTTTCAAACTCTTTTTTGAAACCGGGCAGGAAAAAATTCCGGATTCCCCCTATGACGGCTTTTTTGTGCTGAATTTTCTGGAACACATCCCCGACATCCCCCGTTTTCTTGCAGGGATCAGAAACAATCTTGCAGAAAATGCCCCGGGAATCATCGAAGTCCCCAATCTTGACATGATCCTTGCCAACGGTCAGGTGACAGAGTTCAGCACGGAACACATCTACTATTTTACAGAATCGAATTTGAGAAATCTGCTTCAAAATCATGGTTTTGAGGTTGTAAGCTGTAAGAAAATATGGTATAATTACATTATTTCTGCGGAAGTCAGAAAAAGACCGCTCCTTTCGCTGGAACACTTTGCAGAAACGGGAAAACAGTTATCCTGCGGGATCAGACAATTTATTTCCCGCTGCGGAAAAACTGTTTTCTGGGGAGCCGGTCATCAGGCGTTGACAACCCTTGCCTTGAGCGGTTTGACGACTGAGGAAATATGTTATGTCATCGACTCCTCCCCCGAGAAACAAAACCGTTACACCTTCACGACCCATATCCCCATTGTGGGGCCTGATATTCTGAATGACGAAAGCATCAAAGGTGTCATTGTCGCTTGCGGCGGTTATTCGGATGAGGTGATTTCCATTATCCGCAACCGTTTTCCCCGGCAGCTTCATCTGGGGATCATGCGGGAAAATAAACTTGAAATACTCCAATAATTTATCAATAAGAGAGAAAAATTATGGCAAAAGAGCTTAACAGTGTTGAACAATCCCGACGGAATTATCTGAAAGAACAGAAGCCCCGTGTTTATGAAAAGGTGATGAAATTTTCAGAAAAAATTGCCCGGAACGAAAGTATTGCCATTATCCAGTTCCAGTACAATTACACCTGCAATTTCCGTTGTCAACATTGTTCCATCAAACATTTTCAAGGCAAAAAAGAGGGGCGTTCCTTCACGCTTGACGATGTGAGAGAACTTTCACGCCAGGCGGACGAACTGGGACTTGCCAATATTGTGATCACCGGGGGAGAACCTCTGGTTTTCAAAGACTTTGATCAGCTTGTGGAGGCCATCGATCCTCAGAAGTTTTACATCACCAGCGACACCAACGGCTGGTTCCTTGATGCAGAACGGGCAAAGCACCTCAAAGCCATCGGCGTTGATAAGATCCAGCTGAGCCTTGACAGCCTCGATGCCAAAGAACATGATGAGTTCCGCAACGCCCCCGGCTCCCATGCACGGGCTCTGCGTGCTATCGATGCCGCCCTTGATGCCGGATTGAACATCATTCTGTCAACGGTCGTCACCCATCAGCGTGTCCGCAGTGAAGAGTTTATCGAATACCTCGAATTTGCAAAGTCCAAAGGTGTCGGAACCTTTGTCACCTATGCCAAACCCGTGGGGGCGTGGGAAGGAAATTTCGATTCTCTGGTCACCCGGGATGATATGAAATATGTGGAAAAACTCGGCGAAAAGTACAATGTTTTCACCCATCTCACCCCCTCTTACGGACTTGATTTAGGCTGTATCGCTGTAAAAAGAATGATTTCCATCACCCAGTACGGCGATGTCATGCCCTGTCCCTATATGCAGACCAGCATCGGCAATTTCTTTGAAGAACCCCTCAAAGACATCATTGACCGCGGCATGAATATCAAATGGTTCGGCAAACATGTCAACACCTGTCTTGTCGCTGAAAGCCGTCCTTTTATCGACAAATATCTTGTTCCCACCTACGGAAAAAAACTCCCCGTCAAATGGGACGAAATCTACGGTCCCGAAGATATGATCAAAAAGGATTGATGATCCTTTCTGCTGAGGAATTGAGATGAGTTTGAAAGTCGCCATACTCGGAGGAACATCACACATAGCCAGTGCTCTGGTGCCGCACCTTATTGCCAAAGGTGCGGCAATCACCCTCTTTGCCCGTTCTCCGGAAAAGCTCCTGCCCTCCCCTTGCAAAGTCGTCGGGGGATTTGATGCCCTTATGACAGAAAGGTTCGATCTGCTCATAAACTGTATCGGCGCCGGAACCCCGAAGGAACTTGCTTCAGACTACAACCGCTGGTTTTCTGTACTGGAAAAATTTGACAATCTCGCTCTGGATTATCTGAAAAATGTCAACTCAAGTGCTTTGTATGTTACATTTTCCAGCGGGGCGGTCTACGGCAGAAAAGGGGATGCCCCCTCCACAGAAGAAAGTTCATGGCAGCTTTTCCCCAACAGGATAAATGTGCCTGATTACTATGCACTTTCCAAGATTTACAGTGAAGCAAAACACCGTTCGCTCCCTCATTTGAGGATCGCGGATTTGAGAATATTTTCTTTTTTCAGCCGCAGCATCGATCTTGATTCGGGCTATTTCATGACCGATCTTGTAAAGGCTCTTATTGCAGGGAAGTGTTTTGAGACACCGTCTCAGGAACTCATACGGGATTATCCGCATCCCGCTGACCTGACGGAACTTATATTGACCTGTTCACGGCAGGAACAAATCAATCAGGCCATCGATGTTGCCAGCAGCAAGCAGGTTTCCAAACAGGAAATACTGGATTCTTTTGCAGCTGAGTTCAAGCTCAAATACAGATTTACAGACAGTTCCGCCCCCCGTTCCCCCAACGGAAACGCCAACATCTATCTGCCCACCGGAACCATGGCAGAAAAACGCCTGAACTGGAAAGCTCATTACTCTTCTCTGGAAACTCTCATTTCTGAAACCAAAGCTATTATGGGATATTATAAAAATGCGTAAAAAAATTTCGATTGCAGGGACCTGTTTCAACGAGTCCGGCAACATCAGAGAACTTTACAACAGATGTATGGCTGAACTGCGTAAATTCCCTCAATATGACTATGAATTTGTCATCGCTGACAATTGTTCGCACGATGACACCCGGGAAAAATTACGTCAACTGGCGGCGGAAGACAAAAATTTCAAGGTCATTTTCAATGCCAACAACTTTGGACCTATCAACTCCGGCATGAACGCTTTCTGTGCCGCCTCAGGTGATGTGGTCATCCAGATCGCAGCTGATCTGCAGGACCCCCCGGAACTTATCTCGGAGTTCCTGAAAAAATACGAAGAGGGATTCGATATCGTCTGCGCTATCAAAGTCTCCTCCCGGGAAAACAAATTGGTCTTTGCTCTGCGGAAACTTTATTACAAAGTTCTTGCGCAGCTTGCCTCGACGCCTCTTCTGCAGAACTTTACAGGTTACGGACTTTACTCAAGACGGGTCGTCGATGCGGTCAAAAGTTACAATGATTTCAGTTATTTCCGCGGTGTCATCGCAGAAGTGGGATTCAAACGCGCAGAGATCCCTTTTGAACAGCCGCTCCGGAAATATGGAAAAAGTTCCTATAACATTTTCCGTTATTACGACTACGCCATGACCGGTTTTGTCAACTACACAAAACTTCCTTTGCGCCTGGCGGTTTTTTGCGGGACACTCCTTGCCGTGATATGCCTTCTGGTGGCAGCCGGGTACTTCACCGCAAAACTCATCTGGTGGAACACTTTTTCTCTCGGGATCGCCCCGCTGGTCATCGGGATCTTTTTCCTCGCCGCAGTCCAGCTGCTTTTCATCGGGGTCCTCGGTGAATATATCGGCGCAATATGGACCCAGGTCAAAAACAGACCTCTGGTCATTGAAGAGGAACGGATCAACTTTGATCAATAAAAGTCACTTCCCCAACTTGCGAAAAACGCCTTTTTGTGGTATAGTATGTAAATGACAAATACGGAAGCTGGAAGTGCATAAATTTACTCTGAAAACTGAAGATCTGGAACAGTATTTCCTTGAAGTAATGTCCGGCAGAAGACGGCGGTGGTTCGACCGGGCTCTGCTGGCTTTGCTCTTTTTTCTTTCACGCTTTTTCAGCAATATCGCCAAATTCCGCCTCTGGCTCTATGACAGCCGGGTCATCCGCCATCATGCCTTGGGATGTCTCGTCGTCAGCATCGGCAATTTGACCTGCGGCGGAACCGGCAAAACCCCTGTGGTTGAGGTCTTTGCCCGTTCACTTTCACAGCAGGGGCGAAAAGTCGCCATCCTCAGCCGGGGTTACAGAAGCAAGAACCGCTCTTTCTGGGAAAAAATGCGGCAGAAATTCAATTCTGAACACAACGAGATCCCGCCCAAAGTTGTTTCCGACGGCAAAAATCTGCTCATGGATTGTGAATACGCAGGCGATGAGCCTTATATGCTCGCTTCCAACCTGCCCGATGTGGCGGTCCTTGTGGACAAAGACCGGGTCAAATCCGG
>JAZONY010000034.1:0-4536 GCA_045654705.1 Victivallaceae bacterium
GCTTCGAAGAGGCAAACCGTTGTTTACAATGTCTAATATAACCATGATTTTGAATTTTGCATCATAGGACATTGACTTTTTTGCATTTTTTTCCATAAATATGCACCCTTTTGTTGTGTCCAACATTTGGGGTGCATATCAAAAAGGGCTTTTCCACCGCCCCAACTCCCTCAACCTCTTTTATCGACCTTTATCGGGAACAGCGCCTTTTCAAGCTCTTCCTGAGCGGGCATCAAGACCGTATTTCTGCAAGATCTCAACGGCATCGCCGATCATTTCTTCGGTGGGGGAGTCCGCTGCGGGCATGGTATCGGGCATCTGCAAGGCGGCGTACTTGTTTCTCGCAAGGGCGTGGTAGGGGAGCAGTTTCACACATCCGATATTGAGTTTGCCCAGAAATTCCCCTGTCCGCTCCATGTTTTCCCTTGAATCATTGCACCCCGGCACAAAGGGGATGCGGATCTCAATGCGGGCATCCTGACTTGACAGAAACTCCAGATTGGATTTGATCAAATCATTGCTCTGCCCCGTCAGGCGGCGGTGCATTTCAGAGTCGGCGTGCTTGAAATCCACCAGAAACATGTCGGTAACTGCCAGTGCTTCTTCAAGCGTGCTGCGGGGGACGAAAGCGCAGGTGTCGAGTGCGGTGTGGATCTTTTCCTTTTTCAGCTTTTCAAAGAGGGTAAGGGTGAACTCTTTCTGCATGAGGGGTTCGCCCCCTGAAACCGTGACGCCGCCTCCAGAAGTTTCATAAAAATCCCGGTCCTCAAGGGCGAGGGCAAAGGCTTCGTCCACGGTGACGGTTTTTCCGTAAAGTTTCATGGCACCGCCGGGACAGAGTTCTTCGCATCTGCCGCAGGCGGTGCAGAAAGAAGAAAGAAACAGATGGCTGTTCTCTTTCATCTGCTGCGCCTCACAAAGTGCCGTACATCTGCCGCAGTTCCGGCAGAGGGCGGGGAAAAATCCCGTCTGGGGCTGGAATGAGGTGCTTTCAGGATTGTGGCACCAGATGCACTTCAAGGGACACCCTTTTGTGAAAAAGGCGGTGCGTATACCGGGACCGTCATGGACGGCGAAACGTTTGGTTTCAAGAAGAAGAGCTGAAATCGCCATATTTTACTCCGCAATATTTTCCGCCCGTTTGATATAGGCATCCTGTTCGCTTCTGGCAAGTTCGACGAAACGGACATTCCAGCCGCAGACACGGATTTGCAGATTGGCATATTTTTCAGGATTTTTCTGCGCCTCTTTCAATGTTTCCGCATCAAAGATGTTGAAGTGGATGGCAATGCTCCCTTTGGCAAAGTAGGTGTAAAGGACTCCCCGCAATGCGGCAAGCCCCTCTTCCCCCTGAACCGTGGCAGGGTGCATCATCACATCAAGGGGGAAATCCCCCGGCAGGTCAAAGGCGTTCATGGTGCAGACCGACTTGACAAGGGCGGTGACACCGTTTCTGTCCATGCCCATGGCGGGGGAAAGATTTTTGGAAAACTCTTCACCGGCAAGGCGTCCGTCAGGGGTGGCACCGGTTTTTCCGCCCAGAAGGATAAACTGTCTGGCACAGTGACCCGATGCACGGTAAAAGCCCCCTCTGGCATTGGGACGGCTGTTGATCTTGCGCCCGGCATAGTGGGCGAGGATATGGGCGTAGAAATCCACCTCTCCGATGCCGTTGCCGAATTTGTTTTTATCACGCAGGATCTTTGAACGCAACTCCTCCGCATTCTGCCAGTTGTTCTTCAAGATCTCTTTGAACTGCTGCAAAGTGATCTCTTTTTTCTCAAAAACGAACCTTTTTACCGCCATCAGCGCATCTACAGCCGAACCGATGCCGCAGAGAAGAATAGCGGAGTTGTTGTAAACATTGCCGTTTGAAAAGGCATCTCTGCCCGTTTTCAGACTGTTGAGAATGGTGACGGAGTAAAGGGGTGAGGGGTTGATTTCATGGAGTGTCGCTTCATTGCCGTCGGCACAGCGCATGATGGTCTTAAGGATCTCATCCAGATAGTGCAGATAGCTCTTGAAAAAGTCATCGAAACTTTTGATCTCATCCAGTTTGAGTGCCGGAACATCTTTCACCTTGTAATTTGTGACAGGATCGGTACCGTCGTTGAAAATGAGTTCAAAGATCTTCATAAAGTTGGCGTGTCCCGCCCCGGTGGTGTTGCCCGAGGCACGGGGGACGAATTCGTAACACCCTCTGATATCGCAGGTTCGGGCTTCAGTTTCAGAGAACCCATATCCCCTCATCACCTTGCGGATGTTTTCGTCTGAGACAAAGACCAGACTGCTGTGTCCGTCACGGATCATGCGGAACGCCGTGTCAAGGAGTTTCTGCGGGGTGTTTCCGGCGATCTTGAGCTGGATCTTCGGGGTGGGGATGTGGAGTTCGTCAAAAACATCAAGGATGATATAGGTCAATTCATTGTAAAGCGTGGAGCCGTCTTCCGCCGTTCCCCCCAGATAGAAGGGGTGTCCCCAGTAGTTGTCGATGGAACCCCACTGCATGAGGAAGCATGTGAGAAACTCCCGGATATCCTCAAGCGTGTAACGACCCTCTTTCAAATCCCTTTCGTAATAGGGCAGAAGCAGCACATCCAGATTGCCCCCCAGTGAACGCACCTGAAAGTGATCGATGTGTTCGCAGTAGTAAAAGTGGATGTAAATGAGCATCAAAACCTGATAAAAGTCCTGAGGCGCGCCCCGGCGGAGCTGTTCAAGACAGGCGATCTCACGCTCGATTCTCGGGTTGCCTGCATGATGTGAACGGGCAAAGTCAATGAGTTTCTGCAAATGGTCAAGAAGAGCGTTGACGGTGAGTTCCATACCGTCAAAATGGGCGGCGACGGCGGGGGTGAGCGTGCCGTTTTTTTCATGTCCGGCACGGAATTTTTTCAAACGCTCAAGGAGTCCCGGATACCCCAGTTCCAGCATGGCATCCCAGTCCGGAACGGAGTGGTCAAAGTCCTTCCAGATCATGTGGAGCCCCGCCCGATTGCGGGCGGCGCAGATTTGGGCGCACTCTTTGTTGATTGTGGTGTCGATTTCAGCGTTCCAACGGCGGAGAAGCGGGGCCAGAGGGCGTTTTTTGCGGTCGAAACAGCCGAATCCGGGAAAATCGTCATGGGGGTTCACATCGATATACATCTGTTGACAGACACGTTCAAAACAGCGCGCCTTGACCACAGGTTTGGGGAGTCCCTCTGCAATCAGGGAATCGGCAAACTCAAGGATGTGAGAGACAATATCTTCCTGGGAAACTCCTGTCCCCTCTTCAAAGACGGGTTTGCGGAACTTATTTATAAGATATTCTCTATCGGCATCAAAATCAGCGTACAGCATAAAAAAAATTCCTTGTTGTTATAATATCTTCTTGTTATAATATAATGCGTAAAAGCCGTAATTTGAATATAAAAAAATATAAAGAATTTATAAATTTGTGATTGTATTCAATAAATGCATGGAGTATATTAATTCACAAGGAGCAATGAAAATGAGTGTTGTCAACAATAAATCTGTTCTGGCATCTGCCAATCGCATGTCACTTGAACTGCACCATTTCGCCCGGGGGACCTATCCTGTGGCGGGACGGGAATTACATGCTTTGCCGGTCAACCGTTTTTTCATGGTCATAAGCAATCCCGGGGGGGACCGGTGCCGGATCGAGGATGCGCGTGACTCCTTCATCTGTACACCTGGGTGTGCTTATTTTGCCCCGCTGCACCATCCCTGCCGTTTTATTCTGGATAAGGATCTGGAGTTTATATCGATCCATTTCACCCTTGAACTTTATGAGGGTGTGGATATATTTTCTTCTTTCGGGAAGATCTGTCAGCGCCGTGACAAATCATTTCTCCGCCGGGCGCAGAAAGCATTTGACAAAACTGCGGCGTTCACAGGCGCATTGGAGTTACGGAGTCTTGTTGCCGGGTTTGCCGCTTTGCTGGCGGACTCCATGACAGAGGAACAGTGGGAAAATGTGACCCGTTTTGCCCCTTTCAAAAAGGAGCTTGCCTATTTGCAGAACACTCCGCCCGCCCGTGTGACCGTGGAAGAACTGGCAGAACTCCACGGAGTGAGCCGTGAAAATTTTTCACGTTCATTCACCCGCATAACCGGCATGATACCGAAACAGTTTCTGACTCAGATAACGGTGAACCGTGCCTGCCGCAAGCTGATCTCTGAAAAAAACACCATCCGTGAGATCGCCCTTGAACTGGGATTTTCCAACGAATTTTACTTTTCCAACTTCTTCCGCAAGCACACGGGGTTTTCCCCCCGGGAATACCGGCGCAGCGCACCCTTGAAATAACCCGTGCCGCACCGGACACTCATGCAAAATCAGAGCGTTTACCAGTACTGAGAGGTTTTGTTATCGGTCATACTTGAGGTTGTGCTTGATTTACTTAAGGTCTGCGGAGTCGGGGAAAGACAACCGCCAGCGGTTTTCTTCCCCGAACCCCATCTTTTCCGACCTGTGGGGCGTGTTTTTGTGGTGCAATGGTGATACTGTTTTTGGGGAGGTTTGGGGCTTCG
>JAZONY010000035.1:0-26715 GCA_045654705.1 Victivallaceae bacterium
TCAGCTGTTACCTTCCAGGTAGCAGCTTCAAACTACTCCTTACAGCTCTTTGCGAATGACAACTTTGCCACTTTTTGAATGACTTTTGAAATTACCTCATGAGGATGAAAAGTTCTGTTGAAAATGAAAACCTATCGTGACATTGCAAGAGAAATAGAAAGGCGGATCCTGGTCGGCATCTATCCGGTCGGGAGTTCGCTCCCCTCCCGCCTTGAGCTGATGCGGGAGTTCGATGTGGCACGCGCCACTCTGGACCGCGCCGTTCAGGAACTTGTCATCTCACGCCGCCTGACCAGCCGCCGGGGCTCCGGGACTCTGGTCAACCCTCTGAGCGAACACCGCCGGGATGTGGCACTGATCGGTATGCCTCTCGGCGTGGAGCTTGAGGAGTTCCGCAACTTCAACTGCCGTCCTTTCAAAAAAGAACTGCTTTCCAAACGTTCCAACTGGGCGATGCTTTATGAATTCGATGCCCTTTTCTGGCGTTTCCCCCACAGCTCCGATCTTCCTGTTATCGAAGCCATGAACGACAAGATACCCCAAGTTGTGGTCAACCGGGTGATCCCCGGCGTCAACTGCGTTTCCACCGACCACCGGGGCGCCTACCGCACCATCACCGCCGAGAGAATGGAGCAGGTTCCGGAAGCTCTGCCCGTATTTATGCGCTCCGGCGGAGATTCTCTGCCCGGGCAGTACCGCTTTGAAGGCTTTGCCGAAGCCTGCCGCAACGCAGGGAAATATTATGAGGTGTGGAACTACGCCCCCGATCAGGGATTTGAAACCCTTGCTTCCGATATGAGCAGGCGGCTTACTGCTGCGGGAGACAGACCGCTCCTTGTCATGTCGGATTCCATCACTCTTACCGGCGCCTTTATGCAGGCTGTGTTCCGGACCGGACGGCGGTGGAACGAAGATCTGTGGTACAGTGACTTTGACAATAAATATCCCGGAAATGTCTGGGGCGTCGAAGTGACAAGTTTCATTCAGGATTATGAGGCATTGACCGCCGCAGCTATGGAGCGGCTCGCTGAACTGCTGGATGGCGGCGGAAGTCAGGTGCCTGAACATAAACTTATTTTTCCGTTGCGCCGCAACGGAGACACGTAGTCCATTAAATAAAGAAAGGAATCAAAAATGGACAAAGTTATCAGAGTTGCTATTGCCGGATATGGCCGCAGTGGATGCAATATCCACGGTGCCTATCTCGTCACCGATCCCCGTTTTAAGGTGATCGCCGTGGCGGACAATCTGCCCGAACGCCGTCAGGATGCTGTTGACCGTTTCGGCTGTCAGGTCTACGAAAGCTTCGAGGAAATGATCGAAAAAGGCGGTTTTGATCTGCTGATCAACGCCACCCCCAGCCGTTTCCACGTTGCCTGCTCCAAACTCGGTCTTTCCAAAGGCTTCAACGTCATCAGCGAAAAACCCAGCGCCCCCAATGTGGCTGAATTCGATATGCTGGTTGCTCTGGCTGAAAAGAACAACTGCCTTTTCATGCCCTATCAGAACAGCCGTTTCTACCCCTTCTTCACCAAGATTCGCGAGATCATCGCCTCCGGAGTTCTGGGCAGAATCGTCTGCATCCGTTCCAACTGGAGCAATTTCGCCCGCCGCTGGGACTGGCAGACCCGTCAGGATCAGCTCGCCGGCAACCTCTACAACACCGGTCCGCACCCCGTTGATCAGGCCATCGTCCTTTTCGGCGAAGGTATGCCCCAGGTCTTCTGCCGCATGGCTGCTCTGCACCATGGTCTCGGCGGCGATGCCAACAACTTCTGCACCCTCAGCCTCTATGGTGAGGGACATCCTGTGGTCGAAGTTCAGATCAGCAGCTTCCAGGCTTATCCCCAGGGTGAGATGTACAACATCCAGGCTGAATACGGCGGTCTTACCGGCGGCCCCAACGGTCTGAAGTGGAAATATTTCGATCCCGCCAAGGCTCCCAAGCAGGAGTTCTGGAAGCCCTGGAGCCAGGACCGCAAGTACTGCTCCGAGAAGCTGGACTGGATCGAAGAAGAGTGGACCTTTGAGAACAATGAATCCAACAACAGCGGATTCAAGGGACTTTCTGCCGCGATCTATGACAACTACTACAATGTCATTGTCAACGGCGCTCCCCGTGAAATCACTCTGGATCAGGTCCGCCGTCAGGTCTATGTCATGGAAGAAGCTCACCGCCAGAATCCCCTTGCCAAGACCATGCTTCCCTGATCTTGCAGAAGCTTTTCAGTGAAAGAGAAAATTGTTCTTCAGTAACTGAAATCCTCGCAAAGCTGCGTTTACCGAACTTTTTCAAGTTTGCGTGAGCGCAGCTTTTTTATTGGTTCCGGACAAATTTGCCCTGTAAAAAACCTTTTTGGTGGAAAAAAATTTTATTTTTGAATTAGTTAGGACTTGCAAATTATTTGAAAAAGAGTTATATTATAGAAATGTAATTGTTGTCTTTTTTTGATAAAAGGGAGAAGTGTTATGACGGAAGAATTCAATGTACGTCACTTTTTCGGTTCTGTGGACCGGTTTCGTGAACGCATCATCTGTTCCCATCCCTTCAAATTTGATGTGGACATCCTTTCTCTCACCATGAGCCAGCAGCGGCTGCTGCGGGAGCTTGCGCTGCAGACGGGACCGGAGTCAGAAGGTATTTCTCTGAAACATCTTGCCGATGAGCTGAACCTTTCTTCAAGTGCCGTGTCGGTCATGGTGGAAATGCTGGTTCAGAAAAAGGTCCTTGAAAGACGCAGTTCTGAAGTTGACCGCCGCCAGGTGCTGATCCGCCTTTCCGATGCCGCATGGGAGTCGGTGGCTGTCTATGACGGTGTCTGCCGCTCCTTTTTTGAGGAGTTCTCTGAGGAAGAGATGGCACTGCTCCGTAAAATCACGCTCCGTCTCAGCGGAGCGGATAAGTCCAATTGATTTTGAATCTACCAAAACTCATATAAGGAGAATAAAACAAAAATGAAAAAAATTCTTATGACCGCAGGGCTTTTTGCCGCAGCTTTCATGCTGGGCGGAGCTGATGCCAAACCCAAAGCTGCTCCGCAGATGCCTGTTCCCACAGTGCTGGCGGAAAAGGTGATTGTCAGAACCAACAACGAAACCAAAAAGTATGTGGGTATGCTCAAGGCTCATCTTGATGCAACTCTGGTCGCAAAAGTTTCCGGCACCATCGACGCCCAGCCCGTCGCTCACGGAAGTTTTGTGAAAAAGGGTCAGATGATCCTTCATATCAACGATATCGTTTACAAAGCGCAGGTCCAGGCGGCAAAAGCTATGATCGCCCAGACTCAGGCTGAACTCAAATTTGCCAAGAGCAACTATGAGCGTAAGAAAACCCTGTTCAATCAGAAAGCCACTTCCGAAAGCACTTTGGAAGATGCCCAGAAAACCTATTACACCACCCTTGCCAGACTGGATAACTACAAAGCCCAGCTGATCCTCGCCGAAGACAGCCTCAGCGACACCCGTGTCTGCGCTCCCTTTGACGGACGTATCGGCAAAGTGGTCCTCAGCCCCGGAAACCATGTTTCCCCCGGAAAAGAGCTGGTCCGTCTTGTGACCATCTCTCCTGTCAACGTTGACTTTTCCATCAGCTCCCGTGACTTCCTTGAGCTTTTCGGCAGCATGGAAGCCCTCAAAGCCAAGGGCAAAGCCTATGTCGAACTTGCTGACGGCTCCAAATACCCCGGCGACGGACGCATTATCTTTATGAGCAACAGTGTCGATACCAACACCGACACCATTGAGATCCGTGCCAGCTTCGACAATCCCGACGGCAAACTGATCCCCGGAGGTCTTGTGACAGTCCGCCTCGGACTGCGGACTCCTCCCCGAATGACCGCTGTCCCCATTGCCGCTGTTCTCAACAACAAGCAGGGAAGTTATGTCTATGTCCTTGATAAAGACAACCGTGCCATGATCCGTCCTGTGACCCCCGGACCTGTGGTCGGCAACTACCAGTTCATCAGCAAAGGACTCAAAGAGGGGGAAACGGTCCTCTCCGGCGGAACCAACAAGGTGATGTTCCCCGGAATGACCGTCAAGCCTGTCTTTGAGAAAAAGGCGGAAAGGTGATGAGATAAAATGATCTCGCAAGTTTTCATTGACCGCCCCCGTCTGGCGATCGTCGTCTCAGTGGTGACAGTGCTGCTGGGCAGCCTCTGTCTGCTGAAGGCGCCTGTTGCCGAATATCCTGAAATCGCGCCGCCCTCTCTGGTGGTGTTTGCCAGCTACACCGGTGCCAGCGCCGAAGAGGTCGCTGATACCGTGGCAACTGTTATTGAAGAGCAGATGAACGGTTTGGAAGATCTGCTTTACTTTTCCTCCACCTCAAGTGATGCGGGTATATACACCCTCACCATCACCTTTAAGTCGGGAACCGACACCGATATCGCCCTTGTGAACGTGCAGAATGCGGTGAGCCGTGCTGAACCGCTGCTGCCTCAGATCGTTAAAGACAACGGTGTGAAGTACTTCAAGCGTTCCAGCGATATTCTGGCACTCTACAACTTTTCCACTGACGGCAGTGAGCTGAATCAGGTGCAGCTTTCCAACTACATCCGCACCAACGTCCGCGACCCCCTTGCCCGTGTGGACGGCGTCAGCGAAGTCAGTATCATGGGAGAACGCAACTACTCCATGCGTATCTGGGTGGATCCCGTCAAACTTTCTGCGTTGAACATCACCCCTGATGATGTGGCAGCAGCGGTCCGTTCCCAGAACCTTCAGGCTGCCGCAGGTTCCGTCGGTACTGAATTCAGTCACGACTCCATGCAGCTCAAGGTCAAAACCCTCGGCCGTCTGAAAACGGTTGAGGAGTTCGGCAATATCATTGTCCGCAGCGGAAGCAACGGACGGCAGGTCAAACTCAAAGATATCGCCCGGATCGAACTGGGCTCTGAACAGTATTCCAACAGCAGTGCCTATAACGGTGAAGAGAGCGTGGCGCTTATGGTCTACCGCAATGATGACTCCAACGCCATCCAGGTCATCGACCGTGTCAACGCATTGCTGAAACAGCTTTCTGAAACATATCCCAAAGGTGTCAGCCACACCATTGCCTACGACCCCACCAAATACATCCGTATCTCTCTCGAAGAGATCACTATGACTCTGCTCATGACTTTGATCCTTGTGGTCATCATCACCTACGTCTTTTTGCAGGACTGGCGGGCGACCTTGATCCCCACCATTACGATCCCTGTGAGTTTGATCGGTACATTCATCTTCCTGATTCCTCTCGGGTTTTCCATCAATCTGCTCACCATGTTCGCCTTGATCCTGGTGATCGGCTCCCTTGTGGACGACGCTATCGTTGTGACGGAAAACACCATGAGTATCATGGAAAAAGAGGGGCTCGGACCCAAAGAAGCTGCCTCCAAATCCATGAAGCAGATCACCGGTGCCGTTATCGCCACCACATTGGTCATCGTGGCGATCTATGCGCCTGTGGGCTTCTACGGCGGCATGGTGGGAACCATCTATGTTCAGTTTGCCGTGACCATGTGTATCGCATTGTGCCTGTCAACGGTCAACGCTCTGACTTTGAGTCCTGCCCTCTGCGCTATTCTGCTGCGTAAGCCCCAGCCCACCCGGAATCCTCTTTTCAAAGGCTTCAACTTCTGTTTGAACAAGAGTTGCGGATGGTATCTTAAGGTCTCCGGATTCCTGATCCGCTACATCATCATCACCGTCATTCTTTTCGGCGGCGTGCTGTTCCTCAACTACTTCCTCTACAACCGCATTCCCGGCTCCTTCATCCCCACTGAGGATAAAGGCGCTCTCATGGGGTCTGTGGAACTTCCTCCCGGTGCCGCATTGAAACGTACCGACGGAACTCAGAGCGATCTTTTGAAACGCGCTTCCAGTATCCCCGGTATCAAGGATATCATTACGGTCAGCGGATTCAGTTTCACCGGCGGTACCGGTGAAAACGTCGGTCTTGCGATCTTCGTCCTTGAGGATTGGGAAAAGCGTACCACCAAAGAGACGGAAGTCGACTCCATTATGCAGAAGATCCAGGGCGAATTCGCTCAGATCCCCACTGCAAGTGTCCAGGTCTTCCAGCCTCCGGCGATCATGGGTCTCGGTGTGACAGGCGGTATCAGTTTCCAGCTCCAGTGTACCGGCAAACAGACACCTCAGGATCTTGAGGCGGCTATCCGGAAACTTGTCAGCGATATCAGAACGTTCCCCGGAGTCCGTGTGGCGTTCTGCAGTTACGATGCTTCAACCCCTCAGCTCTATCTGGACATCGACCGTGACAAAGCTGAAGCCATGGGCGTGCCTGTCAACCGTATTTTCTCGGTGCTGCAGGGCAATATCGCTTCGGCTTACCTGAACGACTTCAACTTGCAGGGATACTCCTTCAAGGTGAAACTTCAGGCTGAGGGCAGGGAGCGTGAGACGGTGAATACGTTGAACTCTCTCATGGTCAAGAACAATGAGGGCAAGATGGTCCCCATGAGTTCTTTTGCCACCATGCGTTACACCGTCGGTCCCCGTCTTGTGACCCGTTTCAACCAGTATATGTCCGCACAGGTCAACGTGATCCTGGTGCCGGGAACACCTTCGTCATCAGTGATGACTCTGGTTGAAAAGGCGGTTTCCGAAAAACTCGGGCGCGACTACGCTGTGGAATGGGTCGATATGGCCCGTCAGGAGCGTGATAACGAAGGGCGTATCCTGCTGCTGCTGCTCTTTGCCACCGTTTTCGGTTATCTCTTCCTTGTGGGACAGTACGAAAGCTGGACCATGCCCATCCCCGTTATGCTCACCATCAGCTTTGCGACACTGGGCGGTCTTGCCGGTTTGAAGTACATCAAAGAGATCGGTGCGCTCTTCGGTGTCGAATACCTCAATATGGACCTGAGCATCTATGCTCAGCTGGGATTGGTCATGCTGATCGGTCTTTCAAGTAAAAGTGCGATCCTTATGGTCGAATTTTCCAAGCAGGCCCGTGATAACGGTATGGCGATCAACGATGCTGCTCAGGAAGGTTTCAAACAGCGTTACCGTGCTGTGCTGATGACCGCATGGAGCTTTGTGATCGGTGTGTTCCCCATGGTCATCGCCACCGGCGCCGGTTCCGAAAGCCGCCGTGCCATCGGTGTCACCACCTTCTACGGAATGCTTATTGCGACCATCATCGGTATCGTCTTTATTCCGCCGTTGTTTGTGATTTTCCAGACCATCGGTGAAAAGCTGATGGGCGGAAACAGAAAACGCAGCTGAATCTGAACGAAAAGCCGCAACTGCCGGGAGAATCAATACCCCGGCAGTTTTTTTTCTTGCAAAAACAAATGTGCGGTGGTATATTATTTCAAAAGGAAACAGACAAAATGGATGAAAAAACTGTACTTGAAATAATTGACTTCTTTTATCCTGCTGAAGATGATTTGAAAAGAACTTTGCTCAAACACAGCTGTCAGGTCAGGGAAAAGGCTCTTGAACTTGCCGCGGCGACAGATGTTGCGCTGGATCTGGAAATTGTGGGCGCAGGAGCAATGCTCCATGATATCGGCATCAAACTCTGCCATGCCCCTGATATTTACTGCGTGGGGGAACTTCCCTATCTGCGCCACGGCATCGCCGGAGCGGAGCTGCTCCGCAATTACGGCGCAGAGCGTGGTATGGCACTTGAAATCTTTGCCCGCATTTGTGAAAGACACACGGGAAGCGGATTGACCGCCTTTGAGATCAAGTCCCGGCAACTGCCCCTGCCTGAAAGGGATTTTATGCCTGAGACACCGGAGGAAAAGATCATCTGTCTGGCAGATAAATTCTTTTCCAAGTCAGGGGATATGAAAGAAAAAGCCTTTGAAAAAGTTCAGCGCTCCATGGCGAAATTCGGTTCCGACTCTCTGGAGCGCTTCAATGTTATGTGGTCTTTTTTTACTTTCCGGTCTTTTTGATCTCCACATCATCAAGGTAGATATGTGCCTTTTTCCGTGAAGGTTCCATGCCGTAGGTCATGTAAAAGATCCCCAGCGATTTCCGTGGCAGACGGAATTTGAAACTGAGGCGTTTCCATTGGGATTTTCCGGTTTCTTCCACCTTGATATCATAAAGTTTTATTCTCTGGTCCGAGGTGGAGTCTTTTGTGACTTTGCCGTCAGGCGAAAGGTTGACATTGATACGGGCGGGCGTTGTGCCGAAGGTCATGATCCGCATCCCCGCCCTTTTGATCCGGGCATCGCCGGGATTCTTGAAGGAGAAGGCAAACTGCCATTCCCCGGGCGCCATGTTGAACTTGGCACTGGTCAAATCTCCCCCGGCGTGATAAGATCTGTCGATCATATCAAGGCGCAGCGAGGGGGCTTTTCTGCCGAACTCGGTGTGGTCAAGGGTGTAGTAATTCGCCCGGAATGCCATAAACATTGAGCTGATGATCTGTTTGCCCTCCACAAAATGCCAGAAACGGGGATAGGGCTTGTTGACTGCCCACTCCGGATAACGGGGCGTGCCGATACCTTTCCGGGGGATGACAAGGTCTCTGAACATGATGGACTGGCTGAAGTCGCCGTTGGCAAGTTCCGGCGCGGCGCCTTTGTAAAGGAGCGTTTTGATACGCTCAAGATGCCGGGCTTCATCAAAGTCATCAGGGAGCTGTGCCAGGGGAGATGCCATAAAGACATCCTGAACGTTCCCGCCGTGGCGGGCGGCAAGGAGTCCGCAGTAGAGGGTGTCGACAGCCAGATCAAGATACTTTTTTTCGCCGCTCATTTTTGCGTACATGGCAAGGACCGGATAAAAGAATGCCCCTCTGCCGTAAAGATAATCTGTTGCAATGGTGGGCAGCAGCTGTTCCGCCGGAAGTCCCGGCCAGTGGGTTTCGATCTGGGGACGGTAGGTCATTTCCAGATTGATGATGTTGGCAAACTCCTTTTCCGCCGTTTTGCGGATCAGGGGGTCATGGGTGAGATCGTACATTTTCAAAAACGCTGTAAGCCCATACCAGCAGTGAAAAGGAACAAGTCCCGATGAAGTGACGTAGAAAATACTGTTCTGCCGGGGGATCGAGGTGCGTTGAAGCCGTTGTTCCGCCTCTGTCGGGGGGGCATCTGCGAAACGGTTGATCTGGTATTTGAGCTGTGCCATGTAACGTTTTTCCGCTGCGGGATCGTTGAAAATGGAGTATCCCTCAGCAAGGGTCAGCAAATAGAATCCGAAGTTGCGCCCCTGCTGGATCTCGCCGGAGTTGAGGGGCAGATCGATACAGGCGTTGAGCATCCTCCGGGCGTTCTGATAGAAAGCCCCGTCTCCGGTAAGAAGCCAGGCGCTCATGACTCCGGGGATCCAGGCGTGGCCGAAGCCGTTGCCGCCGATGATGTGGTTGGCACTGTGGATATGGGGCAGGGCATTGCGGCAATCTGTGTCGATGTCCGCATAATGGCGTGAAGCGGTCACGGCCTGACGGAAAAGCAGCGGATCTTCCGCACGCATGGCACGGTGATAGAGAACGTAATCTTCAAAAGACTCAAGGTTTGCCCAGCCGCCGTCGCCGGGGTGGTCTCCGTAGTCGAACTGTCCGTAAAGGAATTTGTTGTGGATCTCATCGAAGCTGAATTTTCCCGGAGAGCTTTTGAGTTTCTGTTCAAAGAAAGGGAACCTTTCAGGCTGTGCCGCCGTCATGGGGATCATCACGCCGGAACGGGCGAAATCCTTTGCCGAGGGCATGACCACCGCCGGATGATCCGGGAAACGGGGCGCACCCTTGGCTGAGATGAGGAACTTCTTTCTCAACGTCAGCCCCGGAGCAAAGGAAAGGACCTTTGCCGAATTCGGCCAGAGGGCGCCGCGGACCATGCCGGGCGTGAATTCAAGTTCATTGGGGAAGGTCTGGGCGGCATTGTAAACATGGAGTGAAACCCCGCTTTTTGCTGTGAGAGGTGTTGCAGGAAGCTGAGAGAACTCCTTGGGCGAAAAGTTTTTGATAAGGCTTTTTCCTGAAATTTCCCTTTTTTCTGTAAAAATCTTCTTTCCGGGATCGCCCCAGATGGTGTGCTTCAGGGACTCCCTGTTTGAGGGAAGTTCGCTTTGCCAGTAAAGTTCCCTGATCAAAAGGGGTCGTTTTGAACTGTTGAAAATGGCGATGTCAAGAACAGTTGAGTCCCTGTTCAAAGCATTGATGCGGATCTCTGCCGCCCCCAATGCCAGAGCATCGGAAGAAAGAAGTTTGCCTCTGAGAAGAAGAGTCCCGTTTTCGGAGTGTCGGGAAAGTGTTTTGAAAAGATATTTTTTCCCGGTATAATCAACAGCTGTCAATGCGGCTTTGCCGAAGATTCCGTTTTTGTGCCAGAATGTGTCATCCCCGGGGGCGCTTGCAAGGATGGAGGCGTGCCGGGGTCGTGTGGCGGAATGTTCCTTCGTCCCGGGCGTGAAGCGCAGTTTCAACACCTTGACCCCGGAGGATGTGTCGGCTGTGAAATCAACTTTCAATGCCGCAAGAGATTTGTCATGGGGCCAGGCACTTATAGGATGGAACGATGCCGCAAGTTTTCTGCCGCCGTCCCAGAGAGCAAAATTGCCGGAATTGAAAAATACTTCTGACTTGGGAAAAACCATCACACCTGAAAGGGGAAGTCCCTTTTCTGCACCGGACTTGGAGGGGAAGAGTTTGAAACTCCACTCGCCTGCACGGCATTTCCCCGCGGCGAAATCTTCGGCACGGGGCAGAGGAATGTAGGGGGCAAGCACCATCTCTTTTTCCGGAACGCCCGTGACCGGTCCCTGCGTATTCCGTGGCGCTTTCCGGTTTTCGGCAAAGAAACAGTCGTCCACGAGGAGTTCGCTTTTTCCGGGATCAACGGTGATTTGAACAGGTCCCGTCAAAACACCGCTGCGGCGGGCTCTGCCAAAGGGATAGCCGATGTTCAAATAATAACTTTTCCACTTTGAATCGACATTGAAACTTTTCCGGAGCGTGGCCGTTTTGTCGGTGTTGAGATAAAAAAGGGCGTTAACCGTGACTTTTGCGCCTTTGGGGGCTTTCATTTTCAGGGCGAAAATACCGGTATTGGGCCTGAGTTTTGCGAAACTTTCAAAGGCAAAGGTCATCTTTTTCCCCGCAAGGCGCAATGAACGCTTCCCCGAAACACTGTCGGAGCTGTAAAGGAATGGGGAAGTGTTCTCTTTCATAACGCCGGAATCGGGCATTCTGTTCCAGACAGGGAGCAGGTCATGTTCAAAGGAGCTGTTGGGGAAATCGTTGGCGCAAAGAGTGAAAAAAGGAGCTGTCAATAAAAGGAAAAGTGTTTTTTTCATGATAAAAGTTCCTTAATCGTTCCGGAAAGGGAATTTTTGTATGAAAGGGAATTTTTGTATGAGTTGTTTGTGTGTCAAATATCCTATGCCGCCGCAGATCATAAAAAATCCCAAAAGCAGGGGGGCTTCGGCAAGGGTGATGATAAAGGCGTATTTTTCGCGATTCTTCAGCGTGTCTTCGACACCCGTAAATTCGCTGAAAGAGTACACCTTGAATTTCAGAACAATATACATACCCAGAGCAAACAGTACCGCACCCATGACAATCAGGAGTATTGCGCCCTGTCTGGCATGTTTTTCTGCATCGGGATTGAGTTTTTCCGGTGTTGCCCATGCCCACTTGTCTTTTTCTCTTGCTTTTTTCATCTTCACTTTTTCGCTTTCTTTTTTCATAATGGGGTGAAATATAACACCGGAAATGTGCAATTGCAATGGAATATTCTGAAATAAAAGGTTTTTTTCAATAAATATTTGCAAAAAACAGTGATATGTGATATATTATGTATAACCCAAGCGAAAACTAATTAAGGAGATTTTCAGAATGGTCAGTTACAAAACTCTTGGATTGGTCAACTCCCGGGAACTTTTCCGTCGCGCAGTTGACGGCGGCTATGCTATCCCGGCATACAACTTCAACAACATGGAACAGCTGCAGGCTATCATCCAGGCTTGCGTTGAAACCCAGTCCCCTGTGATCCTTCAGGTTTCCAAGGGCGCCCGTGACTATGCCAACCAGACTCTGCTGCGCTACATGGCTCAGGGTGCTGTTGAATACGCCAAGGAACTTTCCGGCGGCAAGGGCATTCCGATCGTTCTGCACCTGGACCACGGTCCCGACTTTGCAACCTGCAAGAGCTGCATCGACCTCGGTTTCAGCTCCGTCATGATCGACGGTTCTCACCTCTCTTTCGAAGAAAACATCGCTGAGACCCGCAAGGTCGTGGAATATGCCCACCAGTTCGACGTCACCGTCGAAGGTGAGCTGGGTGTTCTCGCCGGTGTGGAAGACGATGTCAAAGCCGAAAAACACACCTACACCCGTCCCGAAGAGGTCGATGAATTCGTCAAACGCACCGGCGTTGACTCTCTGGCTATCGCCATCGGTACCTCTCACGGTGCTTACAAATTCAAGCCCGGCGACGATCCCAAGATCCGTCTGGACATCCTCCACGAAATCGAGAAGATGATCCCCGGATTCCCCATCGTTCTCCACGGTTCCTCCAGCGTTCCCCAGGATCAGGTCAAGATCATCAACGAAAACGGCGGTAAACTCAAAGATGCTATCGGTATCGGCGAAGATCAGCTCCGCGAAGCTGCCAAGTCCGCTGTCTGCAAGATCAACATCGACTCCGACGGCCGTCTTGCCATGACCGCTGCCATCCGCAAAGTCATGTGCGACACCCCCGCTGAATTCGACCCCCGCAAGTACCTCGGTCCTGCCCGTACTGCTCTCAAAGAGCTTTACAAACGCAAAAACGTCGAAGTGCTGGGTTCCGCAGGTCACGCTTACGATCTGTAATTCAGACCTTTATTCAAAAGAGCGATGGTTCAAGCCATCGCTTTTTTTGTGCCCGCAGACTTGAAACATCGTATCTTTTATGCTATATTAAGCGAACAGGTGATATAAAGGTTTTACGGAGAAAAAGATGAAATACGATGTTGTGGTTGCCGGTGCCGGAATTGCAGGTGTTGCTGCTGCCGTTGCCGCTGCACGGAAAGGAATGAAAACGGCGCTGATCGAAAAACAGACTCTGATCGGCGGTCTTGCAACCAGCGGTTTGATTCTGGTTTATCTGCCGTTGTGTGATGGATTCGGTACTCAGGTCACTTTCGGCATTGCCGAGGAACTTCTCAAGCGCAGTTTGAATTACGGTCCCTTTGAGCTTCCTGAAAAGTGGGGCGGTCCCAAAGGGTACAAATGTGAAGAAAACCGTTACAAATGCTATTTCAATCCGGCGGGATTCACCCTTGAACTGGATAAAGTTCTTCTTGAAGCCGGTGTGGAGCTTTTCCTTGATACCATGGTCATCGGTGCCGGTAAAGATGATAATAATGCCATTACCTCTGTGCAGTGTGCCAATGCTTCAGGAACATTTACTGTCGAGGGCAAATGTTTTATCGACACTACGGGGGATGCCTCCCTCATCCGCAGGGCGGGGGGCGAGTTTGAGACCGGGAAAAACTATATTTCTCCCTGGTGGCTTGAAAATTCTCCGGGCAATGCAACCCGTTACCACTTTGTTGATGATCTCCATATCCAACCCACCGGTCCCATTGTCAATTACCCCGAAATTGAAAATCCCGAAACAGGTAAAAGTGCAACACTCTTTACCCGCACAGCCTGGAAGATCATCCGTGAACACTTTGATGCGCTTTACGACGATGATCCCTCTTTGCGCCATGAACATTTCCCCGTTCATCTTCCTGCCATGCCCCAGTTCCGGAAGATCGCCTGTGCCAAGAGTCTTTTCATGCTTGATGATGATATGTACGGCAGGCACTTTGAGGACTCCATCGGACTTTACGCCGACTGGCGCAAGAAAGGATATGTCTGGGAGACCCCTTACAGAACACTGCTGCCTGAAAAGATCAACGGCGTTCTCGCCGCCGGAAGATGTATGGGTGCCGTGGGGGATGCCTGGGAAACGTTCCGCGTGATCCCCGCCGCCGCCATGACCGGCGAAGCTGCCGGCGTTGCCGCCGCATTGTCTGTGCAGAAAGGATGCGATCCCAAAGAACTGGATGTTGAAGAACTGCGCGGCGAATTGAGAAAAAATGATTTCCGCTTCCATCTGGAAGATGTGGGGCTTGAAAGAAGGAGTTGAAGATGCTGACTTGGAAGCAATTTACAGAGTATGCCGCAGAATTCCGGCTCAAAGAAGAGTATGTCGCCCAGACAAAGCCCTTTTTTGAAAAGGTCGATCCTGATTTTTTTGACCGCATGTACAGTGCCGAAAAAATTGAGTCCGAAGAGATCAAAAAGGCTTTCCCCGGCGATGAATACCGCCGTTTCATGCTCATCATGGCTGTTGCCGGATGGCCGGAAATGGAGGCCCATTATAAGAAGATGAACTTTACATCTGAAATGCTCGACAATATCCGTCCTGACTTGGGATTGTGGGTGGACAAATTCGTGGCAGAATGTGGAATCGCCGGTCTTGATCCCCGCATTTACAGCTGGGTGCGTGCGCTCCGCAGAGGTTCCATTCTTCAGTTCGGCAGACTCCAGTGCAACTATGACCACGCTTTTTACGGCAAGGTCGCTCTTTTTAAAGATGAAAAGGGGGAGTGTTATTTTGAACCTTCTGAGGAACACAATGACAAAGCTCTTTTCTCCGTGGGCGATCCCTGCATCAATTTGCATATCCCCGCCGCAGGCCCCCTCAAACGGGAGCTGTGCATTGATTCTTTGCGTAAAATGGTCAAATTCTTCGCTCAGTACAGACCCGACTTCGATTACAAGGCGGTGGTCTGCTACTCATGGATTCTTGACCCCACCTTTACGCAAATTATGAAAAGCACCAATCTGGCGGATTTCCAGAAGCTCGGACACCTTTACCGTCTGGAAGGTGTGGATGAGACTCAGGAGGTCATCTGGCGTGTCTTTGATCTTCCTCTCGGCAGCTCGGTCGATGATCTCGCCCACCGCCCCTGGGATACGGGAATGCGGAAAGCCGTAGGCGAATATCTGAAACAGGGTGGGCGATTCTGGGAGTACGGAACCGTTATCCTGAAAGAGGAACTCCCCGCACTGCTGGGATAAGCTCCCCCCCAAAAAAACAGCATCCTTTTCTGAAGCGCAAAAGGATGCTTTTTTTTGTGAGATGTTTTCTTTACGAAAAGAAAAAAGAAGAGATTTATTGCAGAAAAAATTTGACTTTTCAGCTCCGGCGTGTTAAATTATATACCAGAAAGCAGGTCAGTCTCGGAAACAATTTTTGCATCGGGCTCTCTTTTGAGCTTACTGTTCAGCTTGGTCGCGAGATCATACAGCCTGCTTTCTTTTTTTTATGCCCTGAAATATCAGAAACGCACGCCCTTTTCCAGCAGTTTGAGGGGGGAATATTGGATTTTCAGCTTGCCCTCCTGAAAGGAGAGGCTCTGAACACATGCGTTGAAAATTTCCAACTCTTTTTCCACCTCTTTTGCCGCAAGGAGCTGATCGACGAACTGCTGCGCCGTCGAAACCTTGACAGGTATTGAGGTCACTTTGCAGGAAATGATGCGGACTTGCAGTTTTCCCTGAGGTTCTTTCGAGACCGTGAAGAGGGCTTTCAGATAGATGACGCCGCCCCAGAGTTTTTCCCAATCGGTTTTTATGGGCAGAACGAGAGAAAATTCCCCTTTGTCCGTGAAAAAAGGCCGGTAATAACGCAAAGGGTAGGGGCTGTTTTTCAACTGGATATTGTCGGCAAGGGTGAAAAGAGAGTTGATTTCCCGGGGTGTCAGGTCAATGAACGCCTTTTCAGGGATCTGCTTTTTCCGGAGATCAAAATTTTTTGCCAGACGGCGCATGAGTTTGTATTGTATCCCCATGTCCTGTGCCGTGGGGTAAACAGGAGGAATTTCCTGCCACGGAGAAAAGACCATGTAAGAGATTCCTGTCAGCAAGGCTGCAATAAGAATAAAAAAGCCCAAAACGATCCAGAGCCAGAGCCGGGAACGCTTGGGAGGCGCAGAAGGTTCCTGATATTCTTTCATGCCCGCAGTTCCACAGCTTCACGGATATAGACCAGATTGTCCGCATCGTTGTCGTAGGGAAAGACCTGAGTGCGGATCAACCCGGCGCAACGGCCTTCACGGGGAGCGACCGGGGTTGAAGCGGTGATCTTGCTTATGGCTTCAAACTCCTTGACGTCGGCAATAAAGGTTTTGCCGCCTGTTTGAGCGTATTCTTTGAAAGCGTTTTCGTTGAGGACCGCATTGAAATTACGGCTCTGCCATGCGCCATCTTTGAAAACAAGACCGTAGAGCAGCACTTCGTGATTGCGCCCGTCAAAGAGGCAATCCAGTTCCTGACCTTCAACGCCATCCATTCCATCGACCAGGGCGAATGCCGCCGGAACGCAGCGGAACTTGATGTTGTCATGTTCCAGCGCCCATGCTGCAACCAGAGCCGCAGTCATTCTGAGGGCGGTAAAGCCTCCGGGACCTGCGCCGGTGGTCCAGAAATCCACATCGTTCAACTTCAATCCGGCTTTGGCGAGTTCATTTTCCACGAACAAAGGCAGTCCGGAAGCCTCACGGCTTTTCATGGGAACAAAGGTGTCGATGAGAAGTTTCTTCTCCTCCATGACCGTCATCTGCACGCCGTCTGAAACGGGATTCAAAGCGCCATATCGCATGATTCAGTACTTTCTGTGATATCGTCAATAAGATCTTTGTCACTGGCACGGCGGCGGAGTGAGATCACTCTGCCCCCCTTGACCACCACTTCTGCGGGCATGGAGCGGAGATTGTAGATACCGCCCATGGAGTAGCAATATGCTCCGGCATTGGCGATCCCCAGCAGATCCCCTTCACGGATCTCAGGCATGGGACGCTGTTCTGCAAAGCGGTCTCCGGTTTCGCAAATATTGCCGCAGATGTCGTAAATTTCCTCAACGCCTCCGGGATTGGAGTAATTGAATATCTGATGATAGGCATCATAAAGCACAGGACGGATCAGCTGGGGGAACCCGGAATCGGTTCCGGCGATGATGCGTTTGCGGTTGTGCTTGAGGGTGTTGACCCGGGTGAGAAGCGTTCCGCACTGGGCGACCATGAATTTGCCGGGTTCAAACTTGAGTTTGAGCTTTCTGCCGAAGCTCGCTTCAAAGCTGCTGAACATCTCAGCGATGCCTGCGCCCAGAGTGACATAGTCGATCTCTTTCTCGTCAGGCTTGTAGGGAACTTTGAAGCCGCCGCCGAAATCCATGAATTCCAGATCGGGGAAATTGGCAGGAGAGGCAATGGAAAAAAGCGCCTTCATGGCGGCATAGAAAGATTCAGGCTTCTGGATGCCGCTTCCGGTATGTTCGTGAAGTCCCACCACTTTGAGTTTGTACTCTCTGACGATGTCGAGGACTTCGTTGATATCTTCAAGAAGTATGCCGAACTTGGTGAGTTCGCCGCCGGTCATGGTTTTTGCGCTGTCGCCGTCCACCACGTCGGGGTTGAAGCGCAGACAGACCTTCATGCCGGGATGAGCCATACCGGCTTTGCGGAGCCGGGAGAGTTCACCGATATTCATAATGACACCGGAAGCGTAAACCTTTTCAAATTCCGCATCGGTCATATTGTTGGCGGTGTAGATGATTTTTTCGGGGGCAAACCCCAGACTCAGGGCATATTCCACCTCGCCGGGACTGACGGCATCGATACCGCATCCGGCATCTCTGAGTTCGCTCAGGATCCCCATGTTGAAGTTCGCTTTGAGCGCATAGTGAAGTTCAAGGCGGGGATGGGTGATGAAACGGCGCAAATCGTTGTAACGCTGAAGCAGCACATCGCCGTCATAGACAAAAAGCGGAGTTCCGAAACGCTCCGCCAGAGTTATAAATTGTTGATTCTGCATGAAAGACATTTTTTCAGTAGGTGGAAATTATTGCAATCAGTTCAAGGTCACACTCGCCTGCATTGCGGATGGCGTGACCGCTGCCGTTTCCGGTCAGCAATGTGTCGCCGGGGTGAAGAAGGGATTTTACGCCGTTGTCATCTGCTTCAGCCACACCTTTGACGATGACAAAAATCTCATCCTCTTTATCGTGGTTGTGAAACCCGATGGAACCGCCGGGAGGCAACGTGAGCCGTGCCGCCATACGGTTGTTGGCGAGCATCTCCGAACCGGGTTCCCAGAGGTGTTCGATCTTGACAGAACCGTTGCCGCCCCGCATGTTTTCACGCAGTTCGGTCCGGAAATTTCCTGCTTTGCGGATCATTTGTCTCCTTTCAGACGGCCGAAAATATTGCCGTATTTCTTGAGATTGAGAGCTTCGACATAGGCAGAGATCTTGGTTTCGGTGCTGCAGGGGTCGATGGTGGTGTCCACGCAGTCGCCGTCAAGGACGAGGAGGGGAACTGCCGCCTGGGTGAGTTCCTGCCGCAGATGCTTGATGAAGGAGCTGTCTGACATGGAGCAGCGGCCGAAACCGTGGTTGTAAAGGATACAGCCGTTGAACTTCATCTTTTTGCCGAATTCGATGATCTCTTTGACACGGAGTGCGGGATCCATGAAGCCCTGAGTCAGGATCTTTTTGGCAAGTGAACGGTAGGGATCTGAAGCATCCAGAGGCTCCCAGCCCACATAGTTGACCTCTTCAAAGACGATGGGGGCGTTGCACTTGACTTCGATGTAATCCAGCAGAGCTGTGTCATAGAAAGGCGGCAGGTGGAGCCACATCAGACGATGGGTGTCTTCCAGCTGAAGCGCGGGGTCAAGTTTTTCTCTTGCCTCAAGGAGTTCGTTGTAAAGGGCTTTCTGGATATCGACCATCTCCTGACGGCCCCAGAGCTGGCTGAAGATCGAGGCGAAGTAAATCGCCTTGGCACCTCTGAGCAGCGGGGGGCTGATCTGCCGCAGTTCATTGCTTTTGATGGAGTATTCTCTTGCCTGATTTGAAAGTTCACAGGCGGCGCGCAGATTGGCTTCGGTCATCTTGCAGCCGGTGGCTTTTTCGAGCATGGCGACGGAGCGCTCAAGCTCTTCGGCAAGGTGTTCGATATTGGATTCGCAAAGTCCGCCGATGGCAGGGGTGTGAAGTGAGAAAAGACGGTCGCTCACATTGTAATCACGGGCAAGGTCTCTGAAAATGCGTTCCCCCTGCTGGCAGGGCTGAGAGGTGGAAATCACCGCCGCAGGCTGGGGCAGTTTGCTTCCCTCAAGAACACGCAGGAATGAACAGGTTTCCCCTGAAAATCCTTTGCATGCCGCCTTGTCGAAGGCACGTTTGATACGATGCTGGTTTCTGGCGAAAAGGGCAGCGTAAGTTTCGAGAGTCAGAGAGTTGACACCCAGTGCGTTGAGGACTTCGGGGGGGAAGAAAAGGTTGCGCCACACCATGGGCGCATCGGAACGGGCGATGAAGCTCTTTTTGTTGGCGGCGGCACGGATAGCAACAGATTCGTGTTTGATTTCAGGAATGACGGGCAGTTTGGTTTCAAGTTTTCCTTTGAGGTCGGAAAATTGACGCGCCAGACAAGCCGCACCCAGAGCGCCCATAACACTGTGGAACTCCGGAATGACGATCTTGTTGCCTGTGATCTCCTGAAGATAATAGGCAACGGCACGGTTGTAGGCAACACCGCCCTGAAAGACGATATCCCCCTTGTAGCCGAGGAAAAGTTCGCCGACACCGGACATGATGGTACGGGCCTGAGCGCGGCAGGCACCGCCGATGATATCCCCCAGAGGGAAACGGTTTTTGAACTTGTTGATACTGGTGGCAGAAAGAACGGCGCAGACTGAGGAAAATTCAAGATTGCTGTCGTAGTTGACCTTATCTGCCATTTTATCCACAGGAACATCCAATTTGGCAGCAACGCTGTCGAGAAAAGCACCTGTACCCGCAGCGCAGATACCGCTCATCTTGTAGTTCCACATGTTCATGTTCTCGTTGAAGACCATGGCTTTACTGTCCTGACCGCCCACGTCGAGAATGGCTTTGCAGTCGGGGTGGTAGTGGCGGGCTCCTGCCACATGGGCAGTCACTTCGCTGATACGGAAATCGTAGGGGATGAAGTCGGCGGTATCTTCAACGATCTGGCTTCCCGTGACCACGGTGCAGGTGATGCACTGCAATCCGGGGACACCGGCATCCTGCAAGAACTTATCGACCGTCTGGCGGAGCTGGCCGAAGTTGCAGGCTCCGCATTTGGAGCAAATGCCGGAGCAGCGCACCCTGCCGGTGTCTGCCGGACGGGTCCGCTGATAGATAGTCTGGCGGACTTTGCCACGCTCATTCAACAAAACCGCTTTGAAAGTGGTTGAACCGATATCGATACCAAGGTATAATTTTTCCATGATCAAGGATTCCTGAAGATAAGTAAATACTTTTATTCCTTTATAATATACACTTGAGAGAGCTTTTTTTCAAGGGAATTGATTTATTCACCTCTTATTTTTATGAAATTACAGAGATGGAAGTACATCTTGCTTTCAAATCATGCAGAAGCTCACTTGGGACACAGAGTTTTCCCGCTCCGCATCCAAGTTCGATATTAGGGGTGCGGTCGCCGTGAAAGTCGCTCCCTCCTGAGATCGCCAGATCGAACTGTTCTGCCGTCTCTTTCACCAGCTGGGTCTCGGGAGGACCGAAAAGGGAGTAGTATCCTTCCATGGCATCCAGTCCCAGCGCCGCAAGTTTTCTTGCCACGCGCCTGACATAGGCTCTTTCGTTCCGGTCACGGTAGATGGGATGCGCCCAGACGGCGATGCCGCCTGCACTGTGGATGGCTTCAATGGCTTCCCGGGGGGAGGAGCTTTCACGGGGAATGTAGGCGGACTTGTTGTTGCCCAGAAGTTTGTCGAAAACGCTCCGGATATCGGGAAAATGGTATTTTTCCATGAGCGCCTGGGCGAAATGGGGACGGCCCAGATTGGCGGTCATGCCTCCTGCGGCGGCAAAGGCGGGTTCGTCATCGTCGAGGGGATATCCCAGAAGGGCAAGTTTGACCTTCATATCCCTGTTGCGCCTGATGCGCCGGGATTGTTCACGGGCAAGGTACTCTTTGAGGAGAGGCGTTTCGGGGTTGATGAAAAGTCCCACGATGTGGAGTTCTCTTGCCCCGTAACGGGTGGAAAGTTCGACACCGGGAATGGCTTCAAGCTCCGGATGGGCGGCGGCGCTTTCGAGGAACTCCCCGATCCCTGCCGTGGTGTCATGGTCCGTCAGAGCCACGGCGGCGAGCTGCCGTTCAGAGGCAAGGGCGATGATTTCAGAAGGCGTGCAGGAGCCGTCTGAAGCGGTACTGTGAAGGTGAAGATCAATTGATCCCGGTGTGCATGGCATAATTTTTTTACCTTTTTCCGGCTGCTTTCCTGAGTATCTGTGTCAGGTGGTGCAGCCGCAGTTCGAGTGAATCACGATAATCTATTCTGGGGGCGGTCCCGTCGGCGAGACGATAAATGGTCCCGCCGGGATTGTTCAAAGTGACCCTGCCGTTTATGACCGACAGCTGCCGGTAATCGGCTTGTGCCGCAAGAATACGCAAACGGGTGACTTTGAGCAGATTTTTTACCGTTTCCGGCAATTTGCCGTAGCGGTCGCGCAGTTCTGCTTCAAAGTCATCAAGGGCCTCTTCGCTTTGAAGATTCCCCAGTCGTCTGTAGGTGTCGAAACGCAATCTTGAGCTTGCGATGTACTCTTTGGGAATACTGCAGCACATGGTCCCCGGAGTGTCGCTTTTGAGGGCGAAACTTACGAAGTCGATGCTCAAGGTGACTTCAGGAAGCAGGTCGATCTTCTGCCCCGAAAGTGAGGCGATCTCCTGCTTCAGAAGCTGACAGTACAAATCGAAGCCGATGGAGTTCAAATGTCCTGACTGTTCCGACCCCAGCAGATTGCCGGAGCCGCGGATCTCAAGGTCGTGGAGCGCCAGCTGAAATCCCGTCCCCAGACTGGAACAGCGCCGTATGGCAGCCAGACGTTTGCGGGCATCGCTGCCCAGCAGGGTGTTGCGGGGAAGAAGCATATAGGCGTATGCCTGATTTTTCCACCTGCCGACCCGGCCTCTGAGCTGGTGGAGTTCCCCCAGCCCGAAGCGGTCCGCCCGTTCAATGATGATGGTGTTGGCATTGGGGACGTCGAGACCGGATTCGATGATGGTGCTGCAAACGAGGCAGTCGATACGTTTTTCCAGAAAATCCTTCATAACGTTTTCCAGTTCCTGTTCGGGCATCTGTCCGTGTGCAACGGCGAAACGTCCGTCGGGAACGAGGGCGTTGAGTTTTTTCATGGTGGCATCGATGGTCTTGACCCGGTTGTGGAGATAGTAGACCTGTCCGCCCCGGGCAAGTTCGGCTTTGATGGCATCGGCGATAAGCTCCGGTTCTTCGGGGGCGATGACGGTTTTTACAGGAAGCCGCATCTTGGGAGGCGTCATGAGAGTCGTCAGGTCACGGGCGCCTGCCATGGCAAGGTAAAGGGTCCGGGGAATGGGGGTGGCGGACATGGAAAGCACATCGGCTTCGGCACGGAACCTGCGCAGACGTTCTTTGAGCTGGACTCCGAAACGCTGTTCTTCGTCGATGATGACCAGCCCCAGATTGCGGAACTTGATACGGCTGCTGCAAAGCCGGTGGGTGCCGATGACGATATCGACACCGCCCGCGGCAAGGTGTGAAACGGTCCGTTCCTGATCGGCGGCGGAGCGGAAGCGGCTCAGGACTTCGATGGTAAATGGATATTTTGCAAAACGTTCACAGAAACTTGCGTAGTGCTGCTGGGCAAGGACCGTGGTCGGAGCGATCACCGCCACCTGGAATCCTGCGGAAACGGCACGGAACGCCGCACGCATGGCAAGTTCGGTTTTTCCGTAGCCCACATCTCCGCATAAAAGGCGGTCCATGGGTTTTTCTGCGGCGAGGTCGGCTCCGATCTCAGCGGTCCCCCGTCTCTGGTCGGGGGTGTCGGTAAAAGGAAAGTCGTTGAGGAACATCTTTTCCGTTTCCATATCAGGGAGCATCCTGATTCCCGAGATCGCCTTGCGCATGGCTTGCAGACGGAGCATGTCAGCCGCATAAGAACGGACACCCGCTCCTGCCTGTAAACGCTCTTTCTGCCAGCGCGAGGAGTTGGGGGCATGAAGTTTTACCTTGGAAACAGCTCCCACATAGCGGCTGAGCTTATGGGCTTCGGTGAGGGGGATGTAGACCAGCTGATCGTTGCGGTACTCCATGACGATCAATTCTCTGGCACTGCCGCTGTTTTCAAGGACCTTGAATCCGCGGAAAATACCGATGCCGTGGTCAACATGAACAGCATGGTCCCCTTCGTCTATCTCGGCAAGGGAAAATTCAATAGCGGGCGTTGCGCCGGCAGAGTGCTCCTGAGGGGCAGGGGAGGTCTGACTTTCGCCGGATGAGCGTTCCCGGACGAAACCTGCTTCAAGAAGCTCTTTCTCAGTGATGACAAAGAGATCATCTTTGAAAAGCATGAAGCCTGACTGAAACTCTGTGACGGCAAATTCAGCCTTGACTCCGGGAATATGTTTTGCGCACCACTTTTTCAGTTTTTCAAGGCGTTGTTCATCCCGTGCCGTGATCAGTACGGCACCGTCGTTGCCGTTGATCTGATTGATCTTCTGTTTGAGTTCGGTGAGATGGAACTTTTCACTTTCCTCCCGGCTGCTGCGGCGTTTGATGGTCCTTTTCTCAAAGACAGGGAGAATATCGGGGGCGGCAAACTCCTCCGGCGTTTCATCGGGAGCAAGGGCATGAAAGCTCCTTTCCCGCTTTTCTGCTTGACAGTGGCATGTGAGGGCGTCGAAACGTTCCAGCTCTTTATCAGGAGCGTAACGCCGCAGTTTTGACCGTGAGGCATCAGGGAAAAGGTTGAGGAAGAGAAAGTCTTCCTTCTCAAAGTAGGCAATGGCATCGGATCCGGCTTCGCCACCGGCGGAGATCCCTGAGCGGCCGATGAGCTGGTAAGAGTCGATCTTGCCTGTGGAACGCTGGGTTTCAGGCGCAAAGCTCCGCATGGTGTCGATCTCGTCGCCGAAATACTCCACGCGACAGGGGAAGTTGTGGGCGGGACTGTAAAGGTCGATAATACCGCCCCGGCGGGAAAATTCCCCCGGTATCGTGGTTTCATATTCATCATCATAGTCCAGCTGAAGCAGTTTTTTGACCAGTTCCTCCGGCGGCAGGACAAGTCCGGGCTTCAGGAGTATTCTTGCGGCGACACTTTCATCGGGGAGAGGTGCCGCACCGGTAAAGGCGGTGACACTGCCCAGAAGAATGTCGTAATCTCCCGACAGTGCCTTGTCAAGAGCCTGGGCACGGCGGCTTTCAGCACCGGGAAAGCGGAGTTTTCCCCGTTCCGTTTCAGGCAGAAGCAGGATGTTCAGAGTGATCCCCGCAGCGGAGGCAACCTGGGTGAGGGCAAGATGGACGGCATCTGCCTCACTGCTGCCGGGAGCCATCAGGATACTTTTTTTCCGTGCCGCCAGATGAGCGCGCAAAAGAGGAAGAGATGCCAGTTCCGGAACCACTGACATCGCTGAAAATCCCCCTCTTTCGGAGGAAAATAAATAATTTTCTAAAAATTTATGCCATTTCACGAAAAAAAGCCTTGATTTTTTTTCCAAACGTATTATAATGTATTTTCAGATACCGGAAAATTCGGAATTTTCCAACATCCGGTTTCTCTATATATAAATATAATATGAAACAGGAGTCAATTCAATGGCAGAAAAAAAAGAAATTGCAAAAGATTTAACCGAAAAGAAGAAAAAAACCGTTTCAGCCCCCAAAAACGCTTCCGAAAAGAAAAGTGTCAAGGCTGAACCCGTTGAAAGCACCACCAGCGCAGCTAAGACTAAAAAAGCAGCCGCCAAGGTCCCTGCGGCAGAAAAAAAAGCTGCTGCCGCCGCTGAAAAAAAGAGTGCCGCAGAAGCTCCCGCCGCCGCTCCCCGCAAGAGCAGCAGCAAGGCTTCTTCATCTTCAAAGGTTAAAGCAGAAGCTGTAAAGGAAGTCCAGCCCGAAATCGCAGAAGAGAAAAAGGAAGAAAAGAAAACCCGGAAAACTTCTGCCGCTTCAAAGTCTGTGAAAATTGAAGAAAAAGCTGAAAAAGAGGAAGCCGTTGTTGTACTTCCCAAAGCTGCCAAAAAGTCCAAAACAGTGAAAGCTGCTGAGAAAGAAACTGAGCCTGCCGCGGCAGAAAAAGAAAAGCCCGCCGCCAAAACTGCAAAAAGCAAAAGCACAGCCAAAAAGAAAGTCGCTGCTGTTAAAGAGGAAGAGGTCGTTTCTGAAAATGTTGCTGAAAGCAGCATCGAAGAAGAGCTTGAAACGGTTGAACAGGTCCCCGTGATCGCTCCCATTGTCAATGTGAGTTCCGTTATGGTCCCCGAACTCCCCGAAGATGATCTGGATGAGGAAGAGGATATCAAACGCCGGGATGATGACTTTGATGATGATCTCGATGATGAAGATGAAGATAACGACGATGATGAGGATATCAACGCCCTTTCTGAACCCGCTGTCCATCGCAAGCTGGTGATCAAGAAAGTTTGTGCGCCCCCCATCAAGTTCGCTCCCCGTCCCAAGACGGCGGAAGAGATCGCCCGGGACAAGGCGAGACAGTCCAGCCGTTCCTCCATCGTGCGCCCCCGTACCAAGCAGGAAAAGGAATCTGCCCGCAAAACGGCACTTGACTCCAAACTGATGAGCGGGACCAAAAACGATACCATGAAGGTCTATATGGGTGAGATCGCCCGTATTTCTCTGGTCAATAAAAACGAAGAAGCCGAGCTTGCCAAACAGATCCACAGTACTGACAACCAGCAGTATGAGGATGCACGCAACACCTTGATCAAAGCCAACTTGCGTCTCGTTGTCAAGATCGCCCATGACTTCAAAGGACTGGGGCTGCCCCTCCTCGACCTGATCTCAGAGGGCAACATCGGACTGATGCGTGCGGTTGAAAAGTTCGATCCCAGCAAAGGGGCAAAGTTCAGCAGTTACGCCGCCTGGTGGATCAAGCAGTCCATGCGCCGGGCTCTTGCCAACCAGAGCCGGACGATCCGTATTCCTGTTCAGTCTGCCGGCAAGATCTCCAAGATCAAGACCGTCCGCATGAAACTTGCTGAAGAACTGGGCCGTGATCCTACGGACTCCGAGATCGCAGATCATCTTGAATTCAGTGAGAGAACCGTTCAGGGGTTGCGTTTGGCGGATCTCAAGACCATCTCTCTGCATGACCCCATCCAGCAGGGCGAAGAGGGCGAGTTCCAGGATATTATCCCCGACCGCCACGCCATGACACCCGATCAGATCATCGGCGATGTGGAGTCTGTTTTCAGACTGCTTGATCTTCTGGATAAACTCGACTGCCGTGAACGGCGTATTCTTGAAATGCGTTTCGGTCTCCGCGGCTCCCGTCCTCTCACTCTTGAAGAGGTGAGCCAGCAGATCGGGCGTACCCGTGAGCGTGTCCGTCAGATCCAGAATCAGGCGTTGAACAAATTGAAACAGCTCCTTACTGATGAAGCGGGGTACAATGCTGAGTAAGGCTGAAAAATTGTACAAACAAAAGGGGCTGTTGCAAAACAACAGTTACCGATAATGTCTGGTCCACAGACCGGAACCACCATTCCCCCCGTGTTCAACGCCACGGGGGTTTTTTATACCCTCGAGCCGGTTGACAGTCTGCGGGCGTTTTCGTTGTTTTGACACAGCCCACTTGTATTGACCAGTGGCAGAAGTGCCCGCTAACTGAAACAGCTAACCACAGTGGTCGAAGCAAGCCACCAGCG
>JAZONY010000036.1:0-18708 GCA_045654705.1 Victivallaceae bacterium
AAGCCCCCCTGAGATCAGCCGCAGGCTGTCGACGGGGGGCGCTGTAATTGAGATGAAGCCTTGTACCACACTTGTCGAAGCCCCAAACCTCCCCAAAAACAGTATCACCATTGCACCACAACAACACGCCCCACAGGTCGGAAAAGATGGGGTTCGGGGAAGAAAACCGCTGGCGGCTGGCTTTCCCCGACTCCGCAGACCTTAAGTAAATCAAGCTCAACCTCAAGTATGACCAAACAAAAAGGGGGCGCCATGTGTGCAAAAAAAAGAGGGTGCAGCAAAACATAAAGTTTTGCAGCACCTCTGTTTATTTTACCTCGGGAGCTTTTTCTTTTCCGGGGTTTGCCATCATCAGAGCCATGCCCCCCAGCACGAGGAGGATGGCGACGATGAAGGGAAGTGTGAACTTCTCTTTGAGGACAATGGCTGAAAGGGTAAATGTGATGGTGGCGGAAAGATATCCGAAAGCCCCCAGCACACCGGGTTTGAGATACTTCAAAGCCGCATACCAGCAGGCGTTGGCAAGGGCGAGGGTGACGACACCTGTGTAGGCATATCCGCCCCAGATGCGGGGCGAAATGGCACTCAAATCGCTGACGGAACTTGTGAAGCATACCACAGGCAGCATCAGCAGCGTCCCCATGAAAAAGGAAACGAACATACTCACAGGACCGCCGTATTCATCCGAAACCTTTGCGCCGAAAACGGTGAAAAATGCCCAGCAGAAACCGGAGGCAAGCGCCATTCCGTCACCGATGAGGGTGCGCCACCCCGTATCAGCGTAAATATCTCCGCCCCGGGCGGAACCGGCAAGGATGATGCCCGCAAAGCCGATGAGCATTCCGATCACCCCTTTGCCGGATGTCTTTTCTTTGAGCAGTATATAGGCAAGGATCACCGTGGCAATGGGGGAACAGTTCGCCATGAGGGAGCAGCGTGAAGCGGTGGTGAAGTTCAAGGCGTAAAGGACAAAATAACTTTCAAGGACGATACCGATGAGGGCGATGAGAAGAAACTTCTTCCAATCCTTCACAAAGGCCCGTTTGATGAGTTCCCGGTTTTTACAACTCCCAAGCAGGGGCGAAAGCGTCAGGACCGCCATACAGAAGCGGAGCAGATTGGCGAGAAAGGGGTCGATGGTCCCCCCGTCCTCTTCGCCGAAAAGCCAGCGCCCGACGATGTAGAAACTGCCCCATGAAGCTGTGGCTAAAAATCCGAGAAGCAACCCCAGTGTACTTTTCATAAAAACCTTTCCGTGATTTTTTAATTATTAAACATTCTATAATATACTCTCCGGGAGAATAAAATTCAAGTAACAGGACCTCATTCCGGCGCTTCACAAGGCGGAAGAGAAGAGAGGAAACTTTTCATTCCGGGGGAAATTTATCTTTTTTTCAAAAAAAATTAAAAAAAAAGCAGTTCAGCATTTGAAAAAAACAGATTATGGCATTATCTTACATCAAATGTATATAATTCATAAACGGCTGGGGCGTGCAGCAGTTAAAGAATCACGCTCTGTTTTCCTGCGGAGAACAGCGAACAAATGAGAGAATGGAGTTTGTGTTATGAAGTACGATTTTACTGAGTATGTCACCAAAGATTCAGTGATGACCCTGACGGGAACCACTAAACTTGAGGTCATGGATCAGCTGATCCAGCGGGCTGCTGACCTGACCAAGCTCAACCGGGATCTCATCTTCCGTCTGGTCTGGAAACGCGAACAGATGATGACCACCGGCATCGGCGGTATGCTGGCTCTGCCCCACATCAGAACCAACGATATCCTTCACCCCTACGTCATCGTGGGTGTCACCGAATCCCCCATCACCGACTATCAGTCCCAGGATGATCAGCCTGTGCGTGTCATCGTTTTCACCATTGCCCCCGATGAGGACTCCGACGCCTATCTGCGTCTGCTGGGAAGCATCTCCCGCAAGCTCCGCAACGAAGAGCTTGTGGAATCCCTGATCCTTGCCATGCCCAACACGGTGAAGATCCTCGAAACAATCCAGTCTGAGTGCAAGGAAGAAGAGTAATTATGAAATCCGCTCCCGCAGCTGCTGAGCAAGCCAAAGCCAAGATCGATTTCCGCTGTCTGACCGAAGAGTGCAGCGGCGTGATCGAGTTCAACCTCAGAGAGATCGCCGAAAAAGATTTTCAGGCGGTCTGCCCCGTGTGTCACAGAGCTTACGCCCTTGATGCCGCGTTGCGGGATAAACTTGAGCGGATGATGAAACTTATCGAGGCCCTCAGGAACTCGGAAGATATTCTGGGTGACAGTGTGGTCTCGGTCAATGTGGCAGGGGGCGAAGTGCGCGTGCCTTATGCTTTGCTCCTGACACGGCTCAACACTCTCATAACGTTGAACCTCGGCGGAACCCCCACTGATTTCCATCTCTGGGTGGAACCCACGTCGCCGGAGACCTTCAGGTGACAGTTTTTGACAAGTTTTTTAACCATACCGCGCCCGGCGCGGTGTTTTTGTAATTTGAGTAGGAGATTTTTACCATGACTGAACGCGAAATTATTGAGATCCTTGAAAGCTCCGGAGCATTGCTCAACGGACACTTCCAGCTCCGCAGCGGTCTGCACAGCAACCGCTTTTTCCAGGCAGCTCTGCTGCTCCAGTACCCCGACAAAGCCGAAACTGTCTGCCGTTTTCTGGCTGAACAGTACAAGGATTGCGGCGCAACCGCTGTGATCTCTCCTGCCGTCGGCGGTCTGATCGTCGGTCAGGAAGTCGCCCGTGCTCTGGGCGTCCGTGCCATTTTCGCCGACAAAGAAGACGGCGAACTGGTGCTGAAACGGGGATTCTCCATCGCTCCCGGAGAAAAAGTTCTGGTTGCAGAAGATGTGGTCACCAAAGGCGGCCGTGTCCAGCAAACCGTTGACCTCGTCCGCGCCAAAGGCGGCGAAGTGGTCGGTATCGCTGTGATCGTTGACCGTTCCGGCGGCGATGCCTCCTTCGACGTGCCTTTCAAGAGTGCCCTCAAGCTGAGTCTGCCCACCTACGACCCCGCTGAGTGCCCCCTGTGCGCCCAGAAGCTCCCCATTGACCGTCCCGGATCCAAATAATCATGATCAACGCTATTCTCAAAGCGATCTTCGGGACCAAATCCCAGCGGGATCTTAAAAAAATGCAGCCGCTGGTCAGAAAGATCAATGCCATCGAAGTCGAATTGCAGAAACTTTCTGACGAAGAGCTTCAGGCGAAAACCCCTGAGTTCAAAAACCGCCTCGCCAACGGGGAAACCCTTGACGATATCATGTGCGAAGCCTTCGCCGTGGTCAAAAATGCCTGCCGCCGTCTGGTGGGCAGAGAGGTGGAGGTCTGCGGACAGCTTCTGAAATGGGATATGATCCCCTTTGATGTGCAGATCATGGGCGGTATCGCGCTCCACAGAGGCAACATCGCCGAAATGGCAACGGGTGAAGGTAAAACTCTCGTGGCGACCATGCCCCTTTACCTCAATGCCCTCTCCGGCAGAAACTGCCAGCTGGTCACGGTCAACGATTACCTCGCCCGCCGTGACTCCAGCTGGATGGGCTACATCTACACCTTCCTGGGGCTTACCGTGGGATGTCTGCAGAATATGCAGTCCCCCGACGTGCGCCGCGCCCAGTATGCCTGCGACATCACCTACGGAACCAACAGTGAGTTCGGTTTCGACTATCTGCGTGATATGGGTATGGCAACGGCTGCCGATCAGATCGTCCAGCGTGACCACTTCTACGCCATCGTGGACGAAATCGACAGTATCCTGATCGACGAAGCCAGAACCCCGCTCATCATTTCAGGACCGGTCCCCATGGCGACCGATCAGTACGCCGAATTGCAGCCCAAAGTGGCTTCTCTTTACAAGAAACAGAACGAACTTTGTTCACGTCTTGCCAAAGAGGCACGGGATGTCATTACTGCTGAGAACTCTTCCGATGAAGAGCTGGAAGGCGCATTGCGGAAACTGCTTCAGGTCCGTTTCGGTATGCCCACCCACAAGCAGCTGCTGAGACTGCTTGAAGACGGTTCCGTCCTCAAAGAGCTTGACCGTTACGAATCCCAGGTCCGCAGCGACAACAACCGTGGAATGCTTCAGGAGGTCCAGAGCGACCTTTACTTCACCATCGACGAAAAAACCCATGAAGCCGACCTGACCGCCAAAGGCCGTCTCGCCATCGAACCCGATGATCCCGACGCCTTTGTGGTCCCCGATCTGATCCTTGAGATCAGCAAGATCGAAAACGACTCCGCCATGAGCGCCGCCGAAAAAGTGGCGAAAAAGGAGGAGTTCCAGGACTATTTCGCCGACAAGAGTGAAAAACTCCACGACCTTTCCCAGCTCCTCAAGGCCTACTGCCTCTTTGAGAAAGATGTGAACTACGTCGTCCAGAACCGCAAGGTGCTGATCGTCGATGAACACACCGGCCGTCTCATGCCGGGACGCCGCTTCTCTGACGGACTCCATCAGGCGCTGGAAGCCAAGGAAAATGTTCCCATTGAACAGGAAACACAGACCATGGCGACCATTACCATCCAGAACTATTTCCGCATGTACAAGAAACTTGCCGGTATGACCGGTACTGCGGAAACGGAAGCTGCGGAGTTCCATCAGATCTACAAGCTCGATGTGATCAACATCCCCACCAACCGTCCCTGCATCCGCAAGGATGACAACGACTCCATCTTCAAGACCCGGCGCGAGAAGTTCAACGCCATCATCGAAGATGTGATCGAAAGACACGAAAAAGGACAGCCCGTCCTGCTGGGTACGATCTCGGTGGATGACTCCGAAACCCTTTCAAGGATGCTCACTCTGCGCAAGATCCCCCACAACGTCCTCAACGCCAAAAATCACCAGCACGAAGCGGAAATCGTCGCCAATGCCGGTTGTCCCGGTGCCGTCACCGTCGCAACCAACATGGCGGGACGCGGTACGGATATCAAACTGGCTCAGGGTGTCGCCGAACTGGGCGGACTCCATGTCATCGGCAGCTCCCGCCACGACTCACGGCGTATCGACCGCCAGCTGCGCGGACGCTGTTCCCGTCAGGGCGACCCCGGTTCCTCCAAGTTCTATGTTTCCCTTGAGGACAATCTGATGCGCCTTTTCGGCTCCGACCGTATCATCAAGATCTTTGAGCGTTTCGGACTCGAAGAGGGGGACGAACTTCAGCACCCCTGGCTCAACAAATCCATCGAAACCGCCCAGCGCCGCGTGGAACAGCAGCATTTTGCCATCCGTAAACGGACGCTCGACTTCGACGATGTGATGAATAAACAGCGTGAGATTATCTACGCCCTGCGTAAAGATGCGCTGCTTTCTGAAACGCCTCACGATGTCCTTTTCGGCATTGTCGAACAGGTTATCGAAGCGGAAGTCAACAATGTGGCTTCACTCCGCCTTGCAGGTGACAAAGAAGGTAAGTTCGACACCGCAAAACTTGCCGGTGCATTGAGCGTGACATTCCCTCTGGATATCAAGCCCGAAGAGCTGACCGACGGTATCGTCGACGGCAAACTTGCCGATGCCAACGCCCTCACCATGCAGATCGTCAACCGCCTCGAAAGCGCATGGCTCGATGCCCACGCTTCAGACACGCCTGAAGATCTGGATTATCTGCGCCGCCAGACTGTCCTTGAAGCCATCGACAAACTCTGGCAGGAGCATCTCTACGCCATGGACAATCTGCGTTCCAGCATGTCTCTGCGGGTCTACGCCCAGAAAGATCCCCTGGTGGAATACAAGAACGAGGCGTTCAACATTTTCAGGGATCTCATGGACCGCATCTACCGTCAGGTGGCGGAAAATCTTTTCGTCATGACTCTCAATCAGTACGAGTCTTTTGAAGAGATGTTCAACGCCATGCCCATTGAGATGCAGCATCAGCTCATGGAGCAGTTCGCCCAGAACGCCGAAGGGCAGTTTATGATGATGCCCGAAGGAAATGAGGAAATGCCTGCCCCCGAAATGGCTCCTCAGGAAGAGCCTGAGATCCAGGTCACTTACTATCGTGAAGATCCCAAAGTCGGCAGGAACGATCCCTGTCCCTGCGGCAGCGGAAAAAAATACAAAAAATGTTGCGGGAAAGAGTGATTCACAAATGAAAATCACAACTGATTTTGCAGAAAAAAAGGTCATCGAATCGGCAAGTGCCAGAACTGTGCTGCCTGTCTCAACAGGCAACGCCAAACGGGGAACGGTGAAGTTTTCATACTCCATCGCCGATATCCACTCCTACTGGCACAGCTTTATGCCCTCTGTGGGCGAGCGTATTCCGTGGACCATGGAATCCACCTTTGCCGCCCAGCGGGGGATGCCCTTTGTCGCCTTTTTCAACACAGCAGGAATCAGTAAACTTGCCGTGGGACTTGTGGATTGCGATTGCGACAGCAAGTTCTCCGGCAAGATGAACCAGGAAACAGGATGTTACGACATCACCTGGGAGATTTCCGCCCCTGAAGCCATCAAAGACTTCGGTTTCTGGTACGATACGGTGAACCGCCCCTGGCAGGAGCAGATCCCCCTGTGGCGTGAGGAACTCCGGGGCATCACCTGTGAATATCCCGCCTCGGTATGGGATCCTGTCTTCTGCACCTGGTACGCCGTCCACGGCGCCATGACTCAGGAGTGGGCGACCGGTATCGCAAAACAGGCCGCTGAACTGGGCTTCAAGACCTTCATCCTCGATGACGGCTGGTGCTACCCCGATATGAAGCGGGTGAGTCCCTCCACTATCGGCTGCTGGTACGAAAAGATCGGCGACTGGCAGGTGGATACCGGAAAGTTCCCCGACTTCAAAAAGCATGTGGCAGATGTCAAAAGTTACGGCATGAAATATCTGCTCTGGGTCGCCCCCTATCTCATCGGCGACCGCAGTGCCATGTATGAAACGCTCAAAAAGATCCCCGGCTCCATGTTCGGCGAATATCTTGAGGGTTATTACAAACTCGCCCCCGAAAACGCCGCCGCACGGGAACCCATGATCGATCTGATGGAATCTCTGATGAAGAACTACGACCTTGACGGACTCAAGGTGGACTTCCTCGATCAGATCCACCCCGATCTGGATGCGCCCCGGGCGGAAGCGTGCTATGAATTCACCCGTGAGCTTTCAAAGCGTATCAGAAAATGCAAACCCGATGCCATGATCGAATTCCGCCAGAGCTACGCCGTCCCCCGGATGCTGGCTTGCGGAACACAGTTCCGTGCCGGGGATGCCCCTTTCGACTTTTTGCTCAATTTGCGCCGCATCGCCCAGATCCGTCTGGCATTGGGCGACGGCGTGCCGGTCCACGCCGACCCCGCCTACTGGCCTGTTGATGAGCTGCCGGTGAATATTTCACGGCACTTTATCGCCATGATGGCAGGTGTCCCCATGCTTTCGGTGGAGCTTGCTGATTTGAGCGAAGAAGCCAAAGCCATTTGCAAGTTCTGGATCAGCTTCTACACCCGCAACGCCGGATGGCTCAAGAACGCCCATTGGGAGTTCGACTATCTGGGCGGTCAGCTGGGATGTGCCACGGCAACGGCGATTTCAGAAAATCAAACCCTTGCCATCGTCACCGATCCTTTGCGGGCGCCTGAGTTCAAAACCTCAGGATATCTCCTCAACTGCTCCTACGCTCCCGTCACTGTTCCCGGTGCGGAAGTTTTTGACTGGAAAGGCGAAGCCCTCCCCGGCGATGTGATCCCCGAAGGATGCGGCGCCTTTATCAGACGCTGACCTTTTGCGATTTCTATTTTCACAAAGCCGTCCCCTTATATATGGGGGGATGGCTTTTTTCTCCCCCTGCGGGGCATCCTCCAAAGTTTCCGGACTCATTGAAGCGAAAAAAATCGTAAAAATAATTTACTGCGCTTTTCAAAAGATATTGCAATTTCCGGCGAGAGGAATTATATTATATAAAACAAAGTATAAAGGAAGGAGGTAAAAATGAAAGATTTGAGTGTAACAGCAATACTTTGCGGAATTCTCTGTCTGCTTTCAGGTTGTTTTTCAGATAACAACAATTACCTCACGCCCCGTGATTTCCCCACCCGTCTGGAAGAAGCCGGGATCAAAGTCGTCTCTGTGAGAGACATTCCGGGCGCTCCTTTCAAAGCCACCTCAGGCATTGCTGTCATGGTTGAAAACTCCGAAATCGGCGTTTACAAGTATGACCGCACCTCAAAAGTCCAGAACGAGCGTATCGAAAGACGCAAACGGACCGGCAGAGCCTATATCAACGGGATCCCCTATCCTATTGAAGTGCATGGCTCATTCATGTTTATGGGACTGGAAAAAAATCCCCGCAAACATGACATTATTAAAGTTATCCGCCGATTTAACTGACCAAAATCAAGTAGATCCTGCCGCCTCATTTCCCGTAAAAAAAGAGTACGGGGGGCGAAAAAGGAAGAAATAAGAGTCAAGGAGTTAAGAAAAAAATGGACAATGAACTCAAGCAAATGGGTAAACGATTGGGCGAACTTCGCACCATCATGGATGTTTCAGTTGCGGAAATGGCACGAATTACGGGCATTACCGAAGCTGAATACATTGCTCATGAGGCTGGAGAAATTGACAGCTCCTTTACATTTATTTACCGCTGCGCCGAAAGACTGGGCGTCGATATGAGCGACCTCGTGACTGGCGATGCCCCCAAATTGAGCTTCTACAACGTGACCCATGCCGAAGAGGGCGGTATGCCCATCAAACGCCGTGCGGGGTTTGAATATCTCCACCTTTCGCCGCTGCTCAAAGACCGTCAGGCTGATCCCTTTCTGGTCACAGCGCCCCCCCAGGATGAGGATTGCCCCATCCACCTTTCAACTCACGAAGGACAGGAGTTCGACTACATCCTCAAGGGGAAATTGAAGGTCCAGCTTGAAGACAAGATCGAATATCTGGGCCCCGGCGACAGTATCCAGTACAACTCCTCCCGTCCCCACGGCATGATCGCCATCGGTGATGAGGAGTGCCAGTTTCTTGCCGTGGTGATCCGTTCCGAGGGAACGGCGCCCGAACTGGGGTATGCCTCCAACGCCGTGGTTCCCTCTGCAACAGATGAGCTGGTCTACCACAAATTCATGAGCGAAACTCTGGATTCCGAAGGGATGTTGGCAGATGTGGCGTTCCACTATCCTGACAACTTCAACTTTGCCTTTGATGTTCTCGACGTTCTGGCGCAGAAAAAAGGAGACCACACCGGTCTTCTCTATGTGGACAAACACCGCAACGCCCGTCATTTTTCCTTTGCGGAACTGGCACGCCGTTCTGCACAGGCTGCCAATTATCTGAGTTCTGTCGGGATCCGCAAAGGGGACAGGGTCATGCTGGTTTTGAAGCGTCACTACCAGTTCTGGGTGGTCCTCAATGCGCTGCACCGCATCGGAGCGGTGGCGGTCCCCGCCTCAAATCAGCTTCAGGTCAAGGATTACACCTACCGTTTCCAGCAGGGCGGTATCGTGGGTATCGTCTGCACCCCTGACGACGGTTGTGCCGATTTCGTTGATATCGCCGCAAAAGAGTGCCCTGAATTCAAGTACAAGATCATGGTCAACAAAACCCGTGAAGGGTGGCTCGACTTTGATGCTGAAGTCGAAAAATTCAGCGACTTCTTTGAACGCCCCGCTGATTTGAAAGTCACCGATCCCTCCATCATGTTTTTCAGTTCGGGAACCTCCGGCTACCCCAAGATGGTGGAACACAACTTCACCTATCCTCTGGGGCACATCATCACCGCCCGCTGGTGGCACAACATCCAGCCCGGCGGCGTCCACCTGACCATTTCGGATACCGGCTGGGGCAAAGCCCTCTGGGGCAAGATCTACGGACAGTGGCTCTGCGAAAGCACGGTCCTTGCGTATGACTTCGACCGTTTCGATGCGGCGGATATCCTGACACTTTTCAAAGAGTATCAGATCACCACATTCTGCGCGCCCCCCACCATGTACCGTTTCTTCATCCGTGAAGATCTTTCCAAATACGATCTTTCCAGTTTGAAGTACGCCAATATCGCAGGTGAAGCCCTCAATCCGGAGGTCTTCAACCAGTTCTACAACGCAACCGGTATCAAACTCATGGAGGGCTTCGGTCAGACGGAGACCACCATGACCATCGGCAACCTTGTGGGCATGACGCCCAAGCCCGGCTCCATGGGCAAACCCAGCCCCGCTTACAAAGTGGAACTGATTGACCCCGACGGCAAACCTGTGGAAGTGGGCGAAGTGGGCGAGATCTGTATCCGCACCGAAAGAGATAAGACCTGCGGCATGTTCTCACGCTACTACCGCAACGAGGAACAGACCGACGAAAGCTGGCACGACGGTCTCTATCACACAGGCGACACCGCATGGCGTGATGAGGACGGTTACTACTGGTATGTGGGCAGAACCGACGATCTGATCAAATCCTCCGGCTACCGTATCGGTCCCTTTGAGGTGGAAAGCGTCCTCATGGAGCTGCCCTATGTTCTGGAGTGCGCCGTGGTGGGTGTCCCTGACGAGGTCCGTGGACAGCTGGTCAAAGCCTATATCGTTCTCACCCCCGGCAAAGAGGGTTCAGAGGCATTGATCAAAGAGATCCAGGAGTATGTGAAAAAGCATACCGCTCCCTACAAATATCCCCGCTCCGTGGAGTTCATCGACGCCATGCCCAAAACCATCAGCGGCAAGATCAAACGCAACGAGCTGCGTAAACGCTGATGAAAAAAACGGTCATTCTGGGAGGCGGCGTTTCAGGAAAAGCCGCCGCTCTCCTGGCTGAGAAAAATCATTGCGCCCCCGTCATACTCAACGACGGGGAGTCAGTTCAACTGCCCCCGGATGCCGACTTGATCGTGGCAAGTCCGGGGGTGCATCCTCTGCGCTCCGGGCTTTACAAGGCATCCCTTGCGTCGGGCGTGGAGTTCATCGGTGAAATGGAGTACGGATTCCGCCATTTCAAAGGCAGAGTCGCCGCCATTACAGGAACCAACGGCAAAACCACCACCACGGAACTTACCGTCTTTCTTCTCAATGAAGCAGGAGTCGATGCCGTGGCGGCAGGCAACATCGGTCTGCCTTTGTCTGAGGTCGCCGCTCAGGAAAAACAGCCGGAGATCGCCGTGGTAGAGGTCAGCTCCTTTCAACTTGAACTTATTGACACCTTTGCCCCCGAAGCGGCGGTGCTGCTCAATCTTGAGTCCGACCATGAAGACCGCTATGCGGGAGGCTTTGAAGAGTATTGCGCCGTCAAAAAGAAAATCTTTGATAAAGTCCCTGAATCCCATCAGATCCGGGGCATTTCTTTCCCTGACCCCAAGCGGCGGGCAACATACTCAGGCGACATGCTCCTCCTTGACGGCAAAGTGCTGCTCAATGTCGCCGAAACCGCTCTTTCAGCTCCCCACAACAGAGAGAATCTGGCGGCGGCAGTGGAGCTTTTTGTGCGCCTTGCCCCTGAAAAAATCGCCATTCTTCCCGAAGCGGTGAAAAAGTTCCGCTGCGGCAAACACCGCATCGAACTCTTTCACGAAAGCCGGGGCATACGGTTTTACGATGACTCCAAAGGAACCAATCCCGCCGCTGTGGTCGCCGCCGTCAAAGCGGTCCCCGGTCCCGTGGTGCTTCTGGCGGGGGGACTTGACAAGGGCATGGATTTTTCGGTGCTGGAAAGTGTGGCATCCCGAATCCGCATGGCGGTTCTTTTCGGGGAGTGCCGTGAACCCATTGCCAAAGTTTTCCGTCAGGCGGGAGTTCCCGTCAGGGATTGCGGCAAAGATTTTGAACTTGCCGTTGCCACGGCTCTTCAAGGCGCCTCCCCCGGTGATTGTGTCATGCTTTCCCCCGGCTGCGCCAGTATGGATATGTTCAAAAACTATCAGGAACGGGGCGAAAAGTTCAAAGAACTTGTCAGAAGATCCTGAGATTTCTCCAAAGAAAAACGGGCTGTTGCAATTTTTCATGCAGCAGCCCGTTTCTTTCGGGAGCAAAGAGGGATCATTTCTTGATTTCCACAAGTTCCACATGGTCGATCCATGCGGAGCCGGAGACACTTTTCTCCAGATAAAATCCGATGTAGGGTGAACTTTTTGCACCCACTCCGGCAGGGGTGGTGAACTCAAACTCAAACCGTGTCCACTGCACATCACCGGTCAGGTGCTGCTTGAAGGGATAAAAGACAAAGTTCCGTCCTCCGTTGCCGAAACGGACATCGGAAGAAAATCCTCTTTTGCCGACTGTAACCTTGTCCAGCTTCACAAAGAAAGAAAGTTTGTAGCGGGTTTCGGATTTGAATCTCGCTTTGGAAATATACTGACGCACAGAGTTGCTGTCAGGATTCTGCAAACGGATCGCAGTTCCTGTCGTGCGGAAGACCTCGCGGTCAACGGTGAGCTTTTTCCCGGCGAACCAGCTGCCTTTTCCGTTGCGCATGAAACGCCCTTTGACGGGAACATTGAAGTCCCCCATTTCAATAATGGAGCCGGACTCAGGTTTTTCGCCGATGATGGCGGTCCCGCAGTTTTCAGCACGCTGTTTGAGGAACTTGTTCCATGTGTAATAAGGCTCTGCGACCTTGACGGAGGGCTCAAGTTTTCTTCCGCGGGTGAAGTTCACAGCAAAGCTGTTCCCTTTGATCTCAGGCATGGAGCTGCGGGGGATCTTCGCTTCAGCGACCCACATTTTACCGGGGATGACACCGGGTTTGAAAACAACGCCGCTGTTCCACTTGTGATCATTCTGTCCGGGGGTGGCGCGCAGATCGCAGACCGCACCGGCACTGGTGAGCATGATCTGGTACAGGGTGCTGTCGGAGTGCTTGCCGGCAAAGAAAAGCTCCACAAGGTTATCCTGCCACATGGCATTTTCGTCAAATTTGCGCTTGACGCTGAGCATTTTCGCTGTATGGGGCTCATCGGCTTCGATGCCCACATAGAAGTAATCCTTATCGGCAAGCATCCGGATACGGGTGTGGACCTCCACCTTATCTTTGGTGCGGGGGAGCATCCAGACGGTATGCGCCTTTTTCCAGACCGTTTCATCCAGTTTTCCGTCGATGGTGATGTTGCCTGAAACAGGCTTGACATGGATCGTCCAGAGCTTGTTGTCGTTGTTGTGTTTTTCAAAATCTCTGGCTCCGGCAATGACTTTGCCCCACATTTCCTGCCGCATGAATCTGACCCGTTTCAGAGCCATGGCATCTTTGGCGGCAGCTTTTTCGGCATCGTCGAAAAGTTTGTTGACCCGTGCGATCTCTTTGGGGCCGTAGATCTTGGTCCAGATCTCATACCGTGAGGGGACCACAGCCTGAGGTCCTGCCGTGGTATCACGGATATTGCTCATGATATCCTTGAGCCAGTGGCGTTCAAGGGTATCGTAAAACTCTTTCATCTGAGGGGCGGCAGCACCGTACATAAGTTTCAGATGTTCTTCCATAAGAGCATCCACATCGGTGGCGACATCCCACATGACCTTGCCGAAAACATAGTAGTTCATGGAGTTGAAAATCCAGAAATCGGTTTCGGACTCCAGAAATGCGCCGAAGCTCCAGGGAGCGGTGTTTTTGAAGAAACTCCCCACGGCACGGGGGGTGAAGTTGGGGATATCCGGAATCAAACTGCTGCATTTGTTGGTATAGGTCCACAGATAGGTTTTGGCGTTGAGTTTTTTGTTCCAGTCTTTGAGGAGCTGGTAAAACCCTGCCTGACTGGGGTTGAGTTCGTTCCAGGGGCCGGTGAGGGCGAGCTGGACGATCACGTTGGAAGGAATATCCGTTTCAGGGATAAGGCGGTAATTGGAGTACGCCATCATGGTACAATATCCGGGGATCTTTTCCTGCTGCAGTTTGCGGGCGATGTCGGTTTTGAATTTCCAGATCATATTGCTGGAAGCCTGACGGCCGGCGGAGTAGGCTTTGTGGCAGGCAGGACATTTACAGGGATAGTTGCTGTCATTGGGCATGATGTTGAAAAAGGGGAGACTGTGGCGGGACTTCACCCAGTGGTGGATACCCCGTGAAGAAGCAGGTTTCCCCGTCAGAAAGGCCTTGGCATCCTGAAAGATCACCTCTTTGAGTTCATCGTTGGTGAAGCAGAGCTGTCCCTCAACGTCGCTGGGACGGGTCACGACGGAACCGTCATGCCGTTTGCCGTTGTCACGCAGCGCGAAAAACTCAGGTTTCGTTTTGGCAAAACGCTGAACGAGAAAGAGTTCAGCAAGTCCGTGGCAGTTGGGCAGTTTCAAGGTGCTGCTTCTGCCGTACTGTTCGGCAAGTCTGTTGACATCCCGGAGTTTATTCAGATTTTTGTCGCCGTAAAGGTTCACTTTGCCGTTGCCGAGTTTGCGGATGGGGGCGCAGTAAGTGCGGCGGTACTGGTTGTCCGGACGGTCTGCAATGTCGATACCGGGCAACACCCAGTCGGCTTTGCGGGGAACAACGGTTCCCATCTCGCCGGGGAAATAAAAACGGACTCCGCCGAAGCGTTCAAGGAAATCGTAGACACCGTAAAGGGTCCCTCTTTCAGAAGAACCGGTATTTCTGTCGAAATTGTCTGTTCCGGCAATGATGATGTTGCTGCCGACGGTCTTGATCACAAATCCGTCACGGTCGATTTTGGACAAATCAATACCCGCAGCTTTGGCGCCACCGTGGCTCAGGATAAAGGCGGGAACTTTGCCCGAAGCCTTTCTGACCACCGGGACTTTTGAACCGATGATCTTGCCGAGATAAAGGGCAAGTTCACTCCCTGCTGTTACAGCGGAACGGTTTTTGCTGTCTGACACCACCACTTCGCAGAGGGCTTTGCCTCTGGCGGCAATGGTGATTTTCACCGCAGGATCACTCTTGCAGAACCGGGGACTTACCGCTTTGGGATTGAAACGGGGAGCTTGAACAGGGGCAGCTCCGGGCAGCACAGCGGCAAAAGAAAAAGCCGCCGCCAGAAGAAAAAGCAGAGTTTTTTTCATTGTTAAACTATCCTTATTAAAAAATTATTCTGTTACCAGAGATTATCGGTGTTGGTTCCCCGCCAGAAGGTCTTCTTTTTGGAAGAGGGGATCTTGTTGAGCGTGATACTTCCCACATTACCGCCCCAGTAGGCAATGGTGGAGGTGTTGGAGTGGGGTGTGGCAAGAATGGTGCGATAGTATTTATCACTTGAATCATCCGGAGAAAAACTCAACCCGGATCTGGTTTCGGCAAGAACCGCCATCCGGCTGGGATAACGGCAGCGGTTGATGCTGTAAGATGTACCGTAGGACTGAGCATTGATCCCCACAAAACAAAGTTTTTCACCGGTGGTCTTGGGGCGCTCCATCCTGTCTCTGGCAGGACAAAGGAATTTACTGCGGTAGAACTTTTCCGGGTCGGCGGGATAATAGATGCCGCCGAGGATGCCCTGACGGTTAGTCCCCAGATAACTGCCGAGGAATCCGAATTTGCTGCTTGATGAGATATGACGGGTAAAAGGTCTTTCGTAAAAGAAAGCGCCGGTACTGTCGCTGCTTGCGGTATTGTTCCAATAGGGCATATTGACACCCCGGTTGTCTTCGGAGTACTGAGCGATCGCCACAGCAAAGCTCTTGAAGTTGTTCAGACACGCCGCCTGCTGTCCCTTTGCCCGGGCTTTCTGAAGCGCCGGAAGCAGCATTGCTGCCAATATGGCGATAATGGCGATCACGACGAGAAGTTCGATCAGCGTAAAAACCGACTTCCGGAAAAAAGGAACTGTATTCATAATTTTATCACAGTAAAATTCATAAAGAAAAAACATCCGGGAAACAATCCCTTTAAAATACCACACATTTACATCTATTTCAATCAATTTATGATTTTTTTTGAAAAAACAATTATTTCACAACTGAAAATAAAAAAATTTCTTGAAAAAGTTCATATTCTGTGCTACAATATGTCAAAGTATCAATCATTCAAACAGAGAAGTCTTTATTTTATGAGCGCAATCAAAGTTGTTTCTTACAATGTCCACTCCACCATCGGCATGGATGGCAAAAGCGACTGCCGCCGTCTGGCGGAGGTCATCAATGCAGCAGCTCCCCATGTGGCGGGCGTCCAGGAGCTGGGCGTCTATACCCGCCGGGTCCCCGATGTGAACGCCCCTCTGGAAATCGCCCGCCATACCCGCATGAATTACCTTTTTTCCCGCTCCCTCGTGACCACAGAAGCCGGGGGCGAATACGGCGTAGGCGCATTCTCGGTCTACACCATGGAACTGAAAGCCCGTCTGCTGCTCCCCACCCCCGAGGGCGCGGAACCCCGTTCTGTTCTCATTGCCAAAGTCAATGCGCCCACCCCCTTTTATTTTGCGGTCTGTCATTTTTCCTATCAGGGCGAGTTTGAAAAAAGTGAATTTTACCGCACCATCAGTGCCAAACTCATTACCGACACCATTATCGACAACAAGTTCTATCCCTGCATCTGGACGGGGGATTTCAACACCTTCAGAGGCACCGACACGGTGGAGTTCATCCGCAAACACTGGCTGGTGGCGAACGACCTTGATCCCGACACGCCCACCTGTGTCTGCTCCGAAAGTCAATCTGAAAAGCAGATCGACTTCATCTGCGCCTACCCCAGAGAGAGCTTTGAACTCAAATCCTTCCGTGTCATCCCTGATCGTGAGGCTTCCGACCACAACCCCGTTGAGGCGGAGTTCATTCTTAAAGAAAAGTAAATCATTTATTGGAGAAGAGGAGAAGAAGATGATGAAAAAAACTGTTTTTGTGTCCACTCTTTTGTGCTGCGGGATCCTTTGCGCTTCCCCTTACGGCAGAGCTTTGCAGAAAGCCCGTGATGTGGCGAACCGTCCCCATCCGGCAGAAAAACATCTGCAAGCTCCCAAGCCTCACCGTCCCCCGGCTGCCAGACCGCCTCAGCAGCATCAGGCGGTGGAGTTCAACAAGATCTGGGCTCAGATGGACAAGGTGATCAAGCGCAACAAAGGTGTTCTCCCCGGTCCCGCAGGTGTGGCTGGATTGCGTAAACTCTGCGGTCCCGGACAGGTTTCCCCCGCCCTGCTCAAGATCAATGATTTCGGAAAACTGACCGAAAGAAACTGCGCCTGGGCATACGTGGGCGGTTCTCTGGATCTGCTCCGCAAACTTCCCCGCAGCGGAGATTTCCCCGTTCTCTTCACCAAGCCCCGTCCGGGGGTGCAGCAGATCCGGGTCCTCATGGCTGACGGAACGGTAAAAATCCTTGATGCCCGCCGTATTTCCAGCTCATCCGGAGTCATCAACGCACTGCGCCGGAGTTCCCCTCACGGGAAACATCCCGCATGGAAACATTTAAGTATTGCCGCAAGTCAGATCGACAAGGCAAGCAGATAAAAAAGTATGAAAGGAACATTGATCATGTTCGCAGAAAACAACGGAAAACTCAAAATCCGCCCCGCCGCTGCAGGGCAATCTGTAAAAATCGCCATCGCAGGTGATGTCTGTCCCCACAAAGATGCCGAAGACTATTTGCTCGCAGGCAATGCCGACAAACTCCTTGCCGGTATCAAACCCGCTCTGGATGATGCAGATCTGCGTATCGTCCAGTGGGAAACTGTCATTTCAGACACCCCCGCCCCCATTACCAAATGCGGTCCCAACCTCATTGTCAAACCCGGTTGCGAATCCTTCCTCACCGCAGGCAACTTCGATATCGCCCTCATGGCGAACAACCACACCGGCGACCATGCCGGTGCCGGAGTCCTTTCCACCTTGCAGATCATCAAAGCCGCAGGTCTCATGACCGTCGGTGCAGGTGTTGACGCCGCCGATGCCGCAAAGCCTCTGCGTTTCGAGAAAAACGGTATCAAGTTCAGCCTCATCAACATCTGCGAAATGGAGTTCGGAACCGCCCGTGAGGATTATCCCGGCGCCAACGCCATGCGTGAGTTTGAAGTTCCCAAACAGATCGCCGAAGAAAACAAGGTCTGTGATTTCGTTTTTGTGGTCATCCACGGCGGAAATGAATACAATCCCATTCCCAGCCCCCGCATGAAGAATCTCTACCGTTCTTTCGCCGCTGCAGGTGCAAAACTTGTGATGAACATCCACACCCATTGTCCCCAGGGTATCGAAGTTGTCAACGGTATTCCCATTGTCTACTGCCCCGGCAACTTCTTCTTCTCTGACGGAGACACCTTCAATCCCGCCAGCTTCTGGTGGAGCGGCTATCTGCCTAAGTTTACCTGCGACAAAGAGGGTGTTTCTGAAATTGAGATCACCCCTTATGTCTACTCCCCCGGTCCCTGGAAGGTCGAAGCTCTCACCGGAGCCCAATGCCAGTGGTATCTTGAATACATCGACAAGATCAGCTCTCTCATCGACGCTGAGGGCGACCACCTCTACGACATCTGGTGCGCCTACAAGTACCAGACGCCCCTGTGGTGGGTCCAGAACGCTCCCGCCGAGGCACTCCTTGCCAACATGGAAGATGCCGAAGCTCTCAAGAAGTTCCCTCCCATCCGTCACATGCTGACCTGTCAGTCCCACTGCGAACTGACCCGCAACGTTTTCCTGCTCCTTGAGCAGAAAAAGATGCAGGCTCTCAGAGACGAGATCCCCTATCTCACCGAACTGCGCACCGCCCGCTTCGCCGAGCAGGAAGCCTGATAAGCTCATCCCCGGGGCTGCTGCACTTCAAAACATCAGTTACCGATAATGTCTGGTCCACAGACCGGAACCACCATTCCCCCCGTGTTCAACGCCACGGGGGTTTTTTATACCCTCGAGCCGGTTG
>JAZONY010000037.1:0-66909 GCA_045654705.1 Victivallaceae bacterium
TGGATGCCGCCAACATCATCAAACCCGCCCTCGCCCGGGGGGAACTCCAGTGCGTGGGCGCAACCACCTTTGACGAATACCGCAAGGGCATCGAAAAAGATGCCGCTCTGGAACGCAGATTCCAGAGTGTCCGGGTGGATCCCCCCTCGCTGGAGGACTCCGTCAAGATCCTTGAAGGTCTGAAAAGTGCTTATGAAGCGTTCCACAACGTTTCCTACACCTCCGGAGCCATCAAAGCTGCGGTGGATCTTTCTGACCGCTATGTAACAGGCCGCTTCCTCCCTGACAAAGCCATCGACCTTATGGATGAAGCAGGTGCCATGACCCGGATCAACAACATCGCCCCCCCGCCGGACACAGCCGCCCTTGAAGCGAAGATCAGAGAACTCAACGCCGCCAAAGCTCAAGCCAGTTCCGAACAGCGTTTTGAAGAAGCAGCTTCCCTCAAAAAAGAGGCGGACGCCTTGCAGGAGGAACTTGAAAACATTCTGGAACTCTGGCACGCCGAAAACAAAAAAAGACGGCCCGAGATCGGTATTGCCGAAGTCCGTGCCATCGTTGCCAAACTGACCGGAGTCCCCCTCGACCGCATTTCAGAAGGGGAAAACAGCCGTCTCCTGCGTATGGAATCCGAACTGGGCGCATCTGTCATCGGTCAGGGGACCGCCATCAGTGCCATTGCCCGCGCCCTGCGCCGCAGCCGTGCGGACCTGCGCAATCCCGGCAGACCTATCGGTTCTTTCATTTTCCTCGGACCTACCGGCGTGGGCAAAACGCTCCTTGCCAAGAGTCTTGCGGAGTTCATTTTCGGCGATCCCGAAGCGTTGATCTATGTGGATATGTCCGAATATATGGAAAAATTCAACGTTTCCCGTCTGGTGGGTTCACCTCCCGGATATGTGGGTTACGGCGACGGCGGCGAACTGACTGAACCTGTCCGCCGCAAGCCCTATTCTGTGGTCCTCTTTGACGAGATCGAAAAGGCGCACCCCGACGTGATGCACACTCTGCTGCAGATTCTCGAAGAGGGCAGGATCACCGACTCACTGGGCAGACGGGTGGATTTCCGCAACACCATTATCATTATGACCAGCAATGTGGGGGCATCTGAACTGAGCCGCACCGCCGCACTGGGTTTCGGCGGGAACGGTACTTCCGATGCCGATAACGACCGGCAGCTCGCCGCCGCAAAGCGGGTCTTCAAGCCGGAGTTCCTCAACCGTATCGACGATATCGTGGTCTTCAGGAAACTCAATGAGGAAGATCTTATCGCCATTACCGGTATCGAAGTTGAAAAACTCCGCAAACGCCTGGCGGAACGGGGGCTTGAAATGGAAATCGACGATAAAGCTAAAAAATTCATCGTGGCAAAGGGCAACGCCGCCGAATACGGCGCCCGTCCCCTGCGGCGTGCCGTGGAGCGTTACCTCGAAGATCCCCTTTCTGAAGCCCTTTTGAGAGGCGACTTTGAGAACTGTTCCGGCGTCAGGGTCACAGCGGGCAGTGAGGAACTCGAACTTGCTCCCGTCGCCGCCGTGAAAACGGCTCCGAAAGCCAAAGCCAAACCCAAAGCTAAAGCAAAGCCCAAAGCCGCCGCAAAGGTGAAAACAGCCAAAAAGACGGAAAAGTCCACGGATGGAGCAGGAAAAAAGAAATAAACTCCTGAAGATTCTGCTCACAGCGTGCGCTCTCCTTGCCGGAGCCTTTCTGGCATGGGGGGCTTTCGTCGAACCCAACCGTCTCGTGGTGAGGCGCACCGCCGTACAGCTCCCCGGACTTCCCCCGGAACTTGAGGGGTGCCGGGCGCTCGTCGTTGCGGACACCCATTTCGGCAGCTCTTTTCTTGAAAAAAAGCGCAGAGACCGCCTGATCAACGCCATCCGTGCCGAAAAGGCGGACATCTCTTTGCTGCTGGGGGATTACATCGCCGCAGGCTCCATTCCCCGGTACAAAGCCATGAAAGAGGAGGATCTTGTGACCTTTTTCCGCTCCTTGCAAGCGCCTTTGGGCAGTTACGCCGTTCTGGGCAATCACGAACTCTGGTACGGCAGAAAAAAGATGAGGGAACTTCTTGAAAAAGCCGGGGTGAGTGTCATTGAAAACAAAGCGGTCAAGGTGAAAAATCATCTCACCATCGCCGGACTCCCTGATTTTGCGACCACCCCCATTGATTGGAAAAAGACGGCTCTTTTTCTGAAAGAAGCCAACCCCGCTCTGCTCCTCACCCATAAAGGGGGGATCCTCCGCCACCTGCCCCTTTCGCCGGAGGTGCTGACACTTGCCGCCGACACCCACGGCGGACAGGTCCGGTTGCCGTGGATCGGTTCCCTCTATAATTTAAGGTTCCGCCAACCGGAGCTGCCCACAGGCATTTCCAACCAATGGGGCAAAAAACTTTTCATCACCTCAGGTGCCGGGGGACACCGGTTGAATTTCCGGTTCCTCTGTCCTCCTGAGATCGCAGTTGTGACTTTTACGGAAAGTCGCTCGGTAAAAGAGGTTGAGGGAGTTGGGGCGGTGGAAAAGCCCTTTTAAGGAAAGGTCTTTTTCCCCCGCCCCAAACCCCACCCCCTTTTTCCAAACCTTTTTCAGCACAACGCTATTGCAATTTTTGCAACAGCATTGTGCCGCTTAAAAGTTTAAGAAAAATAGAAATCTATCCGTATTAGGGAATAGAATTTAAAAGAAAAGATAAAATATGAAAATCGTACTGGCAATGTCGGGCGGTATCGACTCCGCCTGTGCAGGACTCATTCTGCGCCGCAGCGGCCATGAGGTCATTGGAGTCACCATGCTCATCGACGGCTTCCCCCCTGCTCCCGCCATGGATGAAGCCATTCAATCCTGCTGCAAAAAATTGCAGATAACACATCATTATCTGGATGTTTCAGAGGTGTTCAAGCGCGAAGTCGTCATCCCTGCCGCCCAATCTTACGCCGCAGGTTTCACCCCCAACCCCTGTTCTCTGTGCAATCCTGCTGTCAAGTTCGGGGAACTTCTCAAATTCACCCGGCAAACAGGGGCGGAGCGTCTCGCAACCGGACACTATGTCCGTCTGGGATACCGCAGCAACAAAACTTTTCTGCGCCGGGGTGCCGACCGTGCCAAGGATCAGAGCTACTTTCTCGCATTGCTCCCTGAGGAAACGGCGCAGCAGGTTCTTTTCCCTCTCGGCGAACTGACCAAACCGGTCATCCGGGTCATCGCCGCCGATGCGGGATTCAACTTCAAAAAGTCTGACGAAAGCGAAGAACTCTGTTTCGTTCCTCCGGGCGTCAACGCAGGTGACGAACTCTTCCGCCGTGCGGGACTTTCACCCCGCCCCGGGAAGATCTATTACAGAAACAAATGCGTGGGCCATCATCAGGGGATCCACCGCATCACCCTCGGACAGAGACAGGGACTCGGCGTTGCGCTGGGAGTGCCTGCCTTTGTCAAAAGCATCGACGGGGTCCGTCACAGCGTGGAACTTGAAACCGACAGTTCGACCCTTATGCGTGACGAATTTTTCCTCGTCGCCCGTGAAAACGCCCCCATGCCGCAGGATGGGGATTATGAAATACAGATCCGCTACCGTTCCCGTCCGGTGCGTTGCACCTTGAGTCAGGTCTCATCGGCACTCTACCGTGTCAGGACCGCCGTGCCTCTGCGGGCAGTGACTCCCGGACAGATCGGCGCCCTCTACCGGGGCGAAGAACTTTGCGGCGGCGGTATAATCAATTTGGGAGACGATCTATGATCACCGATTTCAGAGTGGGACAGGGTTACGATGTCCACCGCCTTGTCGAAGAACGCAAACTTATCCTTTGCGGCGTGGAAATACCTTATGAACTGGGACTTCTGGGGCACAGCGACGCCGATGTGGCGATCCACGCCCTCATCGACGCCCTCATGGGCGCCCTGGCGCTGGGGGATATCGGTGAACTTTTCCCCGACAAAGATCCCAAGTGGAAAGGGGCTGACAGTACGGAACTTCTGAAAAAGGTCCTCGCCCTCCCCGAATTCAGTTCATGGCGCATCAGCAACGCCGACATCACCATCATCGCCCAGCGTCCCAAGCTCGGCGCTTACAAGAAAGAGATGCAGAAACGCCTCGCCGAAGTCATGGGGATCGAAGCTGAACGTATCGCCGTCAAAGCCACGACCACTGAAAAACTGGGATTTACCGGCAGAGGCGAAGGCATTGCCGCTTCTGCGGTGGTGGCACTGGTCAAATAAGGTAAGAAAAGTCACTCCTGAGAAGTATTCTCTTCTGAAACAGAGTTCCCGGCGCGTTTCATTTCCTCCGCCCGGAGTATCATTTCGGCGGGGGTGAGGTATTTTTTCGCCTGATTGCAGCTGCGGCAGCAGACCACCATATTGCCTTTGGTGCTTCTGCCGCCCCGTGAAACGGGGACGATGTGGTCAAGGGTCAGCTCATCTCTGGAAAACTTCTGTTTGCAGTAGTGGCAGATGCCTCTGGCAAAAAGCTCCTTGAAATAAGGGGTGTTCCGCAGTTCTTTGGCTTTGGCGCGTTCCCGTTTGATATGGCGTTCATCGCGCTCGATTTCGATCCACTCATCCATTGCAGACTCCGGGCAGAACAGGACCTTTCCCGTCAAGCACATCCCGGATGGCTTTCGCCACCACAGGCAGACGGTGGGGTTTGGGGAGGAATCCGCATGCGCCCTGAGTCAGAAGATCCTCAACGGCGTTTTCGTTGACAAATCCGCTTGAAAGCAGGACTTTGACATCGGGATCAATGGCTTTGAGCTTGAGGAATGTTTCATGGCCGCCTGATTTGGGCATGATCATATCCAGCAGCACAAGATCGACTGCACCGGGATTTTCCTCATAGATCGCAACGGCATCAAGACCGTTTTCGGCAAGCAGAACGCTGTAACCCAGCATTTGCAGAGCCTCGATGAGAAAATCCCAGATCGTTTCGTGGTCATCCACGACCAGAATCATTTCACTGCCCCGGGGCAAATCGTCAACCATGATATTCACTCCATAAAAAAGACTTTCAGGGGAGACACCCCTGCCTTACATTTAAATTATACCACATTTTTTTGAAAACGGCAACCATTCTCAGAAAATTTTCACAAACTTTTTTTTGTTTTTTTCAAGTTTTGAACTAATTTTCTCCTGAAAGAGTGGAAAAAACAGTATCAAGGCTGTATAGTATATACAGAACAAACGAATCCGTAAGATAAACATAAGGAAGTTTTCAACAATGTTCTTCAGAGTCTCTGTTTTTTCTCTCCTCTTCTTTTTCTGCGTGAGTGCTTTTGCACAGCAGAATCCGGTCCGTCTGCTGCTCCCCGCAAAGATCTACGCCGTCCCCGGCGTGGAGTCCAACATCTATTTCAGCAACATCATCACCGTCATCAATCCGGCGAACTATGTCTTTGATGTCACTTGCTCCAAGGGGCGCAACGATCAGAAACGCTGGCGTTTCACCCCGAAACAGAGCGACACCGGCAAATACAAATGGTCCGTCAAGGTCATCGGGTCCCAGGGCATCGTCGCCGAGGCCGAAGCCGAACTGATCGTGCTGCCTTTCGATGCCGGTGCAAAACGCCAGATCACCATGCTCATGGTGGGGGCAAGCCAGACCGGTTCCGGCCTTTACGCCGACCGTGTGGCTGAACTTATGACCCGTCCCGGCAATCCCCGGTTCAAAACCATCGGTTCCAAAGGCAGGATCGCCCGCCACGAGGGATACGGCGGCTGGCGCTGGGAGAGTTTCCTCACCCGCTGGGGCTACACCAACAGCAAAAAGATGGATGGTATGCACCCCGACCGTCCTGTGGGCTTCAACAGTCCCTTTCTTTTCCCCGACAAAAACGGCAAAGGTGTCTTTGATCTTCAGAAATACCTTGATATCCACAATAACGGCAAAGCTCCTGATGTGGTCAGTTTCCAGCTGGGTCTCAACGACTTTTTCGGAGCCCAGGACAAAAACATCGCCGCAGTCACCGCAAAATCCATTGCCAACATGGAAAAACTCATCGCCGAGTTCCGCAAGCTCAAGCCTGCTCCTGAGATCATGATCTTCCAGCACATCCCCGGAGCCAATCAGGATGCTTTCGGTCAGAACTATTCCTCCAATCAGACCTCATGGCAGTACCGCAAAAATCTGGACTATTACAACCGCGCGCTCCTGAAAAAAGGCGAAGAACTCAAGCTCCATGTGGTCCCTGTCTACATGAACATCGACACCGAAAACAACTTCCCCCGGAAGCTCCAGTATGTCAATGAGGGCAATCCCGAGAAAATCTCCCGTGCCAGCAACGGCGTCCACCCCGCCCCTGCCGGATACTGCCAGATGGGGGACACGCTCTACTGTTATTTGAAAGCACTCCTTCACAACATAAAATAAAGAGGTAATCCAATGTCAAAAGTTTTCCTTGCCCTGCTGGACGGTATGCGTCCTGATGCACTCCCCATTGCCAACCATCCCTTTTACCGGGAACTTCTGGAAACAAGTGCCTATTCCATGAAAATGCGGACCGTCATGCCCTCTGTGACACTTCCCTGCCACATGTCCCTGTTCCACAGTGTCAGCACCGACCGGCACGGGATCCTGAGCAACACCTACGTTCCCCAGGTGCGCCCGGTCAAGGGTCTTTGCGAAGTTCTCCGTGACGTGGACAAACCCGCAGTCTTTTTCTACACCTGGGAACAGCTGCGGGATCTTTCCCGCCCCGGTGCCCTGCTCCGCTCCACTTTTTACAGCGGCGGCGACTACACCTATGAGGTTGCCGACAGGAAGATCACCGAAGATGCCGAAAGGATGCTGCAAGCAGGCGAATACCCGAACTTGATCTTCTTCTATCAGTGTCAGGTGGATGAAATGGGACACAAACGCGGCTGGATGTCCGATGAATATATCAGGGCGATCAACTGCAGTCTCACCAACGTCCAACGCCTCGTGAAACAGCTCCCTGAGGATTACAAGGTCATCGTCACCGCCGATCACGGCGGGCACAACAGAAGCCACGGCACCGATGCCGACGAAGATATGACGATCCCGGTTTTCATGCGCCACAGCTCCATCACTCCCGGCGAACTGCAAGGGGACCTGAACATCATCGATTTCGCCCCCACCATCGCCAAATGGCTGGATGTCGCCCCCGATCCCGAATGGGAAGGCAAAGTCATTCTCTGAAAAAAAAGAAGAGTTTTGTCATTTTGACGACAATGAGCTTATTTTTGCAAAATACAACTTGCAATTACAGCTGAACGGAGTTACTTTAAGTCCGTTGCATATTTTTATGCAGCGGACAAACTATTTATATCGATAAAGGTGTGAAAATGTCAGAAAAAGAAAAACTCGCCATCAACGGCGGAGAAAAAGCCGTCGGTACTCTCAAAGCCCGTTTCCACTTCGGCGTTGAAGAAAAAGAAGCTGCCATGCGGCTCTTCGACAATGCCATCGCCTCAGGCGAACCTTTCGGCTACAACGGTCCCGAAGAAGAGGCTTTCGGCAAAGAATTTGCTGAATTTCTGGGCGGCGGCTACGCCGACGGTGTCAACGGCGGAACCAATGCGGTTTTCACCGCGCTGCGCGCTCTTGACCTGAAACCCTTTTCTGAAGTCATCGTCGGCTGTGTCACCGATGCCGGCGGCATGATGCCCATCGTCCTCAACAACTGCATTCCTGTCCCCTGCGACACCATGCCCGGCAGATTCAACATCGGTCCTGAACAGGTGGAAGATCGTATCACCCCCCAGACCGCAGCCATCATCGTCCCCCACATCGGCGGCGAACCCGCTGACATCAAGGGCATCATGGAAGTTGCCAACCGCTACGGACTCCCCGTCATCGAAGACTGCGCCCAGGCTCACGGTGCGCAGGTCGACGGTCAGTATGTGGGAACTTTCGGTACTTACGGAGCCTTCTCTGTCATGTTCGGCAAGCACATCTGCACCGGCGGCCAGGGCGGTATGGTCTTTGCCAAAACCGAAGAACTCTACTGGCGTCAGCGTCGTGCCGCCGACCGCGGCAAACCTTTCGGCATCGAGAATCCCAAAGGCAACGTCATCCCCGCCATCAACTGCAACATGGATGAACTCCACGCCGCCATCGGCAGAGCCCAGTTGAAAAAGCTCCCCGCCGTGGTCGCCGGACGCCGCCGTTTCGCCGAACTGCTCAAGACCATGGGGCTGAACGAACTCAAGACCATCGGGATCCCCGAAGCACTCCCCGGCACCGTCAACTCCTACTGGTGGATGCGTCTCAATGTCAAGCTGGAAGCTCTGAACTGCTCCAGAGATGAATTCTTTGCCGCCATGAGCGCCGAAGGTGTTCCTGCTTCCAAAGATTACAAAGCCGCCCTTCCCTCCACCTTCCCCTGGTTCCAGGACCGTGCAAGCAAATATCCCTGGAACAATCCGGCCTGTCAGGGCGACCCCTGCCGTGAGTTCCCCCTGCCCAACGCCATGGCCGCCATGGAAGAGAACTTCATCCTTTTCATCAAGGAAAGCTGGGATGTGGAAGAAGCTGAAATGCTCATGAAGGCATTCCGCAAGCTGGATGCCGCCTTTGCCAAATGATCTGCTCCGGGAGTTACTGAAAAATGATGATCGACATTCATACCCATATCACTTACGAACACTTCCCCGAGTTCGCCAAAGTGTTTCTGGGCAGAGGACCTTTCACGGCGGACGTTCTGCTTCACCGTATGGACATGGAAGGCATCGACCGTTCCGTGCTGCTGCCCCTGTGTTCCCCTGAGAACATGGATTTCTACGGTGTCACCGGCAACACCGAGTGTATCGAAGCCGCCCGGAAACATCCCGACCGTTTCGACACCTTCTGCAACATCGACCCCCGTGCCATGTTCAACACTGCCGACGGCAAGATCAGGGATCTTTTCAAGGTGTTCAAGGACCTGGGCTGCAAGGGACTGGGCGAAATCTGTGCGGGACTGCCTGTGGACGATGAGCGTTTCATCCGCATTTTCCAGACAGCGGGTGAATTCAAGATGCCTCTGATCTTCCACTTTCAGCGCATGAACAACACCTCTTACGGTGCGCTGGACGATCCCGGTCTGCCCCGTCTGCAGAAAGCTCTGGCACTCTGCCCCGACACCATCTTCCTGGGCCACTCCCCCAGTTTCTGGAACGAGATCGACGGCGACATGCCCGACGAAGAAAAAGACCGCTATCCCATGACCCCCTACACAAAGAAGGGCATTCTCTGGGATATGTTTGAGAAGTTCCCCAACCTTTACGGCGACTGTTCCGCCGGAAGCGCCCACCGCGCTCTGAGCAAAGACCCCAAGGGTTACGAATTCCTTGAGAAATACCACACCCGGGTCTGCTTCGGAACCGACCGTTTCACCGGCATCGACGAGCCTATGCCCCCCATCATCGAATACCTCAAAACCGGTCTCGAAACGGGGAAGCTCTCCAAGAAAGCCTACGATGCCATCACCTATCAGAACTATCTGCGTATCACCGCCGACTGATAGAATTCCCCCAAACAAAAACTGCTGCCGATCCTTCAAAAGGAAAAGCAGCAGTTTTTTTATGCAGAATTTCAAATACCGGCAACATCACGGAGAAGTGATCTCACCCCGTTCCCCCAGATGAAGTACCCTTTGACAAGGGAGAAAGAAGGCAGAAAGCGCAGCAGGAAAGATCTTTTTCTGAATTTTATCCTCTCTTTCAGATAAGTCACAGCCCCCTGCGCCATTTTCAGATTTTTCTGCGGAATTTCAGCGGCAAGGGGAGAAGAGAGCAGTTCTTCCGCAAAAGCGCTTCTTTCTTCCAGCAGCTGTTCAAACTCGCTGTGCGGGGAAGCTGAGCGTTTGATTGCCTGAAGTCTCCGTCCCAGAGTGCCGCCCACATAGCTTTCAGATGAAATGGTCACATTATTTCCATGGACCCGATGCAAAGTCAATCTTTCGGGCAGCAAAAGCAATTTTTCAGCAGCGGCAGTACTGTGCAATGTCCAAAGGTCATAGAAAAGCAGTTCACGCCAGACGGGGAGTTTTCCTACCAGATGACGGCGCAATGCGATATTATGTCCTGCGCCGCAGATTTTATGGGAAAGGAAAACCCGGAAAAGTTTCTTGCGGTCATTGCCGTATTTCATGGCATTTGCCAATTCAAGATCCTCCTGAACCTGCCACAGATTCAAATCACCATCCGTCAGATAAGAGAAACAGCAGACCGCATCAATAAGGGCCTCCCGTTCAAAAACCCCGGCGACATGACGGATTTTCTCAGGCAGCCACACATCATCCTGATCACAGAAAAACAGCAGATCCCCTGAAGCCTTTTCCGCAAGAAACCTGAAATTCCCGTTGACGCCCCGGGAGGGCGTATTGCGAAAGATCTTCAATTCAAAGGGGAGTTCATTTTGCAGACGGAACGCCTCAACGGCTTCCACTGTCCTCAGATCCTCCCCTGAATCGTCACCGATCAGCACCTCATCAGGCAAACGGCTCTGCCGGCAAAGGCTTGCCAGCTGTTCACCGATATATTTTTCGCCTTTGTATGCGGCGATTATGACCGATATTTTCATACTTTTCCTGCCGGAAACGCAAAACGCCTTTTCGCCCGGAGTTATTACATATTCTCAATGAGGCGGCGGAAGTCTGCCACCATGGATTTGAGATCCTGAGCAACTTTGATACCGCCTGCAAGACACATGAAGCCTGAGAAGCTGGCGCAGCGGGCGATGGAGATCATCTCCTTGATCTCGGCGCCGCCCCGGGCGAGTTCCGTCACGGTCCCGTCGGGGAGGATGTCGTTGATATCCAGCTGGCGCATGGTCTTGATGTAGCGTCCGGCGCGGTAGATACCGAAAGCCCGCTCACCCGCCATGACGAAATTGGCGGGGTTGAAGCAGATACCGCAGTCGGCGACCTTTTCTTTTCTTCTTGCCAGAGCGGCGTTGGAGGCGGCACTGGTGAGATTGGCGTTGAAAAAGTCAACGGCGATACCGGATGCGGCACAGGCTTCGGCGGCAGGACCGGAAGCGGAAAGGGGCAGGATCACCCGCTTGATGAGGGCTCCGGAAACCTTTGCGGCGAAATCCGCCGCCTTATCGGGGGCGGCAAAGGCGCGGAGTGCGCTCACTTCGATCCCCTCGGCAGCCAGTTCCGCAACGGCGGCGGCGAGTTTGGCAGCGGGCATGGAAGCTGCGGGAACGCCCTGAATATAGTCCAGTTCAAGATATCTGACACCGGCGGCCTTGCATTTTTCCACCATTTCGGGGATGTAACGCCCGGCAAGGCGTGAGGAAGCGGTGAGTTTGAAATCCTCTTTGCTGAAGAAATCGCTCATGAGCGCCGCCCGCTGTTTCACGCAGTCATGGCATCCGGGGTTGTCGCAGAGGATGAAAGCGGGGTCCGCGGCTCCCAGTTCCATGCCGCACGCCCACATACCTTTGGCATCGATGAGGCGCACCTGACTGTTGCCGATGCGGGTCTGTTTCATAATGCCCCGTTCTTTGAGCTGGTGGTCGATGGCAATGAAGTCCCGGTGGGGGCCGGGATAATATTTCCAAGTCTTATTGATGGTCTCGCCCTCAGGGGTGGTGTATTCCCGTGTGACGGAACCGAGATAGGCAAGGCGCAGTTCCGCTTCGATGCCGTGGAGCGAGGTATTGCGGTCCTGATCGCATCCCATGAGGCAGACATATCCGCCCTTGTCGGCGAGGCGTTTGAAAGGGGTCCCTTCGCCGTGACAGCTGACAGGTTTCCAGTGTTCACGGCAGAGTTCCTCAGCATCTTTGCCGAGAGCGGCGACAGTTCCCACGGGACAGGGGGAAATGACGGCACCGGGACGGTTTTTCAGCGTGGTGGTGAGGATCCCCAGATCGCCGAAAACGGGAACGAGGAGCGTTCCGTCGGCGCCGATGGTCTCAAGAAAGGCGTCGATGACGGCATCGGGACCGCCCTCCACATGTCCGAGACTGTAAAGGGAGCTGTGGAGCAGAACCAGATCGCCCTCTTTGAGGCCGAGGGAACGCAGGCCGTTGATGATTTCCTGTTTTGTCATTTTATCCAATCCTTATCAGTTTCAGAGGGAGTCGGTCAGTTTGCGCATGGCATCGAACTGTTCTTCGATGGAAGCGACCAGTTTCAGCTGGGTACGGCAGCGGTCCAGGTTGTGTCCGGGGCGTTTGGTCTTGAAGTAGACATCGCCTGAAAGGTAGTCGGTGAGGAAGCGGATACCGATTTCCATGGTGATCAGCTTGCCGGAGAAGGGGAGCAGGGATTTTTCCAGAGGATTGAGGAACTTGCCTGCGGCAGAAAGATATCCGCGGAGCAGAGCTTCAAACATTTCAAAGCGCATACAGACCTTGCTGAGATCCTTCTCATCCTCGGCGGCGGGGCTGGTTCCGGTGCGGACCATATCGCCGAAGTCGTAGTGGGGGAGACCGGGCATAACGGTATCGAGGTCGATAACGCAGATACCCTTGCCGGTGGCATCGTCGATCAGGACGTTATTGAGTTTGGTATCGTTGTGAGTGGTGCGTTCCACGATTTCGCCTTTGGCCTGCAGATCGAGGAGCAGACCGCAATCTTTCTCACGAGCCATAACGAAGTCCACTTCTGCGCTGACCTCTTTAAGGCGTCCCATCTTGTCGGCGGCGACAGCTTCTTTGAGGGCATCGAGGCGTGAGACGGTGTGGTGAAAATTGGGGATCGTCTCAAAGAGACGGCCTTCCATATCGGCGAGGTAGTTCTGGAATCTGCCGAAAGCGGCGGCGGCTTCAAAGGCCTGATTGGAGTTTTCGATGATGTCGAAAGTGCGAGCCTGATCGACATAGATGTAGCTGCGCCAGAAGTTGCCTTCGGCATCGCGGAAGAAGGGTTTGCCCTCAGCGTTGCGGAGGGGTGAAAGGGTCTTGTCAGTGGAGCAGGTCCCGGCAAGTTTTTTGCTGATATGAGAAGTGACCCGGACAAAGTTGTCCATAAGTTCCTCGGGCTGCTGGAAGATGGAAGTATTGACCCTCTGGACGATAAGGGTATTCTTATCGGTTTCCACCTTGTAGGTATCGTTGATATGACCTGTTCCGAAAGGGATACCGGAAACAAATTTACCGGCATTGACAAAACCGTTGCAGACTGCATTGAGATCGTGAGCCATTTTTCTACTCCTTATGTATAATAAAGTAATGAAAGTATCCATTATTAATATAGCACACAAAGAAAGCAAAGTAAATGGAAAAATCACTCTGAGAGATGGATTTTTTATAAAAGGAGAAGAAAATCTCATAAAAATAGCATATTTTTTCAAAAAAACCTTGACAGTTGGCATTTTGTGTGCTAAATTCTATGTTGAAATAGTGTTTAAATCTAAATTTGTATATTCGGAGGTCCTGTTATGGCAATTATATTGATCGATAAATTCATGGAAGCAAGCCTTTCCAATACAAACAATCAGGTTTGTAATTATCTGATTCTTCCCAAAGCTGCGAATATTTCCACTTCTGGTCAAATCATTTTTGCCGATGGAAGTCATTCAGCAGGATACATAAAAGATCTTGAATCGTTCTGCCTCTCTGTCAAGGGTGAAAACGGAACTGGCAAACTCACTGTCGGCGGCAACTTCAGCGAAAACGACGGCACAGTCACCATAGAATCAAAAGGTGATGATTGGCTAGAGGGGGCAGATGATTATGCAGCCCAGTGGGAATACGACGTTAAGAAATCCTACAATCTCTACCATGTTCAATTCAATAACAATGACATCAGCGGAGCGGTAAAATTTCACGGAACCGACAACAAGCTTGTTCTCACTGCTCAAAATGGTGCCGCTGACAGCGACACCGGTTACACAGATGACAAGATCCGTATCGGCGCAGTCGCTTACGGACTGTACCCCCTCACGGACTACACCAGGAAAGACACTCACCCTGCCCCCTCAGCCCCCGACACGACAACGGCAGTTTATACCATTTACGCAACCGACAAGCTGACCGTTGTTTCTGACCTTGCCGGAGTGATTACGGCTGAGGTTGCGGCTTACCACAAGGGATACACTAAAGTTGTTGACCAAAAGACTGCTTATTACAATGACTCAGTCAACAACAATATTTCCGGAGCAGCCATCAAAGCCGGCGATCTGGTCCTTGACGGCAACTTCAGAGCTACTCTTTCTGCTGACAACAGCATCGCCTCCTTTGCCAAAGCTATAAAAGGTACAACTGCAGCCGTCGGTAACAGCGGAACCACCATCGGCGGCTACGCCTCAGCTTCCGCCAGCGGCAACACCATCGCCACCTACGGCATCTGGGTCGGCTCCAGTCTGGTTACTGCCGATAACTCTATTTGGAGTGGTGCAATCTCAGCCAAAACCGGCAATGTTTCCATCATTGCTTCTGCAAATGACCTCAGACCTTCCGTCGGAGATGATAAACCCAAAGTCAATGCAGCCGATGCAAAAGACAATAAACTTGCCGCATACGGAATCAAGTCTGACGGCAGCATCGACATCAAAGAAATGGGAACATTGAACAACGACACCGCTTACCCCGAGCACGCATCTGTCGATGTGACTTTGCAGAGCAACACCATGACCGTAGTTGCAAAGAACTCCCCCGGGGCATCAAAACCGGATGCAACTGCCTCTGCTTCAGTCAACATGATTGCAGCAGGTTTGGATGCTGCAACCTTGACCATCGGTAAAGTCTCTGAAGATGTAACTGTTACTGTAACTGCCTCTGGCAACGTATTGTCTGCCAACTCCGGGAACAGTCTGTCTGCCGCCTGCCATATCGAGGCATACGGTCTTAACGCTTCAGAAACCATGTCACTGTCTGACTTTTACGGTAGCGTTCAGGTTTCTGCAAACAACAATAAATTCATCTACACAGCCACTTCACGCTCTATAGATGGCACAGTATTGGCGGCTGGTATCAGTGCAACAACCTTGAATCTTTCGAATTTCAACGGAACGATTACCGTCAATGCACTGAATTGTGAAGGTTTTATAACCGCAAAAGCTATTGGTTTGAAAGCCAATACGCTGAAAAGCAGCACCAATCTTGGCGGCACTATTACAATTGCCGGAGATGAGGGACGGATGGGTATTTATGCCACAACTTTTACCGTCACAGGCGTTATCAACACCCAAATTGCATCACCAGTAAACTCCGGTGCAGACTTCGGCGTAGACTTCGGTATCTACACGACAAATTTGACTGCGTCAGCCTTCAGTGGCAGCATCACATCAAGAATCGGTATTAATGCGCGCGGCTCCTTGAAATCCTCCGTTTCCGGCGATGCATTCGACATGAATGGTACGATTATATCTCTCATGACTGGTATTGCAAGTGTCCAAGCTCTCAACTTGCGCATTTCCGGAGAAATTATTGTGTTGGCAGGGAATGCTGTTGTTGCAGACATGTGTTACAGTGAGCTGAGTCATGGAGAGGTGAGAGATGAGAAAAATGATGATCGCCTTGACATTGCTGCTACCGCCCGTATTATGGGTAATATCGAACTTGGCGGCGGTCGCAACACAGTTACGGTCAACAGCAACGCCCAAATCGTTGGAAGTCTGCTCGCTGAAGCAGGTGAAATCAATTTGTACTTCTACCTGGATGGTGAAGCTCAAGGCCGTGCTGTTTTCCAGACTGGAGAATTCCATGATGACGACAAGAGTTTGAAAGACTCCAGAACGTTTACCGTCAACGCCAACTATGCCCAAAGCGGTGAGTGGTACAAGCTTTTCAGCTATGGTTTCGATGCTTCCGAATATTGGCAGAACCGCCAGATTGCGTTCTCTTACCACGGCAAGAATGTGACTTTGACCCTCGGTAACGATTTGACAGGTCAAGCTGAGCTGGATGGTGTCACCTTTAATGCCAAGTTTGAAAACAATACCGTTTCCGTGCAGGTCACCGGCAATGAAAGATCTGCAGCTTTGGATCTGACCGGCAAGCTCACGGAAAAATATGATGCCGAAAAAGAAGCTGTCACCATTGAATGGAAAGATATCAGTGCTGCAGAGTACGGTCTGCATGAAATCTCTTTCTACGAGCTTGAATACTGGCTTGACGGGGCAGATAACTCCATCGTCGTCAGACTGGGGGGAACAGCAAGTGCCTACACCATCACCGGCGTCGCCAGTAGTGCGGATTTGAGATACCGTATGCGTGTTCTGGGCGACAGCAGCGCCAGTTCCTCTTCTTACTGGAGCGAAGACAACATCGCCAATACAACTTATACGCCTCCCGTGGAGGAAGTTACCGACACCAACACCTTCAAAGAGGAAAACATGACCACCTCTGTGGGCGATGCCAATCCTCAGGAGGGAACCAAAGGTGTCGTCGCCGCTATTGCGGAACTTTCATGGTCAAAGATGGAGTCCGAAAAGACCATCCGCAACTATGAGATCCAATACTGTGTCCTTGAGAACACTATTACCATCGACGAACTCAACGGTGAAGACCTCTCTGACTACGTCGCCAACACTCTTTTCGACAGAACGGATATCACGATCCACAACCGTCTTGTCACCGGTACGGAACTTACCATTTCAAAGTTGGAGAACCAGACCTATGTCTACTGGCGCATCCGTGCCATCGATTCCGAAGGTGCGGCAAGCGACTGGGTCGCCGGAAAAACCTTCCGTGTCTGGGCTTCTGAAGATACCGTCAAACCCTATTTCGAGAAAAACGACAAAGGCGAGATCATGGCTGAGACCGCCATGCTCCGTTTTGAAACGCCCGATGCCGCCGAAACCGAAAGCGGCAGCAATGTGACCATCGGATGGGATCAGGCTTGGGACAACGAAAGCGGTATCCGCGCCTATATCATCACTCTGAAAGACAACAGCGGCAAAACAACTGTCTTTGAAGTCAATGCCGAAACTCAGAACGAACACAACTTCGGCATCTGGCAGGATACCGAAAGGCTCCTCGATCAGAAAAACCAGTATCAGGTCGTGGTCAACGGTCAGACCCTCGATGCGGAACTGCGGGTCGATAAAGACGGCTACATCTCCCTTGCATGGAACAGCAACGAAAATATTGAAGGTCCTGTGACCATTAAAATCAGAGACGGCAAAAATGTCTGCACTCTGCAGCAGGGTGACTACACCTTCAAGAGCTTTGACTTCAGTGCAAAACTGGAAGATCTGCCCAGCAATTTCTACTCTTACGAAATCAGGGCTGAAGACTACTTCGGCAATGTGAGCAAAGATGCCATCACCGGCGAGATCTCTTACACCGACAAAGGCGCACCCAACTTCGCCAACAACAAGGCGGTGGTCACTCTTGAAAGAAACGAGAGAATCGACGGCGACAAAACCGTCGTTGAGATCCTGCCCACCATCACCTGGAGCGAAGCGGCGGATCTCCCCGGCGACAAGGGTATCCGTTACTATGAATTCTCCTACCGCGCTCAGGGCACGGAAGAGTGGGAAAAATCTGTGATCTACATGCCGGGCGATACCCTTTCCTGGTCCCCCGTCGACGGCAGCAACGCCCCCGACTGGCTGGATATGGGCGTCTATGAATACAAGATCGTCGCCTATGACTTCTTTGACAAGACCGATACCATCTCCGGAACTTTCGGCATGACCGAAATCGACGGTCCCGTAGGAGATTTCGGAAGACTGAACTCCTATGTCGACGCCACCTACAAAGAGACCTTCAAACTGGTGGAGAAACCCGCTCTCGACGAGGACGGCAAAGAAAAGAAAGATGAGGACGGCAATGTCATCACTGAAAAGGTTCAGGTCGTTGACAAGACTGTTCTTGAAAGTGCCACCGTCACCCTTGCATGGACCGACAACTTCACCGATAAATCCGGCGTGATCTATAAAGTGACCGTTTCAGGCGATGCCAATCTTTCGCCCGATGCCAACACCTACACTTTCTGGACCGCCGCCGGTGAAAAACAGATGGTCTTTGATACCACTTCCGGAAGAAACGTGGGTATCTTTGAGAATATGAAGACCGTCTACTGGACCGTCGTCGCCTATGACAGTTACTACAATGAAACCACCTCGCAGAACGGCGGGATCCAATCCTTTGAATTCAAGAACAAATACGACAAATACATCGTTCTTGACTCAACTTTCAACGCCCCCACCGCGGTCAAAATCACCGATGACAAGATGGTCGAAGGTGTCCATGACGGTAATGTGGGTCTTTCATGGACTCTCCCCGACACCCCCACCGGTGTCTATAAGTACACCGTCAACATCTATGACAAAACGGGCAAAAAGCTCCTCTACTCCGCCGATACCCTTGATCTTGAGGGCAATTTCGCAACCGATATGAAAAACGCTGTTGCGGTTTCCGGCAAGACTTTGACCATCGCCGATCTGCGCAAGTTCATCGGCGCGCAGCTCGAAGACGGCAACTACAAAGTCTCTGTCACCGCTCACGACACCTTGAACCGCAAGAGCGAAAGCCAGAAGGTCGATTTCGTTCTCGACACCGTCCGTCCCGGCATGGTGGAAAAAGGCGATTGTATGGCGATCCCGAACAACGCAGGCAGCATTTCATGTGATCTGGTGTTCCGCTGGAACCCCGTGGAAGATGTTCAGGGCATCAAACACTACGTGGTCGAATATCAGGAACAGGGAGCGGAGTCCTGGACAAAAGCGATCGTTACCGGCGCAACGGAATATGTTCTGAAAGGACTTTCCTCAAGTGCAAAGCCCTACAACTTCAGAGTCTATGCCGTGGACAACAGCGGCAACGAAGGTATCAAGTGGGCAAACGGCAAGTATGTCACCATTGATCCCCTCTTTGACCATTACGCTCCCGATTCAACCAACTTTGCTCTGGCAACAAAGGTCAACTTCACCGGCGACCGTCTCGTTGTTGCCGACACCGTGGGTCAGGGCGACACCGCCGATACCTTTGTCATCACGACCACCAACAGCATGACACTTTCGCTGACGGCAAAATCTCTCAGCAACATTATCGGTACCAATGATGATCTCAAGATCAACATTTATGAGAAGTCCAACCCCAAGAAGGTCTGGAAGAGTTTCTCGGTCAAAGACACGGTCCGTGTTTTCAGCGAACTGCTTCTTGACTCCAACACTGAATATCTTTTCCAGGTGGTCAACACCGCCTCTGCCAAGAATGTTTCCGGATTTGAGCTTGTGTTTGACAAAACTGACCTGCCAAGCGTCACTACCGATGACACCAGAGAAACAGCCGCTCTCTGGGACGTCCGGCAGTCATTCACGGACTGGGTCGGTAAGGGCGACAAGGCAGACTGGCGCAAACTTGACCTTGAATCTTCCGGCAAATATACTTTCAATTTGAGAGGTGCCGGCGAAAATACCAAGCTCACCGTTTATGAACTCCTTGACAATGGCAAGCTCAAGAGCCTCGGCACTGTCACAGCAGGCGCAAAAAATCCCATTGGCGTGGACTCCAAAGAGCTGCTCCTTGATAAGAACAAAGAGTACTATGTGGAAGTCAAGCCCGGCAACGCCAACGCCATGGGAACCGGCTATGAGCTTTCCACCTACCGCACTGAGGAGTACACCCCCGCCACGTCCGAAGATGATCTCCGCTCCACTGCTGCGGTTGTTGATGGCGGCACCCCTGACCTTATCACTCCTGCGCAGAAAGGTTGGGTCGGCTTCGGCGATGCCACCGACTTCTACCGTTTGGAGGTTGGGGATAAGGGCGGCGTTTACAACTTCACCGTTTCCCATGACCTCGGCTCGGATGAGGCGGTGAAACTTGTGGTTTATGAACTCCTCGCCGCTGATGCGGATGGTGTCGGGACCAAGTTCCGCACCGTTAAATCCATCACCCTCGCCAACACGGCTGAAGCCATTTCCACAGGCTCCCTCTACCTCAAAGGCGACAAGGGCGGTGTCTACTTCGTTGAAGTCACCGCCACCGGTGCGGCGAAAGCCCTCAACAGCAACTACACCATCACTACCGACGGCTACAACATCGCTGAAAAACAGGCTCTTCCCGACACCGGGGCTCAGACAAGAGAGGATGCAGAAGCTCTTCCCCCCGTTACTGCGGACTCCGGCTGGGTCGGTATCGGTGATACGGAAGATTGGTACAAATTCAATGTTGCTGGCGGCAGCTACACCTTTGACTTCGACAACATCAACGGCAAGGAAATTTCCGCTGTCATCAGTTACTTCGATGCTGTCAAAGGCAAGTTTGTGACCGTCGCCACTATGAACGGTGCCGCAAACGCTGATTCCATGATGCTTTCAAAGGAACTTGCCGCAGGCGACTACTATCTCCAGATTTCCGCCAAAGGCAAAACCGCCAACTCTGACTACAATTTCAGCATCAGCGCAACTCCCGGTGAAGATCTCACCGACAATTGGGTCGGTCCGGGAAATGCTACTGACAGCATTACTTGGACTATCGCCGCAAACGGCTACTATGATCTCAAGATCGGCGGCATTGCCAACAATGTCAAGATCACCGTCAAAAATGAAGCCGGCAAGAGTGTCGGCAGCGTGACCCTCAACGGCTCCAAGCCTGAGGGGACTATCAGCGGAATGCTTCTGAAAGAGGGGCAATACACCGTCGAAGTCACCGCCACCGGCGCCGCCAAAGGTCAGAGCACCAATTACAGCATGAAACTGGTCTCTCAGAGCGAAGGCGAACTTACCATCAACAACGTCGTAAATAATGAGGTTGGACCCAGTGATAAGATCGACAGTTACACTCTTACTGTGACTGCTCCCAAAGTCCAGACTTTTGATCTGTTCGGCTATGGTTTCTACAAACTTTCCATCGTCGATGTTGCCACGGGCAAGGCTGTCGCAACCTTCACCTCCAATGCAAATAACAACGATGCCGCACTCACCTATGAGTTCAAAGAGGCGGGGGACTACGTTGTCAAAATCGAAAGCAACAGCAAGACTCTGGATTCCGGTTGCCGCCTGGAACTCATTGACCGCAGCGCTGATATCGCCAAAGCTGATAACGGAATCGGTACCGCCAACACCGACCTCACTGGCTGGGTGGGCAAAGGCGACAAGGTTGACTATATCAAAGTCGACATGTCACGGGGAACCGGCATCTACGACCTTTGCGTGTTGGTTGACAACAACGCCAAGATAACGGTCTACTCCGTCATCGACGGCGTCCAGAAGGCAATCAAGAGTGTCACTGCCACTGCGGCAAAGATGGGTGAATTGAATGGTCTGCTCCTTGACGGCAGCGTTGAATACTACATTGCGGTTCAGGCTTCCAATGTGAGCGGCACCAAAGATGTTGATTACGATTGCTACCTGTTCCAGAGTGTTCCGACCCCGGTCGAAACCGTGGACGGCGACGGCTGGGTGGGCTTCGGTGACGCAACAGATCGCTACTCATTCACCGCCACCACCGGCGCCACCAGCATTGCATTGGCGCTCGGCGGCAACAAAGGTGATATCACCGTCCAGCTCTACACCGCAGAGGGCGTCAAAGTCGGCAAGAGTTTCACCCTCAACGCCAAAACCGATTCAGCTGCCTACACCTATCTGCTGGAAAACGGCAACTACTACTTTGAAGTGGTTTCCAAGAACGCCGCCAAAGGTGCTGTCACTGACTTCGTCCTCGAAGTTGAGAACTTTGAACTCGCCGCCGATACCAACAACAACTGCGCCACGGCAACCGCCCTTGCGCTTGACACCGCTGCTTCAGGCGCTGTCTGGCAGACCGGAAGATATGATGATGACAAGGTGGACTACTTTGTGGTCAATGTTGATGATGCCGGATGCTACATGCTGAACCTTGACGGTATCAGCGGCAACATCAGCCTTGCTATCGGAACTCTGGATGCAAAAGGCAACTTCAAGCAGCTTCAGAAGGTCTCCGCCAAAGCCGGAGACGATGCCCTGACCCTTGCAAGAGAGCTTGCCGCAGGAACCTATTTCATCAAGCTGGAAAGCTCCGCAAAGAACTCGGCTTCACAGTATGAGCTGACCATGACCAACAACTCCGCCAAAGCCGGATTCAGCAACGCTGATGACACTTGGAAACTGGTCGCCAACGATGTGGATGCCCACCGCTACGCCGAAACCGAGACCATCGAAAACTGGGTGGGCTTCGGTGATGCGGTCGATGTCTTCAAGATCAGAACCGATGAAAACGGTCTCCTGACCTTTGGGGGGTGCTATGCCGACACCATTGAGGTGCTCAGGAACAAGGAAATCACCCTGACCCTCGCCGATGTCAACGGCAAATCTGTTGCCCTGACCTTTGATGCGTCAAATGGCATGTACACTTCAAAGAACATCCTCCTTGCCAACACCGACTACTATCTGCAGGTCAAAGCCGCCGATGCCAAGACCGGCTCTGTGGATTACCAGATCAGCTTCTCCAACTAAAATGATCTGAGACAAAAACTCAAAGGGGAGTGCCGCACAAAACGGCACTCCCCTTTTCTTTAGGCGGGAATCTGTTTTTTATCCTTTGGTGTGCCAGTGGCACTTGGGGCAGACTCCGGCGGAGTCGAGGGCGATGCCGCAGCAGGGGCAGCGTTTGACGGGGGGACCGGGGACAAAACATTCGCTTGCGGAGTTGTCTCCGCTTATAAAGGTGATTTTGGCGATGTTGAGTTTATCTTTCAGGAGTTCATGGGTGATCTTTATCATGCCTTCCACGGTCATGGTCTCTTTGGTCACCACCAGACGGCATTCGGGGTGAGCGGTGGCAAGGGGAGTTTTGAAGGCGGGGCCTTTCATGGTGTTACGGGGAGAGCCGTTGCGGATATTCTGCAGTTCATAGACTTTGAGGACCGCAGGCAAAAGAGGATCGTCCTCTCTCAAAATCAGGGCGTGGTCGAAGTTCTGCAGGATGTTCCACGCCGTCTTGCGGATCTCGTTGCAGGGGAACACCATATTCACACCGGGATTGATGCTTTCCTCGACTTCGATGGTCATGGTTCCGGTGTGGCCGTGAAGATACTGCGCTTCGCCCTCAAAGTTGTAAAAACGGTGGGCGTACTGCAAGTGAAAGGTGGTGTAACTTCTCATATTCTCCTCCTTGATGTTTACGGGACAAACGGTTTCTCCGCCTCCCTGATGACATTATAAACCGTTTCGGGGAAAAAATCAAATATTTCCATTCTTTTGCCATTGACAAAACTCCTGCAAACCATTACCTTATATCAGCGCAAACTTTACTTGGAGAAAATCACCTATGGAAAACTGCCCCGGTTTTTATCAGACTGCTCAAACAATTGAACACTTTTATAATATCCAGAAAAACACCCAGACCCTTTATGAACTGGAAAAAAGTTGTTCCTACCCCGACTATCTCCGATCCACCGCGTTCTGTATGGATATGCTGAAAAATTGCGGTTTTCAGAATGTGGAACGCATCATCCACAAAGCCGACGGCAAAACCGCCGCTCTCGATCTCATCATGCCTCAGGCATGGGAACTTTGCGGACGCTCTTTCCTTGAGATCGTCACGCCTGAGGTGGCGGCGTATGACAAACGCCTTGCCGACACCGATCTGAATCCCGGGGCGGCGAACATCTGGTCTGCCCCTACGCCCCCGGGAGGCATCACCGCTGAAGTGGTGGATCTCGATACCCTTGCCCCCGAAAATCCCGATGCGGCAGGCAAAATCGTTTTATCCACCCGCAACGGTTTCTCAGGTGCCGTCTACACCCGCCTTGCCGAAGCCGGAGCCATCGCCATTGTTTTAAGCAAGTTCACCGCAGAAACCGATGAACCCGATGCCCTCTACTGGTTCAACGGACTCGGCAATTTCGGCTGGTACCGCACCGCAGAAGATGCCCATTTGCCGGTGTTTTCCATTTCCCCCATCAAGGCGCGCTTTCTCAAAGAGCTGCTGAAAAAGGAAAAAGTCACACTCCACGGCGAAATGAATACCCGTTTGTATGAGGGCGAGATCTACACCGTGACAGGTGTCATCCCCGGGGAAAGTCCTGAGGAATACGCCCTTTTGGCTCACATGTACGAACCCTTCCCCGGCGATGATGCGCTGGGCGCAGCTCTGGCGGCGGAAATCGGTCATGTCCTGACCGCCACGGGAAGAAAACCCCGCAAAACTTTGCGTGTGGTCCTTTCCATGGAGCTTTTCGGATTCGCCGCCTTTATGATGGAAGATGAAAGGTACAAAAAAATCGTGGGTGCTTTGAGCATGGACGGCTTCACCCACCGCTGTTCCCCCAATATGAATTTGCGCCTTTCATCCATCGCCACGCCCTTTTTCGGAGATTTCTATTACCGTGACAGATGTCTTGAACTTCTCCCCGATCTGCCCCTCGGCGAACAGGCGGGCAGCCTTTCTGACGATACTTTCGGCGGGGATTGTCTGCTGGATGTGCCGACCAACTGGTTTTACAACACCTCCGGCGTCTATCACCACAACACCGGCACAGGATTCCTGCCGGACTGGGTGCTGGTCAAAGAAAGATTCCCCATGCTGGCAGAAAGTGTCCTGCATCTGATTTCTGCATCAGAGTTCCCCGACTATACCCCCATGGCAGCGGCAATGTATGAAAAATCCATTGCAAAACTCATGGCGGACGAAAAACTCACTTCCCGTGAAAAAGCGTTCCGCATCGAAGTGCTGTGCCGCTACAACGTTGAACGCCTTGAGTCAACGGCAAAGTTCGGTTCCGCCCCCTTTGATGTGCAGAAACTTTACACTCTGCGTGATGCCGCCCTTGCGGAAGTTCCCGGAAGAGAACCCCTTTCAGAGATCGACAGAGAGCTTTCTGAAACCGTCATCCTGCGCTCCGCCCCCGGCAATCCCACAAGTCTGGCAAAGGTCCCCTGCAAGGAGCGCAGAGGATTCAAAACCCCTGCCAACAAACTCTTTTTCGCCCTGTGCGACGGCAAAAGAAGCGTTCTCGAAGCACTCCTCACCGCCGAAGCGGCTCTGGATTGCCTGAGTTCTCAGGAGCAACGCCGCCAACTTCCGGAATATTTTCAATATCTGGAACGCTACGGCTATCTGAAAATCAATAAAAAACGGTAATTTCCTTTTTTTACTATTGACTTATTTCCATTGAGGAAGTATAATAAAACAAGCTATCCCTGAAATGACTGTTTTATAAGGATTTATTTCTATGAGCAACCTTGCTATCCATGGCGGCACCCCCGTTTTCGGCGGTAAACAGATGATGTCCCTGATCCCCCCCTGGCCCCCCAGATATCCCGAAACCGAAGAAAAACTGATCGAAGTTTACCGTTCCGGTCTCTGGGGCGGATGCAAAAAGTATGAAGAAATGCTGATGACTGAGTTCGCCGCATTCCAGAATGCCCGTTACTCCGTCTGGATGGTCAACGGCACTGTCACCCTTGAATGTGCCCTGCGCGCTCTGGGTATCGGTCCCGGCGATGAGGTCATCGTCCCCGGCGTTTCCTGGATCGCCACCGCCGAAGCCCCCCTCTATGTGGGCGCAACCCCCGTCATCGTGGATATCGATCCCGAAACATGCTGTATCGCCCCCAAACGCATCGAAGAAGCCCTTACTCCCCGCACCCGTGCCATTATCCCCGTCCACCTCTTTTCAGCTGTGGCGGATATGGATGCCATCAACGCCATCGCACGCAAATATGACCTCGCCGTTGTCGAAGACTGCGCCCATGCCCACGGCGCAAAACAGCACGGCAAAGGGGTGGGCAGTCTGGGAGAAATCGGCAGCTTCTCGTTCCAGCTTTCCAAACTTATGACCGGAGGAGAAGGCGGATGCTGCACCACCAACTCGGAAGATCTCTGCGACAAGCTCTTCCGCAACAGTCATATCGGCAACTCCCGGCTTTTCCCCCAAGAACCTCTGAAAGAGGGCTTCATCTGCCACCAGTACCGCTTCACGGAGTTTCAGGCGGCGGTGATCTATGACCAGTTGCAGCACGCACAGGAGCTGCACGACAAACGCAAGGAGAACATGGCGAAACTCAACGCCCTGTTGAAAGACACCCCCGGCATCTTCCAGCAGAAAAGCTCCTTTGAAGATGATGACCGTGCCTACTATTTCCCCACCTTCCTCCTCAAAGACAACTGCCTTAAAGAGGGCGTGACCCGTGCCGATGTTTACGCCGCACTCCGGGCGGAAGGAGCCCTTTTCCACGAAGGCTGGGGCGCACCCCTTTACAGTTTCCCCGCCTGGAACGTCCCTGCAAAGGATTTCATCAAACACGACACCCCTGTTTGCGATGATGTGATGTATAACAAAGTACTCATCACCCACAACGCACTGCTTCTTGCTGATGATGAGGTCATTTCAAAGGCGGCTGAAGCACTTCACAAAGTCCTCACCTGCTACGCCCGCTGAGAAAAAAGGAGCTTTATCATGTTCAAGATCGGCTGCGCTGAATTAGTTCTGGAAGTCCCCCTCTTTGCGGAGCTTTACGGCTACGGACACTTCGCCTCACGACGGAACACCGGCGTCTATGAACCCCTCTACGCCCGTGCCGTCACCTTTTACGACGGAAAAAAACGTGCCGTCATCATCTACTCCGACCTCTGCACCACCGACACCCGCTTTGCCCGTGAACTCCGGGCGCAGATCGCCGGAAAACTGCGGATCAATCCCGAAGGCATCGCCTTTGTTGCCACCCACACCCACTCCGGTCCCGCCCTCAGCGCCGAAAGTGCCGACACTTCGGGCATCCGCAACAGGGAGTTTGAACAGCACTGGAAATCCACGGTCCTCGACCTCGCCTGCAAAGCCTTTGAAAATGAGGAAGAGATCGGTTCCGCCGATACCGGATGCGCCCGCCCCGACATGCCTCTCGGTACGAACCGGGTGGAGCCTGACCGTAATGTGACCGACCCCGCCATACGCTGGGTCCGTTTCAAACGGCGTGACGGTTCGGTGAAACTTCTGATCCACAACCACGCCGTCCACGGCATTGCCGACAACGGACCTCTTTCCCTCAAAGTTTCCTCCGACTGGATGGGCGCCGCCAACAGGATGATCAAAGAAGAAAAGCTGGCGGAGTTTCCCATCTTTTTGCAGGGCCCCGCAGGGGACATCAATGCCCGCACCAGCTGCGGCGGGGAAAAACGCGAAGGGGTCGGCAGAGAACTTGCAGCTGAATATCTCTCTTGCCTCAAGAAAGATCTCAACTCCGGAACACCTCTCCCCCTTGGCGAAGTCCGTTATATCCTGCGCACCTTTGAACTGCCGACACGGTTCCAGACACCTGAGGAACTGCGGCGTGACGGTGATTCCCTCAGGGCAAGGGGCAGGAACGACCGGGAAAAAGAGTACTGGGGCATCAACGCCATGCGCCTTGATGAAATGGCACTTCTGGCGGAAAAAGGGTTCGACCTCGGAACAAATCAGGATCTTCAGGTCATTTCCATCGGGGAAGCGGCATTTTTCTTTATTCCGGGTGAGCTTTACATCGAGCCGGGTCTGGAACTTCTTGAAAAGTCCGGGGCGAAGCATCCCTTTGCCGCCACAGTTTCCAATGGCTGCGGACAGTATTTCTTCACTGAAAAAAGCGGTCTGCGCTATCCGGAGATCTCATGTACTGCGGAAAAACTTTTCGGATTCTACGAAATCTACGGCTACATGCACGCTCTGCGGTTCAGATATGAGAACAATATCTGTCCCTTTATCATCGACAAACTTCTGAAGCTGGAAGATCGTCTCTGAACAGCCCCCCCCCTGAAAGGAGTTCCACCCCCAAATGGCAGAGCCCACATTGAAAGAAAAAATGGCAGCTTTTTTTGCTGCGGAAGAAGTTCCTGTCTGCCGCTGCACAAGAAAGGTCTGCGATGGAGAAGTTCTTATCAGTAAAGGCGTATTTCTGAAAGAGCTTTCTGACAAACTCCCTGAAACCGCTTTGCAGGAACTGAAACGGGTCTTTGCCGCATGGCAGATCCCCCTCGACGGTAAGGGATACCCTTTGAGCTTTGAAGAAGATGCGGCTCTTGAAAAAGAGGAGTTTCTCCTTGACATCTCTCCGGCAGGGGGAAAACTCTCTGCCTCTGACAGTGAGGGGTTCCGCCGGGGCATCTATTTCCTGAGTTCCCGTCTGGAACGGGAGGCGGGTCCCTGGTTCAAGTGCGGAACAGTGAGGAAAAAGCAGCAGATCAGAAACCGTATCTCACGCAGTTACTACGGCCCGGCACACCGTCCCCCCGTTGACATCGACGAACTCATGGACGATGTGGATTACTATCCCGAAGCCTATCTGAACCGCCTCGCCAAAGAGGGGATCAATGGGCTCTGGCTTACGGTTTACTTCAAAGAGGTGACTTTCAGCTCCATCCAGGCGCCCGATCCTTTCATGGAAAAACGCCTTGAAAAACTGCGGAGCGTGGTGGCGAAATGCGCCCGGTACGGCATCAGGATCTTTGCGTTCTGCATTGAGCCCGAGGGATTCACAGGGGTTCATCCCCTCAAGGAAAAGCATCCTGAACTGGGGGGCATCACCAACTGGGGATTCGATATGGTGGGCTTCTGTCCCTCCACGGAAACGGCGCAGAAACATCTGAAAGAGCAGACTTTCAATCTCTTTTCCCGGGTTCCGGGACTGGGGGGATTGCTCAATATCACAAGCGGTGAAAAGCTGTCAAGCTGTTTTTTCAATCCCGTTCCCGGATTCAGCTGTCCCCGCTGTTCCAAACTCACTGCCGTTGAGATCTTCCGCAATCTGGTGACGCCCATGGTGCAGGGGATGAAAGAAGCCGCCCCCGATGCGGAGTATATTTCATGGTTCTACCGTTCCTTCCCCTCAGAAAAGGAAAATCCCTATATCTATGACTGCTGCGCCAATGCCCCCGACGGCGTGGTCAACCTTTACAACTTTGAATCGGGTCTGGTGCGGAAACAGCAGAACCTTACGCTTCACGGGGGGGATTACTGGAACTCCAAGACGGGACCTGCCCAAAGGTTCAGAAAACTGGCTCTGCGCCTTGAAAAAGAAAAGGTCAGGTGCGGCGCAAAATTGCAGATCTCCAACGGTCACGAACTTGCCACCGTACCGGTGATACCGGTTCCGGGACTTCTTTATCAGAAATACAAGTTTATCGTTGAACACCATGTGGATACCGTCATGTACAGCTGGTATTTCGGCTCCTTCCCCGGCGTTATGAACCGGGCGGCGCTCATGCTCGGCTCATGGGATTTCAAACGGAGCGAAAAGGAGTTCCTCACCGAACTTGCCCGTGAGGAGTGGGGCGAAGATGCCCCCGCCGCCGCCGAAGCGTGGCACTGGTTTTCACGGGGCTACGGTCACTACCCCCTCAATACGGATATCCAGTACACCGGCCCCTTTCACCACGGCATCGTCTGGCCGTTGTATCCGGAGGTCCGTTTCGCCGATCTTTACGCTTCGTGGCAGCCCAATCCCCCCAGCGGCGACAGTATCGGCAGATGCCTGGGGGCTTTTTCCCTTGAGAAGTTTGAAAAACAAGCCCGCCTCATGGCGAAAACCTATGAAAAGGGCATAAAATATCTTCTGCCCCTCAAAGAGAAGTACAAAAATGATCCCCTGCGCCAGAGAGAGATCAACTACGCTCACGCCGTGGGGATACTTCTCAGTTCGGGGTGGCACATCGGGCGTTTCTATCTGCTGCGGAAAAAACTTTACGACGGGGACCGCAGTGTGCTGGATGAAATGGAACTCCTGCTCCGTGAGGAAATCAACAACTCTGAAAAGATGATCCAACTCTGTCAGGCGGAGTTCCTCATCGGATATCACTCCGAATCGGAAGATATGAAGTTCACCCCCGCTGAACTTTCTTCAAGAGTCTCTCAACTCCGCACCGTCCTTGAAAAGGATATGCCCGATCTGCGTCGCCGTCTGGCTCAGGGGGGCTCCCCCCGATTCCCCGCAGGAGCCTTTGCCCAAAGCTGCCGCAGCGGCGAACTGCATCAGCAGCAAAGTTTCACCTGGCAGATGAAAAAGGGGAAAGGTTATCTCCATTTCACAGCAGAGTGCCGCTGTATCCCCGGTTCTGTTGCGGAAAGGATCTACTTTGTTTTCTGCGACGAACTTTATTCCTCCATGCCCCAGGTGATCGCATTTTCCGATAAAGGAGCGATGAAAATGCCCGCTTTCCTCATCCAGCCTGAAAAGGTCCGGTGGAGCAGAAAGAAAGAGCATTGGCATCTTGCGTTTTCCATTCCCCTCTCCCGTCTGGAATCCAAGCCCACCTTCAACGTTTTCCGCCAATCCGCAAAGGATGGGGAAACGCTGGTGGACTCCTGGGTTCCCGAACCGGGGGTATTTTCCATCGGTTCCGGTTCCGGAGTCATGCGTTCCGCTGCCATGGGCAGGCTCATCCTGTCTGAAATCTCTGATAAAGAATAAGAAAGGACGTTTCCCTCATGAAGTATGAAAACTCTTCCTGTTCCAGAAAAGAAGGTCGGTTGAAAGGAAATCATTTCACGCTGATTGAACTTCTGGTTGTCATCGCCATCATCGCCATTCTTGCCGCCATGCTGCTGCCCGCTTTGCAGCAGGCCCGGGGGCGGGCGCGGGAAACCTCGTGCCTCAATACTCTGGGGCAGCTGGGGAAATACTGGACCATGTATGTCGATCAGTACCGCAACGTCCCCCCTTACAACCCCACCAGCTACAAGCCGGTGGTCATCACCTGGTCTCAGGCATTGGGGGAATTCATCCACCCCGGCAGGGGCAACAATGACTTCCTGATCTTCAAGACGGGTGAAAGGCGCAAATACACCTGTGCCGACTGGATCACCTGGCGTCCCCCCTCCAAGATGGCTTACTCCATGGAGGTGGGCTGGGGGTACAATGTGACCATCAACTCCTCCTCGACCTCCCGTTACTATAACCGCTGCACCTTCCCCACCCGTCTGATGATCATGACCGACGGCAGGGCCAACGTGAACGGTGTTGAAACAAGTACCATGAGCAACATCTTTTATCTGCACAACGGCAGAGCGAACATGGTTTACTTTGACGGCAGAGCCGCCGCCCGCCGTCCGGGGACATTCCGCACCAACGGAGGGCTTTCGCCCTTCTGGATCCCCACCACCCCGGGCAATTACTACCACAACAGAACCGATTGAGTTTAAAAGGATAAACTTCCATGAGATTTTTCCGTTCCCGCAGAGAACCTTTCACCGCAAGAGTGGAAGGAGAAGTGATCGTTGTTGAAAACACCTATATCCGGTGTGTTCACTCTCCCGCCGCCGCAGGAGGCATCTGCGAAGCTGTCATCAAAAACGGCAGCGGCAAAAGCCTTTTCGCAGCGCCCCAGAGTTTTATCGTCGGCATCACCGAAAATGGTCTCTACCACCTTTACAAAGCCTCCGATGGGGCATACACCCTTTCTGAAAGAGAGGGCAATCCTGTACTGGAGTTCCAAAGCACCTTCAAAGATGCCGCAGGAGTCGCCCTTGAGGGGCTGACTTTGAAACTCCGTGTGGAGTACACCCCCTGGGGCGAAGCCCTCTTCCGTGCGGAGTTCAACGCCGCAAAGCGCATTTCCGATCTGGGCATGGTCCAGGTGGGCAGCCTTTATGTTTCAGAAGAGATGAACTGTCTGGCGCTTCAGGAGTCGCTCCATGAATCCATCAGCCCCTACTACGGCAACTGCGTCAAACGCTACGAAGATCTTGCCCCCTCGCCCCATGCGGCTTATGAGTCCTGTCATCTGCCCCGGTCCTTGATGATGTTCCGCAAGGGGGTGGAGGGATTTCAGGTGACGCTGGGGGATGACCTCGCCCAGTGGGACTCCATCGGCGGCACGCTGCCGGGATTGCAGATGGGATATGTGGCATGGCGCAACGCCGCACAATATTATGAGGTCCGCTTTTCCGCTCTGGACTGCCGCCGTGACGGACAGTATCTTGAGGGAGAGTATCCCTTTGATTTTTCCATTGCTTTCCCCTTTGTCCGGGAAAAAATGGCGCCCCTCGTCCCCTGCGCCGGGAACACCTTTTATCTGGAACGGGGATTTGAAAACCGCTGGCCGCTCCAATCGGATATCGACGCCTGGCGCGAAGCCGGAGTTTCCCTGATGCGGCTCCACAATGACGGGGACTGCTATGCCAACGGCATCTTCTGGCGTGATGTGGACTATCCCCCCTATCCCCCCGACGAAATGGCGAAAATGGATGAGATGCTTGAAAAGGTCAACGCTGCCGGTATCGACGTGGCACCCTATTTTTCGCTCCGTGAGTATCACCCCGAAGCCCCCGGTTTCAAGGAAAATGCGCAGGAGTGGGGGCGTATCGCCATTGAGGGCGACGGCATCATCCCCAGTTACGGCAGTCACGGCTACTACGGGTTCCAGATGTGTCTCAACTCCGGATGGTTCAAAAAGCGTATGGAGTCCATTGATGAAGTGCTGAAAAAACACTCTTTCAAAGCCCTCTACTACGACTGGTGCAGCGCAAAAGAGTGCCTTGCCCCCCAGCACGGCAGACTCCACTGGGACTACCGCAAACTCATGGAGATCCTGGAGTGGAGCTATGACCGGGTCGCTGAATATGACGGCGCCATCTATCTGCACCTGACACGGCAGCCCAATATCGCCGCCGGAAACATCGCTTCACTGGTCCTGACCGAAGAAACAGGCGGTTCCATGATCTCCCCTTTCATGTTCTCGCCTCACGCTCACTTTATGAACGTCGCTTCCCGGCAGGTGTGCTGCATGATCTCAAGCTCCGCCCCCGAAGCCCAGCACCGCCGTTACGCTTTGTGTGCGCTGCTCCACCACGCCACGGTCTCTCAAGGGGCAAAGGCGTACACCGACTTCTACACCCAGTACAAAAAGGAGCTTGAAGAGGTGGTCAACTACGCCCGCCACACCGCTCCCGGCGAAGGACTTGCGACCGTGGGCTGCGACCGCTGCGGTATCGGTGCCTACTGGAACGACAACGGTGAAGTCATGGTGTTCCTCGCCAATCTTTCTGAAGGAACTGAAAAGTGTCCCTGGCAGATTGTTCTGCCTGTGGGCAACGCTTCAGGAGATGCGGAAATCCCCCCTCTCTCGCTCAAAGTCATCAAATTTTCACTTAACAACGAAAGAAGAAAGTGACCATGAAAAAAATAATCCTCCTTTCCCTCGTCTTTCTGGGATTCGCTCTGAGCGCAGCGGCGATCCCCGATTACGAAGTGCGCCCCCCCCGCCGTCTGAAGGTGGGGAGCAAAACCGTTCTCAACATCACCGCTGAAAATGCCCAGATCGTCATTGCGCCCAAAGCGCCGTCAACGGTGAGATTTGCGGCGCAGGAGCTGCAGTATTTCCTCTCTGAACGGTTCGGGAAAAAGATTCCGGTGGTGAACACCCTTTCCCCCGGCAAATCCGCCATCATTCTGGGGGACAATGAGTGGAGCCGTAAAGCCAAGCTGGATTTCAGCAAACTCTGCCGTGAAGGATTTTTTATCAAAACCGCCGGAAACTGTGTCTATATCGCCGGTATCGACGATAAAAAAGCCAACGCTTTCAATGCCGTGAAATACGGCGGTGCCGCCACCTTGCGTTACGACCGGGGTACGGCAATGGGGGTTTACGACTTTCTGGAGCGTTTCGCCGGGGTCAGGATGTATTTCCCCGGAGAAATGGGGACCATCATCCCCAAATCCCGGGTCCTTGCCCTCCCTGAGATCGACATTTTCGACCGTCCGGACTACACGATCCGCCGGGTCTACACCTGGCACGATGGCGAATGGTTTGAGAAAGTCCCCCCCGCCCAACGGCTGGAATTGAAAAACCTCAATCTCCACCGTCAGCGTTTCGGCAGCAACAACTACATCATCTGCCACGGATTGAACCATTTCAAATATGTTGAGCGTTTCGGCAAAACTCATCCGGAGTTCTTCGCCATCAGCAGCAACGGCAAACGGAGCAATGTCCCCGGCAACCACTTTGCAGGTCAGCTCTGCTTCAACAGCCCCGTCACCGAAGAGATCTATCAGGATATCCGTTCCTACTTCAAAGGGGAACCCGCCTCAGTGCGCAAGGTCCTCAACTACAAAGGGAACGCCTACGGCTGGGGTCCCAACGTCAACCCGGCACGCAAGATCATCGACGTCATGCCCCAGGACTCCATGGAGGGTTGCCGCTGTCCCAAGTGTCTGCCCCTTGTTTCCACCAAGAAACAAAATCCCCAGTACGCCACCGACTTCATCTGGAACCATGTGATTTCATGGGCGAACCGCCTGAAAAAAGAGGGGCTCGACGGCAAACTCGGTATGATGTCCTACTCCCCCTACGGCGGGATCCCCAAGGCGGAAATCCCCGACAATATCATGGTCCAGTGCGCCACCGGCGGTCCCTGGTACATGAGCCGTCTTGACGCCGACAAAAAACATCTCAAAGCATGGGCAGAGAAACTCAACCACAAGGTGTTCCTCTGGAACTACATCAACGTCGGTTTCAGCATCAGGATCTTCGCCATTCCCTACATGACCCCCAACGCCGTGGCGGAGTACTACAAACAGGTTGCCCCCTGGGTGGATGGTGCTTTCGGCGAATCCGAGGGTAAAAGATTCCTTTTCCACTACCTCAACTACTACATCATGAGCCGTGTCACATGGGACACCAAAGCCGATCACCGTGCCATATTGAAAGAGCATTACCGTCTCATGTTCGGCAAGGCGGCGCCTCTCATGGAGGAGTTCTACACCACTCTTGAGAAAAAATGGCTCAACGAAATCGCCGGGCGCACCGTGGATACGGAACTGGGCCCTGTGACCTCTGTGCCTTCGGACTTCGACCTCTGGAACAAGGTCTACTCCCCCGCCGAACTCAAACGCCTGGAATCTCTTTTTGACCGTTCTCTGAAACTGCTCCCCAAAAACAGTGTGGAGTCCCGCCGTGTGGCATTTATGAAAAAGCATCTTTTCGACCCCATGGTCGAGGCGGCAGATGTCTATCGCAACTACTCCAACGCGGTCCGTGGCTTCAAGTTCTACGCAGCAAAAGGGGATGAACTCTACCTGCGTCCTCTGCTCCTCAACAACAGGACTCAGAAAAAAAGCACCGTGACGACCGGCGTGAAGTTCGCCGTCACCAAAGATGAACTGGTCATCAGCTACCGCTGCGAAGAACCCCGCATGAAAGATCTTGTCGCCGTCAAACGCAAGCACGACGACGGAGATATGTGGAAAGATAACGGCGTTGAATTTTTCCTCAACCCCACCTGCGACCGCAAAAACTTTTTCCAGATCATCGTCAACTCCGAAGGATGTATCTTTGACCAGAAGATGATCTCATGGGGCGGCAGAAAGGTCCAGCTCCCCGACTGGAACTCCGAAGCAAAAGTCAAGATCACCAAAGGCGAAAAATCATGGGATGCCCTCATTACGATCCCCCTGAAAAATCTCCCCGGTTTCAAGGGGCAGATGATCACCAACTTCTGCCGCAACCGTATCCTCAACTCAGGGAACGATTACGAACAGTACTACTGCTGGGGTCCCTTCCTCAAAGGGTTCCACGATATCGAAAATTACGGCACCGTCACCTTTGAAAAGGACCGCAACATCCTTATCAACAGCGACTTCTCACTCCCCAAGACCCGCCACGGCAACTACGGCATCTACAAAAACGGCAAATGGGCAGGCGGCTGGCACGGGGGCAAACACATGAAACTGGACTTCGACAACTTTGTTTCAGCCCCCTGCAGTATGCAGATTTCCGGAAAAGATCCCAATCTGCCCCAGACCATCTATCACAAGATCATCCCCGGCAAAAAGTACCGCCTCAGCTTCTTTATGAAAACCGAAAACATCGTCCCCTCACAGCGGAACGGCGGAGCCTGCGCCAACTTTGCCAACAACGGCAACAACTGGTTCCCCCAGCGCAAGCCTCAGGGAACGACGCCCTGGATCTTTTATGAGACGGTCTACACCGGCAAAGCCCAGCTCAAGGGCAATCCCTATTTGTGGATGCGTATTCTCTACGGTTCCGGCAAAGTCTGGTTCGACGACGTGAGACTGGAAGAGCTGCCGTAAAAGGGAATTTGCAAAACAACAGCTTACAAATCAAGGAGTTCAAACAATGAATAAGATCGGAGTTGCCGATTACGGCATGGGAGTTTGGGAGGGTGGCGCATTTTCCACAGAACGCCGCCTTGCCACAGTGAAAGAGTGCGGCTACAAGGGCATCGAAGTCCTCCGGGGCAGAAGCGTGGAAGATATGGTCAACAAAGCCGCCGTGTTCCGCAAAATGGGTATGGATTTCATCAGCTGCAACGTGGCGGACGATCACGAAAACACATTCCGCTGCGCCGCAGCTCTGGGGTGTGAATATGTGTGGCTCAACTGCGGCAGATCCACCCGTGACGTGTCTTACGAAACTTATATCAGACGGGCGAAGGAGTATGTGAAGTGCGCTGCCGACTGGGGCATGAAGTGCGCCTTGCACAACCATCTGGGAACGGTGATCGAATCCGAAGAGGAACTCCACCGCTTTATGAACGATGTCCCCGAAGCCCTGCTGCTCTTTGACGTGGGCCACCTCGCCGCCATGGAAGGGGATGTGACGGGTGTCATCACACGTTACATCGACCGTCTGGCGGCGGTCCACATCAAGGATGTGCTGATCAAAAATGCCGAAATCCCCATGGGCGCCGACAACTGGTGGGACCGCCTTGAATTCCGTGAATTCGGTGCGGGCGACATCGGACTTGACATCCCCGGGGTGGTGAAACATCTGAAAAAGAGCGGCTTTGACAAGTGGCTCCTCGTGGAGCAGGACACCCATAAAAGAGAACCCGCTCTTGATCTCCGCCACAATCTCAAAGTCATAGAAGAAGCTCTCAGTTAAGTTCCCGGCACCGGAAACTTTTTTCCGCAGTCCCATAAAAAAACGGGGCTGCTTTTTTATTGCAGCCCCATCTTCATAAGAAATCAGAGATTTCAGCCGAGGTTCATGTAGTACTCGAGATCTTCGGGGAGAGCGGGGATCTCGGCGTGGTACTTCATAAAGGTCTGGGCGACGAGAAGATCCCAGTGTTCGGCGGTGATGAGGTAGTGGTTCATATAGAACATCTCGCGGAGATATTCCTCATCTTTCAGATCGCCTTTATCCATGAGTTCCAGACACTTGCGGATATGGTACTCATAGTGGGTGTAGCGCATGGAAGCTGCGTTGTAATATTTTTCGGCAAGCTCATCATCAGCGGCAATCTCGCAGAGACCGGTCAGGCGTTTCAGGAACTCTTCACGGTTGGCACCCTCTTTGACTTCGAGGCACTGATCGGCGTTGATCTGGTGAGGAACAACTTCGATACCGGCGACTTTGTGTTCGTTGACAAAGAGTTTCAGAGAGTAGCTTTCGTTCCATGAGGGCGGAGGCGTCTGAGTACGGGCGGCAAAGTGGAAATTTCCCAGACTGTAAGCGATGAAACCGCCGTTGTAGCTTTCAAAGCCTTGGGCGGTGTGGGGGTGGTGTGCGATGACCGCAGCGGCACCGGCATCCACAAAGGCGCGGTAGTTTTCACGGATACGCTGTGAGGGGAAGGGAACCTGCTCCTTACCGTCGTGGACGATGACCAGCACGAAGTCGCTCTGCTGTTTTTCCTTTGCCACCTGAGCGGCAAGGGCGGGAGGATTCAGGGGGTTGGAGCCGGGAGTGGTCTTGGTGCAGTCGCAAGCCTGACGCATGGAAGCGCAGATGATAGCGATTTTAAGACCTTTCACATCATAATAGAGGGTGCTTGCAGCTTCGGCAAGATCTTTGCCGCCGCCCACATATTTGCCGCCGGCATCGGTGATGTACTTCATGGTTTCGAGAAACGCTTCATCGCCGAAGTCCCGGGAGTGGTTGTTGGCGAGGGCATAGACAGAGAATCCGGCTTTCATCAGACCCGCCATGACAGCGGGATCGGATTTGAGGTTGGGACCGCACTTATAGATGGGTTCGCCGCCGCGGGTGAGGCAGCACTCCAGATTGGTGATGCCAAGGTCGCAGGACTGGATCTCAGGCAGGACGGTGCCGAAAACGGTTTCAGTTTCACCTTTGCTGAGACGTGCTTCAGAAAGTTCTCTGGGGATCAGGTCACCGGTGATAAAGATGGATCTTGCACCTTCCATCGCCGCTGCATCATAGACGATTTTGCCGTCAAAGGGAATAGGGTTCATAAAAAAAATTCCTTTTTATTACTGGATGATGATGGATTCGTTGAATAATTTACTCCCTGAACATTGATTTTTCAAATGCCAAACGGTTTTTATCGCAGGAATTTCAGAAAATTGTTTGAAGTAAGAGTCAACAGGTGATATATTATTGTATCGCAGAGTCTAATTTAATGAGGTACACAAATGAACGATATTGAAAAAATGAGCTACGCTCTCGGCATGAACATTGCCGGAAACATCACCGAACTGCCTGTTGAACTTGATTTCGCTCAGGTCATCGCCGCCATCAGCGATGTGAGTTCCGGCAAAAAGCCCGCTCTTGAACTTGAAGAGTACCACAAAAACATGCAGGCTTTCCAGCAAAAAGTTCAGGAGGCCTCCCGTGCCGCCGCCGACAAAGCCGCTCAGGAAAATGTGAAAGCCGGAAAAGCCTTCCTTGAAGAAAACAAAGCCAAAGAGGGCGTTCAGGTCACTGCCAGCGGACTTCAGTACAAAGTGCTGAAAGAAGGCTCCGGCAAGAAACCCGTTTCCACGGATAAGGTCAAGGTCCACTACACCGGAAAACTGATCGACGGCAACGTTTTCGACAGCTCCGTGCAGCGCGGCGAACCTGCTGTTTTCGGCGTGACCCAGGTGATCCCCGGCTGGGTGGAAGGACTTCAGCTGATGAGTGTTGGCAGCAAATATGAATTCGTGATCCCCTCCGAACTCGCCTACGGCGAACGCGGTGCGGGCGGTGCGATCCCCCCCTGCGCCGTTCTGGTCTTTGAAGTGGAACTGCTTGAGATCATGTAAGCTGCTGCTGTTCTTGAAAAGGCGTTGCAAAACCAAACGTTTTGCAACGCTTTTTTTTGCACCTGCGGCACACCAATAAAGTCCGACTTGTCGGACATGTCCGACAAAGTGCCGCACCCAACACTCATGCAAAATCAGAGCGTTTACCAGTACTGAGAGGGTTGTTATCGGTCATATTTTGGGGTGTGAGAGAGCCCACCGCAAACTTACGATAGGGGCGATAACTTGGCGCTCGCTTTGCCATGGGTAACTGGTTATAGGTCTTATAAGTCTTATAAGTCTTATAGGCATTGGCTGGTGATTACCTTGACTTCCGTGGCGTCTGCCCGGCGTGGTTGGCTGATGGCTCCCCTGCCAAACCTCACTTTGCGATTCTCGCAGCTAGTCGCAGCTGCGAGTTACTTCGGTGTCGACGTTCGACCAGCTGCGAGTTACTTCGGTGTCGACGTTCGACCTCTTTTATCGATCGCTTTGCGTATTATAGTCAAATTTTTGCTTCATTCCGTCATTGAAAAGCGGAAAAGCGTGGCGTATATTATAGGAAAAGAATAAAATTCAAGGAGCAAAAAACATGGTTACTCTTCTGATTCCCCGCAATGACGGGATTTTTGCCGTCGCTGCCGCTGAATTGTGTTCATATTACACCCGGATCACGGGAAAAAAATTGCCTGTCTCTTTGGCAGATGACGGCAAAAGCGATCTTATTGTCCTCGGTTCCGATGCTGTCAACGCATTTTCCCATCAGATGATCATTGAAAAGGTCATTCCTGACTTCAAGCTGCGTACCGGCAGCGACGATTACCAGCTTTTGAGCGCCCGGAAAGGCAAACGCAAACTGCTTTTCATTGCCGGAGGTCGCCCCCGGGCCCTTCTTTACGGCGTTTACCACTACCTTGAAAAATTTGCCGATTGCCACTATTTCTGGGATGGCGATGTTGTCCCCCGGAAAAAATCCCTTGAACTTGACGAGATCAATGTGACGGAGTCCCCCCGATTTGAATATCGGGGACTGCGTTACTTTGCTCACCGCAGTCTCAACCGCTTTCAGGCGGAGCACTGGGACTTTGAGGAGTGGAAAAAAGAGATCGACTGGATCCTCAAAAAGAGACTCAATACCTTTATGCTCCGCATCGGGCTGGATGACCTTTTTCAGCAGACCTTCCCCGAATTTGTGAAGTATCCCTCCTGGCATGTTCCGGAATCCACCCCCCGTTCCTACGATGACCGTGATCTTTTCTGGACACTTGAGTACCGGGGCGAACTGCGGCGCAAGATCCTTGCCTACGCCCGGGAAAGGGATCTGATCCACCCCGAAGATGTGGGGACCATGACCCATTGGTACAGCCGCACGCCCTATGATTTTCTCAACCATGTGAAGCCTGAATTCATCCCCCAGACCACCACCGCCTACAATCAGGAAACGGGGCTTGTGTGGGATATCCGCAAAGATGAGAACCTTGAAAACTACTTCAAACTTACCCGGAAGAGCATCGAACTCCACGGTAAACCCGCTCTGTTCCACACCATCGGACTTGCGGAACGGCGCTGTTATGAGGACCGGCAGAGCAACCATGAGATGAAACTTTATACCTACCGCCGCATTATCAGCAAACTCCGTGAAGAGTACTCCGATACCCCCTTGATGATCGGCACATGGGATTTCTGCATGTATTGGAAATACCATGAAGTTCAGGGACTTGTCAGAGAGCTTGATCCCGCACGGACCTTTATTTTTGACTACACTTCCGATACCAGCGATGAGGTGGGGAACTTTACCAACTGGGGCGTTGTCAACCGTTTCCCCTGGTTCTTCGGCATCTTCCACGCTTTCGAGCCCGCCAACGGCATCAGGGGCAACTACGATATCCTCGCCCGCAGGATTCCCATTGCGGCGGCGGATCCCATGTGCAAAGGGTTTTTCTTCTGGCCCGAAAACAGTCATGCCGATACTTTGATGCTGGAGTTTTTCGCCGCTAAAGCGTGGAACCCCGCCGATTGCACCCTCGAAGCCTTTCTCCCTGAGTTCTGCGCCAAACGTTACGGCGAAGAAAAGGAAACGATGCTTGAGGTGTGGCGCCTTGCCTCTGATGCTGTTAAAAGCATGGGCTGGGACGGGCCGGGGAGTTCAGTGAAACGGATCGGGAACTTCCATAATGTGCTGCCCACTTTGATCTATGGCTACGGATACATCACCTCGGATCCTGTTATGCTGGGAGTCCATTCAACTCAGGTCAAACATTTGGGGGACGCTGTGCGCAATCTTCCGACGCTCTGCCGGGCTCTCGCCCAACGGAAAGAGGGGGCAGGGGAGCTGATGTACCGTGATATCATTGATCTTGCACTCATGGCGGTTTCCAGAATCCAGAGTTACGGATTTTCAAAACTGGTTCTCGCCATGGAATCCTGGCGCAACGGAAAGACTGCGGGGGACGAGGTGATCGGACTGCTCAAACAGCTCCGTATTCTCGGTGAACTTGAACACAAGACCGCATCTGCCCATGAGGATTACTCCATGTTCCACTCCCTCAAACTTCTGAATTCCAAACATGAGACCAATCCCGACTTTGAAAAGACCCTGAAAGGTAACGGTGAAAACGCCTATTGCCGTGCCGTGATCGCAGAGTTTTTCCCCGCGCTCTATCTGCCCCAGCTTGAATTTTACGCAGGCTGGGTCATTGACAAGATCAAGGCTGATGACCGCACGGTGTGGGAGTGGCCCCCGTGCTTCGGGGAGGCCATCAAAGAGTATCAGGAGCATTTTTACTCCGAAGCACTTGAAACTTTCGCCCCCGATATCCCCAAAGCACGGAAAAATCTGAAACGTACTTTGGAGCGTCTTGCAGATAACATTGAAAAAATCATCAAATATTGAGAGGAATATTTATGAATGAACGCGAAATAAAGATCCTGACCGACCGTCTCATTCCCGTTCCGCAGGAGCTGGAATTTAAAGAGGGAAACGAATATCTCCTGAAAGATAACTGCCGTGTCACAGTTACCATCTGTGATTATGACAATGTTGAAAAAACAGTTCTGGAGTGGTTCAAACTTTTCTGGGGGATCACCCCCGACCTGAGTGTCAAAGGCAGACTTCTCAAAAAGGACGATGCCCTGGAGTCCTATACCCTTGAAGTCGATGAAAATCAGATCCAAATCGATGCTTCAGGCGCGACCGGCGTGATGAATGCCCTCAAGACTCTGCGCCAGCTCGCCGAAGCGGAACGGGGCGTTGCCCGGACGGAAAACTATTTTCTCGTTCCATGCCGCATCAACGATTTCCCCGCCATGGCTTTCAGAGGCGTTCACCTGTGTATTTTCCCCGAGACCCCCCTGTGGGATATTGAACGGCAGATCCGTATCGCCGCCTACCACAAGTTCAACTACGCCGTTATCGAGTGCTGGGGCGTGTTCCCCTTTGAGTCCCATCCTGAAATGGGCTGGGCGGATAAAATGATCGACAGAAAGGAACTCAAGCGGCTCATCCGTCTCGGACCTGAATTGGGAATCACTCTTATTCCTCAGTTCAACCTGCTGGGCCATGCCACAGCTTCCCGTTCCATTACTGGGAAACATGCCATATTGAGCTATGATCCTTCTTTGCAGAGCCTCTTTGAACCCGAAGGGTGGACATGGTGTCTCACCAACCCCGAAACCCGCAAGGTCCTCACCGATCTTGTGACGGAACTTTATGAATTTTTCGATTATCCCCCCTTCTTCCACATCGGATGCGACGAAGCCGACAATATCGGCACCTGCCGTGACTGCCGCCGCAAAGAGCTGAAAACCCTTGTGAAAGATCATATCTGCTATTTTCACGATCTCTTTGCCCGGGAGGGGACACGGCTCATCATGTGGCATGATATGCTGCTTCAGAAAGGGGATAAAAGGTGGTACGGCTACATCGTCTGCGGTCTGCCTGAACACGACTTGAGCGAACTTTACAAGGAGCTGCCCCGGGATATCATCATCGCCGACTGGCAGTACGGATATCCCAAAGAGAAGCCCGAAGATCCCGAACCCCACTGGCCTACGGCGAAGTTTTTCAAGGAAGAGGAGTTCCCCGTGCTGGTCTGTCCCTGGCTCAATCAGGAGGGGACGAAAAGTCTGGGCAGATTTGCCGCCGAAGAAAAACTTTTTGGTATGCTGGAAACCACCTGGCACATTTCCCACGACCGTAGTTTCGCTCATATTTACTGTACCGCCGCCTACGCCGCCTGGAATCCGGCGGTCAATCCCGGCGTGACCCTTGCCACCCGCCTTGCCCTGGCGCATCATCTCCGGCAGCTGGGCTGGGATACCGGAATCGACGAATATATCAAAACCGGCTGGAACCAGTATCAGGTCGATCCCGGACATCATCCCCATACCAACGTGTAACTCTCAAAGAGAGAAAAAGAGGGCTGCTGCAAAGTTTTCAAGTTTTGCAGCAGCCCTTTGAGTTTGTCGGAGAAGCGTTATTCAAAGAGTCGGGAAAGTTTTTCGACGAGTGCTTTTTCGGCATCGCAGGCAGAACCTTCAAAGGTGGCGCCTGCTGCCAGGTCGTGTCCGCCGCCGTTGAAAGAACGTGCCACGGGACCTACGGGATAGCGGCTCTCTTTGCTCCGCATGGAAATCTTGATACCGCCCGGACCTTCGTAAAGAAGCATGGCGATCACAACGCCGTCGATTTCACGCAAAAGGTCGATAAGCCCCTCATCCTCTTTGATGTTGAAAGCGTGTTTCTGCGCCAGTTCCGGGGGGATAAAGGCGTAGGCGATCTTGTTGTCAGCTGCGAATTTCAGATGTTCTTTCATCAGTTCGTTTTCAAAACGGACCTGATTGAGAGGTTTGCTGAAAAAGACCGCATTGACGATTTTTTCCAACTCTGCCCCGGCTTCAAGGAGCAGTGCGGCGTAGCGCATGGTGTCAGGAGAGGTGTTGGAAAAACGGAAACACCCGGTATCGGTCATCATGCCTGTCAGCAGCGGCGTGGCGCAACGCTCAGGGATGGCGAAACCTGCCGCCGTGATGATCTTGACCAGCAGTTCGCAGCAGCTGGCGGTCTCTCCGGAAACCAGATTGAAAAATCCCGATTCCATGGAGTTGCCTTTGTGGTGGTCGATATTGATGAAACGTCGGGTCCTCAGAGTTTCAATGGTCAGGAACTCCGGCGCCCCCAGCCGTGCGGGATTGGCGCAGTCCACAGAGACAAACGTATCGAAGGCGTCAAGTTGAGCCTCTGAAAGCTCGCTTACATACCCCGAAAAAAGTTTTGTGTGCCGGTGAGGGATGGCACTCGGAATAAAGACCACAGCCTCTTTGCCCAGAGACTCCAGAAAGAACTTCAAACCGAAAGAGGAACCCAGCGCATCTCCGTCGGGCCGCTGATGGGTGAAGATGAGGAGCTTTTCAGATCCCTGCAGCAGAGCTGCTGCCTGCTGCAGTTCTTTGATGTCACTCATTCTTCACTCTCTTCCGGGGCGTTGTTCCCCGCCTGATTGAGCAGCGCAAAGACGCGGTCGCCCCGTTCAATGGAGTTGTCGGTCTTGAAGGTCAGAACAGGTGTGCGTTTGAAGCCCAGTTCCGACGCCAGTTCATCCTGAAAATTGACTTTGCGCAAATCAAGTTCAGCCATGATCTTCTGTTTGTCGGCATTTGTTCCGCCGAAAATACTGATACCCACCGTTGCGTTCCGCAGATCGGTGCTGGTATTGACGGCGGTGACGGAAACCAGAATATTGTTTGCCCACACCCGGTCTTCTTCAATAAGCCGTGCCAACTCTCTTTTGATCAGTTCGTTGACACGGGTCATACGGTCTACATTTCTCGGACTCATCAGAGGGATGCCTTTTTGAGTTCAATGTTATAGAATTCGATTTCGTCGCCTTCCACGAAGTCGGCAAAGTTGTCGAGTCTGATACCGCATTCCAGTCCGGCCTTGACCTCTTTGACATCCTCTTTGAAGTGACGCAAACTTGTGACTTCACCGTTATAGATCAGCTCCTTGCTGCGGCGGACACGGGCTTTTGCCCCCACCTTGACGGAACCGGATTCCACCTTGCAGCCGCAGATCTTGGGACCTTTGGAAAGCTCAAAGATCTGGAGAATACGCGCCTTACCGGTGACGGTTTCCCGTTTTTCAGGCTCAAGTTTACCCGCCAGAGCATCGGTGATATCCTCAAGCAGCTCGTAGATGATGGTGTAAAGACGGATCTCAACGTGCCGTTTGGCGGCAAGATCGTTGACGCCGGGGGAAACCTGAACGTGGAATCCCACCACCAGAGCGTTGGTTGCGGCGGCAAGTTCGATATCGTTGTCGCAGATGGAACCCACACTGTTGGCGATGACTTCAACCTTGATCTTTTCGGAGGGCAGTTCCTGCAGGGACTGGGCGATAGCTTCGCCGGAGCCTTTGACGTCGGATTTGATGATGACGTTCAGAGAGCGGCGGCCCTCGTTGTTGAGCTTGTTGAAAAGGTCGTCGGCAGTGGAAATGTTGGAGGTCGCCAGCTGCTCGGTGCGTTTTTCCTCACTGCGGCGTTCAGCTTCCTGCCGTGCCTCTTTTTCAGAACCCATGACCAGCAGCTGATCACCGGCTTCGGGAACGCCTGAAAGTCCCACGACTTTGACGGGGAATCCGGGTTTCACCTCTTTGATGCGTTTGCCCTTGTCGTCGATGAGCATACGGGCCTTGCCCCAGCAGGAGCCGCAGAGAATGGGGGAGCCGACTTTCAGCGTACCGCTCTGGATGAGAACGTGCGAGGTCGGTCCGAGACCCTGTTCCAGCTGGGCTTCGAGGACGACACCTTCGGCGGGACCGGTGGGGTCGGCTTTGAGTTCCAGCATATCCGCTTCAACAAGGATACGTTCAAGAAGATCGGGGAGACCCTCTTTGGTTTTTGCGGAAACTTTGACCACACCCACTTTACCGCCCCAGTCTTCACTGGTCAGATTGTTCTGCTGCATGTGGAGCAGGACCTGATCGTAGTCAGCTCCGGGGAGGTCCATCTTGTTGGCGGCGACGATGATCGGAACATCGGCGGCGAGGGCGTGGTTCATGGCTTCGACGGTCTGGGGTTTGAAACCTTCAACTGCGGAAACCGCCAGCACCACGATATCGGTGATATTGGCACCGCGGGCGCGCATACTGGTAAAGGCGGCGTGTCCGGGGGTGTCGATAAAGGTAATGTGTTTGCCTTCAAACTCAACGGTCGAAGCACCGATGTGCTGGGTAATGGCACCGGCTTCACCGGCGGTGACGTTGGTATGACGGATCGCATCCTGCAAAGAGGTTTTGCCGTGGTCAACGTGTCCCATGAAGGTCACGACCGGGGGACGGGGAACCAGCTTGGATTCATCCACTTCCCGCACCCGGACAGGAGCAGCTTCAACAGCGGCTTTGGGGGCGGAACCGATAACGAGTTCAAAACCTGCGGCGGCGCAGATTTTTTTGGCGTTGGTGTCGGAAACGGTCTTGTTGATGCCCGAAAGTTCGCCCAGCTTGATCAGATCGGTCAGAACCTCATTGGGTTTGCGTCCGATGGCATCTGCAAGGGTCTTGACCACGATGGGGGAACTCAAGGTGATGGTGTTGTCACCGGAGCTGCCGCCCGCACTCTGTGAGGCGGAACTGCTTTCCTTGCGATGATTTTCCCTGGGGAGCATCTCCTCCCGGCGTGAACCGCCCTTTTTGGGGGCGTTGGAACGTTTGCCGCCCTTGGGGAGCAGCACCTCTTCATCCTGCTGTCCGTAGAGATCGTCAAAGAATGACTCGATCAGATCGGTCATATCATCAGGGATCTTGGTCTTTTCTGCTTTGTCGACCTTCACACCCTGGCGGACCAGCTCCGCTGCGATCAGATTGGCGGAAACACCGTACTTGGCGGCGAGATCTTTTACTGTCAATGCTTTAGCCATTTGCAGAACTCCTTATGCGTTATCTCTGGCGTTGGCAACAGCCTGATCGACCTCTGCTTTGTCAATACCTTCGATAGCAAGCAGGGTTTCAGGATCCGCCGCACGGACACCGTCGATGGTTATAAAACCGTTATCCACGAATTTTCTGGCAGTTTCAACAGAGATCCCCAGCTGATCCGCCAGTTTTCCGGCGGCTTGCTGCAGTTTGGACTCCATGTCATTTTTGGAGTGGGGTCTGTTTTCCTCCTGGCAGAGGGTGACGGTCCAGCCCAGAAGTTTGCCGGCGAGGCGCACATTCTGAGCTTTTCGTCCCAGAGCCACACGGGACTGGTCGCTGCTGACCATCACCGTAAGGGCATGTTTTTCTTCATCCACAGAGACGCTTTTCACCTTGGCAGGGAGCAGGGCGTTGGCGGCATACTTGCGGATATCCTCATCGTAGGGGATGATGTCGATACGTTCAGCGCCCAGTTCTTCGGTGATGCGCTTGACACGGATACCTCTCATACCGATACAGGAGCCGACGGGGTCGATCCTGCGGTCCTCGCTGCCCACGGCGATCTTGGTGCGTTTGCCGGGCTCACGGGCGATGCCCATGATCTTCACGGTGCCGTCGTGGATCTCGCTGACCTCCCGTTCAAAGAGCTTGGCGACGAAGTCGGGGGTGCTGCGGGTCACGATCAAACTGGGGCCGGAGCTGTTCACATCCACCTTGACCAGCAGGGCGTTGATGTGGTCGCCGGGGGCATACTGATCTTCGTAGATGCGGTCCTTGGAGGACATGATGCCTTCGGCTTTCTGGAAGTCGATGAAAACATTGCCGTTTTCGATCTTCCGGACGATACCGTTGATGATCTGCCCGACCCGGTCTTTGAACTCTTCGAGGACATTTTCCTTTTCAGCTTTTCTCAGCTGCTGTGAAATGGCGTTGCGGGCGGTCTGGGCGGCGATGCGTCCGAAGTTGCGGGGGGTGACCTCCCACTTCACCACGTCGCCGACCTTGACATCGGGATACTGTTCACGGGCGAGATCAATAACGATCTGGTCGGGGGTGGGGATTGAATCCACAACTTCAAGCTGCGCCCAGGCACGGATCTTGCCTGACTGAGGATCGATCTTGACACTGAGATTGGACGCAGGATGGATACTCTTGCGTGATGCAGTCAATATGGCATTTTCAAGGGCGCGGATCAGACTTTCTCTGGTGATGCCCCGCTGTTGTTCAACATATTCAAGCAGGGTCAATAATTCATTGCTCATAACTCGTTCCTCCTTGGTTTCCGCTTGTTACTCTTCGTTTATTGCTCATTTTCCGTCATATATGGTCGCGTGACATGGGTTGAGAGAGTTTCAAAATTTGAAATCAGCTCCATTGACCGCAAATAAAAAAGCGGGTTGTTGCCGTCCCACTTTCAAAATGCGTTTGTCCGCGTCAATTTTTTGAAAACCGGACCGGCATATTCCAGTGATCCACACCAGTCCTGAATATAATATAAATCTCTTTTCCGGATTATCAAGTCCCGATACTCTTTTTTCCGTAAAAATTTTTATTTTTCAATGAAGCTTCCCCCGGCGAAGGGGATAAAAAAACGCCCCGGGTCGCCCCGGAGCGTTTTCAACTGCTTGTGTCAGTTAAAGATTACTGCATCACATCGCCCAGAGTCTTGTAGAACTCCATGCGGCGTTTTGCATCTTCTTCAGCCTTGGCGAGCAGGGCATCGGCGTTGGCAGGATCAGCCTTGAGAAGCTGTTTGTAGCGGTTCTCGCTGCGGATGAATTCCTGATAAGCGATGGTGGGTTCTTTGGATTCCCAGACGAAGGGCTTTTCAGCGTTCGCGGGGTTGTAGCGGTAGAGAGGCCAGTAACCGGCTTCCACAGCGCGCTTGCCTTCTTCCTGGCTCTTGGTCATGTTGATACCATGGAGCATACAGGGAGCGTAAGCGAGGATGATGGAGGGACCGTTGTGGGCTTCAGCTTCGCGGATGGCGTTCAGAGTCTGCTGACGGTTGGCGCCCATGGAGATGGATGCCACGTAGACGTTGCCGTAGCTCATGCACATAAAGCCGAGGTTCTTCTTGGTCATGCGCATACCGGAGGCGGCGAAGAGCGCCACAGCACCGATAGGAGTGGACTTGGAAGCCTGACCGCCGGTGTTGGAGTAGATCTCGGTGTCGAGGACCAGGATGTTGACGTTGCGATCCTGAGCGACGACGTGATCGAGACCGCCGTAACCGATATCGTAGGCCCAGCCGTCACCGCCGATGATCCAGACGGACTTGTCAACGAAGTAGTCCTTGAGTTCGGCGATCTTGGTGATGACTTCCTTGATTTCGCCTTCGCACTTGCATTCGCCGACTTTGGCGAGCATTTCGCCCAGTTTCTTCTGGTTGGCGAGAGCGGCATCATCTTTGGCATCCCAGTTGGCGAGAGCGTATTCGAAACCGGCCTTCATATCGGGGCAGGCGACGCCCAGTTCGAGAGCGCGGTTGATGAGGTTCTTCAGCTGTTCACGGTTGGTGTCGACAGCGACACGCATACCGAAGCCGTACTCAGCGTTGTCCTCAAAGAGGGAGTTGGCCCATGCGGGACCGCGGCCTTCTTTGTCCTTGCAGTAGGGCAAGCTGGGGAAGGAACCGGAGTAGATGGAGGAGCAGCCGGTGGCGTTGGCAACGATCATGCGGTTACCGAAGAGCTGGCTGATCAGGCGGACGTAGGGAGCCTCACCGCAGCCGGCGCAAGCGCCGCTGAACTCGAAGTAAGGCTGCTTGAAGCCCACACCCTTGACGGTGGATTCGGTGGTGCCGCCCATTTCGTTGTCGGGAAGATCCATGAAGAAGTCGGCGTTGACCTGCTGACCGGCTTTGCGTTCGCCGGCGGCGGAGACCATGGTGAGAGCCTTTTCCTTGGCGATACAGCTCTCAACGCAGACGCCGCAACCGAGACAGTCGTCAACGAAGACCTGCAGACGGTACTTGAGACCGAGTTCCTTCTTGACGGGGGGCTTGGCGTCCACAGTGGCGAAGGTGGCAGGAGCGGTTTCCAGAGCGGCGGGAGCGATCAGTTTGGCACGGATCGCAGCGTGGGGACAAGCCATCACGCACTGGTTGCACTGGATACACTTGGAGGAATCCCAGGCGGGAACTTTGGGAGCAACACCGCGCTTTTCAAAGCGGGCGGTTCCGATGGGCATGGAGCCGTCGTAGCTCATGGCGGAAACGGGGACGGTGTCACCCTTCTGTTCCAGCACGGGCTTCATCAGTTTGACGGCGAATTCACCCATTTCAGCGGTGAACTTGGGAGCGGGGACGTAGCACTCGCCGGCAGCGGCGGGAACTGCGACCTGAGTCAGACCATCGAGAGCCTTGTCGACGCAGAGTTTGTTCTGATCGACGACTTCCTGGCCCTTCTTGGCGAACTTCTTCTCAATACCCTTCTTGATGTAGCCGATGGCTTCAGCTTCGGGAATGATGTCAGCCAGCTTGAAGAAGCAGGTCTGCATGATGGTGGAAATGTATTTGGCGCTGCCGACTTCGAGAGCGACCTTGAGAGCATCCACGACGTAGAACTTCACGTTCTTGGCGATGATGGTTTCCTGCATCTCTTTGGTCAGAGTTGCGAAAGCCTTGTCGGCAGGAGCGTTGGTGTTCAGCAGGAAGGTACCTCCTTCTTTGATGGAGGAGATCATATCGTACATGCCGATATAAGCCTGGTTGTGGCAGGCAACGAAGTCGGGGCTGGTGATCAGATATTCACTGGTGATGGGCTTGTCGCCGAAACGCAGATGGCTGATGGTGATACCGCCGGACTTCTTGGAGTCGTAGGAGAAGTAAGCCTGAACGTATTTGTCGGTGTTGTCACCGATGATGGCAACGGAGTTCTTGTTGGAACCCACGGTACCGTCGGAACCCAGACCCCAGAACATGCAGCTGGTGGTGCCGGCAGGTTCGGTGACGATGGTCTCGTCAACGGGCAGGGAGAGGTTGGTGACGTCGTCTTCGATACCGACGGTGAAGTTGTGAGTGCATTTGCCGTCCAGGTGCTTGTAGATGGCGAGGACCATGGAGGGGGTGAACTCTTTGCTGGCGAGACCGTAACGGCCGCCGATGATGGTGACGTCGCGGTCAGCGAGAGCGGCTTTGACATCGAGGTAGAGAGGTTCGCCGTAGCAGCCGGGTTCCTTGCAGCGGTCAAGAACAGCGATCTTCTTGACGGTGGCGGGAATGGCAGCAGAGAGAGCGGAGATGTCGAAGGGACGATAGAGACGGACCTTGACCAGACCCAGCTTGGCACCCTTGCCGTTGAGGTAGGTGGTGGCTTCTTCGATGGTTTCGCAGCCGGAACCCATGGCGATGGTGACTTTGTCAGCATCAGCAGCACCGACGTAGTCGAAGAGGTGGAGAGGACGACCGGTCAGAGCGGCGACCTTGTCCATGTACTTCTGAACGATGCCGGGAAGATCGGCGTAGATCTGGTTGGTGGTTTCGCGGCCCTGGAAGTAGACGTCGGGGTTCTGGGCAGCCATCTTGGCGTAGGGAGCCTCAGGACGCAGAGCGCGGTTGCGGAAACGCTCGATGTATTTCATATCGACCAGAGACTTCATGTCGGCAAAGTCGAGCAGTTCGATCTTCTGGTATTCGTGAGAGGTACGGAATCCGTCGAAGAAAGCGAGGAAGGGAACTTCGCTTTCCAGAGTGGCGAGGTGAGCCACCAGAGCCAGGTCGTGAGTTTCCTGGATGGAGGCGGCGGAGGTCATGGCATAACCGGTGGCACGGCAAGCCATAACGTCGGAGTGATCGCCGAAGATGGAGAGAGACTGGGCGGCAAGCGCACGGGCGGAAACATGGAAGACGGTCGGGAGCATTTCACCGGCGATCTTGTACATGTTGGGGATCATCAGCAGCAGACCCTGGCTGGCGGTGTAGGTGGTGGTCAGAGCACCGGCACTCAGAGAACCGTGAGCGGCACCGGCGGCACCGGCTTCGGACTGCATTTCGACAATGCGCAGGGGTTCTCCGAACATGTTTTTCATTCCCTTGCTGGCCCAGGCATCAGCGTACTCACCCATGGGTGAGGACGGGGTGATGGGGTAGAGGGCGGCGACTTCGCTAAATGCATAAGCGACGTAACTGGCGGCATGATTGCCGTCGATGGTCTCCATTCTTTTGCCCATTTGGTTTTCTCCTTTTGAGGGTTAAAAAATGTTTGTCTGAGAGGCGACAATCTGAAAGCGGAACATCGCCTTTCATACAAAAAATAAAATTGGAAATTGCTATTCCTATAATATACACCTGAGACGACATTTTTTCAAGTCCATCGGCGTATAATGTTTTTTTTACTCTTTCTTTGCCAGTGCGAATTGGAGTATCGTTACAACTGTCAATTGCAGAAATGCCTGAAATACAAGGATCGCCGCCGTTTTGAAGTCCCCCCAGAAAATGGGCAGCGCCGTGATCCCGATGGAAAGGGAAAGCAGATGGACCAGCAGAACTGCCTGGGGGCGGCTCAAGCCCATCCTGACAAAACGGTGTGAAATATGGTTGTGGTCGCCTATCCAGAAAGGTTTTTTGTTCAGGGTCCTGATGATGACCACCATTGCCGTATCAAAAAGGGGCAGGGCGAGGACCAGCAGGGGGATCAGGACCGGGAAGCGGGAAAGAGAGTAGCTGATGTCGAAGAAACTGACCTCCGCTGCCGTGACTGCGGCGAGAAATCCGAGGAAGTGACTTCCGGAGTCCCCCATGAAAATTCTGGCGGGCGCCATGTTGTAGAACCAGAATCCGCAGCAGACACCGCAGCTCAAAGCTGAGATGGCGGCGATGAAAAACTGTCCGTTGAGAGCTGCGATGATGGCGAAAATACCCAATGCGATGGCGATGACTCCGGCGGCGAGACCGTCCATGTTGTCGAAAAAGTTGATGGAGTTCATCATCAGCATGATCCAGAAAACGGTCACTGCCGTGACAGCACAATGGTTTTCCACAAAAATATTGAGCCTGATACCGCCGTAAAGCGTGACCAGAAGTGCGATGATGAACTGACCTGCGAACTTGGCTGAGGCGGACATGGCGAATTTGTCATCCCACAACCCCAGCAGGACGGCAAGTCCGGCGCATCCGGCAACCACTGCCAGCTGGGGCAGGGCGTTGTTCATGCCGGGCATGATCCCCTGAAGCGGTGTCAGGTCGGGGAAAAAGTGCCATTTGACAGCGGCGATGCCTCCCAGAAGTGCCAGGATCCACGCCGTGAACATGGCAGCACCCCCCAGAAGCGGTGTGGCGCTGCGGTGCTGTTTGTGGTTGGATGCGGGGACGTCAAGAAAGCCTGTCTTGCGGGCAATGGCGGCAAAGACAGGTGTGAGAAAAAGAGCAAGAGATGCTCCGCCGCAAAAAACGGCGATATAGATAAAAATCCAACTGTTCATGTTCATAATTTAACACTGAAACGGGAAAATTGCAAGTTTTTTTTCTTTACAAGTGGAAAAGGAGCCGCTTTAGCATTATATTATCCCGATGTTTCACCTGATATCCTATGGAGTTGATGAAAATGGGGCTTTCTTTCGGAATTATCGTTACATTTGCAGGGGTTCTGCTTCTTGCGGGGGTGCTTTCCAACAAGCTCTCCAGCAAATTCAACATGCCGATCCTGCTGCTCTTTCTGGCTGTCGGAATGCTTGTGGGCGCTCACGGACTGGGGATCATTCACCTTGAACCTGAAAAACATGCCTCCCCAATCAACGCCCTCGGCACTGTCGCCATGTGCTTCATCCTCTTTTCAGGGGGGCTGGGAACAAGTTTCCACGCCATCCGGCCTGTGATACGCAGCGGTGTCACCCTCGCCACTTGCGGCGTGGTGCTGACGGCGCTTTTTCTCGGTATCTGCGGATATCTCATCTGTCTTGCCTTCCACCACGACACAGGGCTTGCCTGGTGGATGCTCATGGCATCCATCATCTCTTCCACCGATGCCGCCGCCATGTTTGCCATCCTGCGGGGGAACGGCGTCAATCTTTCAGGGAATTTGCAGCCCCTTCTTGAACTTGAATCCGGAAGCAACGACCCTATGGCTGCGCTGCTGACACTGGTGATGCTTCAGATCGTGACGGCGGGGGGGGGATTTTCTTTCTGGCAGATACCGCTTCTTTTTTACAAGATCATCGGCGGCGCGATGCTGGGACTCTTTCTGGGCATGGCGGGCAAATGGCTTTTCAGCCAGCGTTTTGAGTACGAAGGACTCTATTATGTTCTGGGTGTCGCCCTTGTCCTCATCTGTTTCGGCGTCGCCGAACTCTGTCATACCAACGGATTTCTCGCCGTCTATGTCTGCGGTGTCGCCATGGGCAATCAGAAATACAACTTCCGGGGCGGTCTTGCCAAATTCAACGAAGGTATCGCATGGCTGATGCAGGTGATCCTCTTTACCTCTCTCGGTGTTCTGGTGAATCCCATGGAACTGCTTCAGCTGCCGGTGCTGATCCCCGGTATCGCTCTTTCTCTCTGCATGATGTTCATCGCCCGTCCCGGAGCGGTCTTTCTTTCGCTCATACGCTCGCCTTTCTCTGTCAGGGAAAAGCTCCTTGTCTCATGGGCGGGACTCCGGGGAGCCGCTCCCATCGTGCTTGCGACCTTTCCCCTTGTGGCAGGGGTTGCCAATTCAAAGCTGATGTTCAACATGGTCTTTTTCATGGTCATAGGTTCCGTGCTTGTTCAGGGGGTGACGCTGATGCCCCTTGCCCGCAAACTGAAACTTGCCCGGAACGCCCGGAGCAAAAGCCGTGTTCCCGTGGAGCTGGAAACTGTGGAGGGGGTCAACTATGATCTCCATGAATTTGAAGTTGACAGCTCCTCTGTTCTGGTGGGCATGACCCTTGCTGAAGCCAAACTTCCCCCCGGGGCTCTGGTTTCCATGATCCGCCGGGGCAAGGGTTTTGTCCCCGCCTGCGGCTGTACAATTATTGAAGCAGGAGATGATCTGGTGGTCATGGGGGCCCCTGAGAAGCTCCATGAACTTTCAGAAAAATACTTTCCGGAGTCAGGGTACGCTCAGAAACATGAAGTTCCCCGTTTCCTGAAGAAAAATATATTCACCCGGAATTCTTAAATCAGGAGTTTTGATCTTATGTTGAAAAGAACGACCGTTTCAGCTTTCGCCAAACGGAAGCGTGAAAATGAAAAAATAGTTATGATCACGGCTTACGATGCCCCTTCCGCCGCCGCCGCCGCTGATGCGGGGATCGACGTGCTGCTGGTGGGGGATTCCCTTGCTCCCACGGTTCTGGGATACAGAAACACACTCCCCGTGACCATGGAACAGATGCTCCACCACACCGCCGCCGTGCGCCGGGGCGCGCCCAACGCCTTTGTGGTTTTCGATCTCCCCTTTATGAGCTATCAGGAAAGCCGTGAAAAAGCACTCCACAACGCAGGCAGAGCTTTGAAAGAAGCCGATGCCGATGCCGTTAAACTTGAGGGCGGTGCCGAAGCTGCCCCCCTGATCGAAGCACTGGTCAATGCGGGGATCCCTGTTATGGCTCATGTGGGTTTGCTTCCACAGCGGGTCCAGACCATGGGGGGCTACCGTATTCAGGGCCGCACCCCCGAAGCCGCTGAAAGAGTCCTTGCCGATGCCCGTGCCGTTGAAGCGGCAGGTGCTTTTGCCGTGGTCCTTGAGTGTATCCCCGCCGATCTGGGCAAAAGCGTGACTGAAGCTCTGGAGATCCCCACCATCGGTATCGGTTCCGGTATGGATTGCTCCGGACAGGTCCAGGTGATGAACGATGTCATCGGACTTTTTGAATCTGCTCCCAAACACGCCAAACGTTACGCCGAAGTGGGGCGCATCATCAGAGAAGCCCTGGGCAGTTACGCTGCCGAAGTCCGGGGCGGAGTGTTTCCTGATGATGAACACTCTTTTCAGTAAACACTTTCCGGCAGTTCTTGCGCTGCTGCTTTTTCTGAACTGGGGCTGCGCCCTTCTGCCGGATGGAAAAGAGGATCTCGGAACGCTTCAAAGTGCCGTCCGGGAGCGGATGTTGAAACTCCAGACCACTGAACTTCTGACCAAGACGGCGCAGGAGCGTTATAATCCTCAGATGGCGGGGATCCTGCTGGGACTTGAGTTGGAATATCAGGAGTCCTCCAGTGCCGGAAACGATGCTCCGCTGAACGCACTTGAAAATGCTGTCGCTTACGCTTTGGTGGTCCTTTCAGAAAATCCGGAAAAGACCGCTGAAAAATTGACCGCCGATCTCCTGGATTACGGAACGGCAGTACGGGTGGTGAAACTTAAAAACTCCGGAAGCGGGAACTTGACCGGGGATATCATCACGGAACTTGCCTTTATGAGCGATTGGAGTGCTGATAAGGTCAAAAAAATGGCGGCATCCCCTCTGCCTGAAAGAAAAATCGAGCTTTTTCCCCTTTATCCAGAGGCGGAACAGCTCCTCAATGAAAAGGGCAGTGCCGCGGCGTTCCGTGCGGCGGCAGAGCTTTACCGCGATCCCACTCAGGCGGGGATCATAAAAGCCGAGCGTCTGCGCCGTGCCATGCTCAACCGCGTTCTCATGCAGGGAAAAAGCCCCGGGAAAGCATTTTCGCCGGAGCTTTATACCGCTTCTTTGCGAAGCCGACTTTTTTCAAAACTTCTTCCTGCTCTGTGAGAGGAACTTACTTCAGCCGTTCAAGAACATATTGGACGGCTGATTGTTTTTCTTTGCCCTGAGGAGTGGTTGCGGCGATGATCTCAATGGCTTCAAAGAGTCTTTTACAGCTTTCTTCGTAGCTCAGATCACCGATTTCAGAGACCAGACGGGCGCCCCGGTCCATAAGTTTTTTGTTGGTGCAGTCCACCCAGCTCATCCAGTTGCCGGTGACACGGCCCATGACCACCATGGTTCCGGTGGAAATGTTGTTGAGGACCAGTTTGACCGCCATGTGCCGGATCAGCCGCAGGGGGGAGTCCGGAATGGTGCAGCTGACGGTGAAATCCCCCTTCCCGCAGCCGATGAAAAGTTTTTTCGCCGCCGCAAAAGGTGCGGCGTAATCGTCGAAAGCCTTTTCGAGTTCAGCCCGGTTTTCCGCAACGCCTGTTTCAATGAGGATCGCAGCATCGTTGCCCGTGGCATATCTTTCGGGGGAACTTTCGTTGCCGATGGCGATTTTCAAAAGGTGTGCGCTGCTGATGCGGGGAGGATTGTTCTGTATTTTTTCGGCTGCCCCCAGACGGATGTAATCCTCTTTTGTCCATTCAAGACAGCGCAGGGGGCGGCGCATGTTCCTCTGCCACACACCGGGGGTGTCGAAAAGAGGATTTTTGACAAATGCCCACGGCACAGGGGAGGCGGTGTCGTCCGAAGGACGGAAAGGGGGAAGCATAAAGGTAGGGGAGCGTTCCGTGGTATCGGTGAAAATATCCAGCAGACAATCGTCGGCGCAATAGGTGATGCGTCCGTGTTTGCGGTAGAGATCGGCTTCAAAGTCGATGTGGTCCGCCATGGCTTTCCGTGATCCGGGGGACTCCAGCTCCTCAAGGAGTTTTGCGAAGTCACCTGCGATATCGGGCATGGGAGTTCCCATGATGGTGCTTGCCATATATTCCAGAGCGGCACCGGCGATGAGCTGTTCGGAGCTGGTCGCCTGCATACGGGTCGAGCCCGCAAGTCCCATGGGACCGCAGTAAAGGTCGAGGACCGTCACCCGCTCATCATGGATGGCGCGGGCGGAGCGTTCAATGCGTTCAGCCAGCAGATCGGCGGGATTGTTGAAAAGGAGAAAACCTTTTGCGCCCCGGTTGACCGCTTCTTCAAGAGTTCCGAGGACGGAAGAGGTTTCGCCTCCCTCGGTAATGGCGACGATCATGTCATCTTTGCCGATGTTGAGGTTCCTGAGCTGTTCACGGCCGAACTCCAGATAGTCCTCAAAGAATTCAACGGAGCGGACCAGAGCGAAGTCTCCCCCCGTCATGATGCTGAACACCTGATCGGCGTAGGGGGTGAGGGGAGCATATTTTCCGGCGCATTCACGCCACATGCTTTCCAGCAGGATGCTCAATCTGCCGGTGGCACCGCAGCCTGAAAAAACGATTTTTCTGCCGTTTTTCAAAGTTTCAAGTCCGTCGGCGCAAAGTTTTTCGAAAGGGGCGCTTTTGAGGACTTTCTGCGCCATGGTCAGCACGTTGCGGTCAACGAGCTGCAGATTGGCGATGCCGTCAACGGTGGAACGGGCGAACTCTTTGTCCAGATTGCGGGTCTGGGGATTGGATTGTTCAGTGGGGAGAAAACCCAGATGGAACTGCGTTTCGTTGATGATGAAATCTCTGGCATTTGCCTCAGATGCGGCACTCATGGTCGATACTCCTTCGGTGATGGGGTTGTGATTTGGTGGATAATATAGTTCTCCTTTGCGCCCTTGTCAAGAGAAAATGGGGTGAAAACAACGCAGGGCAGCCTGTTTTTTTTATTTTGAAACTCCCTTACCTTGAAAAAAGTACGATGAAGTGCTATATTATAACGATACAAGTTGCGGCGGAACAAAAATTAAATCTCTGACCCCCGCAATTTGACAGGAACGGTTTCCTGATTTCACAAACTCAGATCAAGAGGTATTTATGGCTCTTTTCAGCAGTGGAAAATATTCGACACTCCGTGTGGTTTCTCCTCAGGCGCGCAAGATGGTGATCCCTGACGGTTCATGGGTGAAGTGCCGCAACTGCGGTCAAACTCTTTATACCGAAAAACTTGAGGATAATCTCAATGTCTGCTGGAACTGCAACTGTCATTTGAGCGTCACCGCTCCCGACCGCATCGCCCAGATCGCCGATAAGGAAAGTTTTCAGGAGTTCGATGCCAATATGAAGTCCGTTGACCTGCTGGAGTTTGTGGATTCAAAGCCCTATTCCAAACGTCTTGTGGACAGCGTTGCGAAAACCGGTCTTTCTGAAGCTGTCATCTGCGGCAGATGCACCATTGACGGCAATCCCTGCGCTATCGGTGTCATGGATTTCCGTTTCATGGGGGCTTCCATGGGTTCCGTGGTGGGCGAAAAGATCGTCCGTCTGGTGGAGTACGCCATCAGAGAAAAACTCCCTGTCATCATGGTCACAGCTTCAGGCGGCGCCCGTATGCAGGAGGGCGTGGTCAGTTTGATGCAGATGGCAAAGACCTGCGGCGCCTTTGAGAAACTCGCCGAAAAGGGACTTGCCTATATCGCCGTTTTGACCAATCCCACTTACGGCGGTGTCAGTGCCAGTTTCGCCACCATCGCCGATGTGATCCTCGCCGAACCCGAAGCCATGATCGGCTTCGCCGGACAGCGTGTTATCGCCGAGACCACCAACGCAAAATTGCCCGAAAATTTCCAGAAAGCTGAGTTCCTCTGGGAAAAGGGATTGATCGACAGAGTGGTCGAAAGAAAAAATTTGCGAAAAGAATTGGGTTTACTACTTGAATTTTTCAAGAACTGAGTATATATTGTATTATTGTCACTTTTTGATGCCGGGACGGACCCCGTGTGTTGTCAAAAGCGCCAACCGGGTCAGGTGGGGAACCAAGCAGCCCTACGCGATTTTTGGCAGGCCTCGGGTCATCTGTTCCGGCTCTTTTATTTCAGAAGCCGGGACTTTTTTTTTGAGGGAGTATTGTCATGGAACGTTTTGATGGACGCAGACCCGATGAACTGCGTAAATGGAGCTTAGTACCCAATTTTCTTTCACATCCTGCGGGTTCCGCTCTCATCAGCTGCGGCGGTACACGGGTGGTGTGCGCCGTAAGTTCCGAAAACCGGGTCCCCCCGTGGATGAAAAGTCAGGGCAAAGCCGGCGGCTGGATCACCTGCGAATACGGTATGCTGCCTGCTTCGACCGGCGAAAGAATGAGGCGTGAAGCCTCCTCCGGCAAACAGGGGGGCAGGACCGTTGAGATCCAGCGGCTTATCGGCCGTTCTCTGCGTATGTGCGCCGATCTTGAGAAACTCGGCGAAAACACCCTTTACGTCGATTGCGACGTTATTGATGCCGACGGCGGTACCCGCTGCGGCGGTATTTCCGGTGCGGCGGCAGCTCTTGCCATCGCCTGCCGGAAACTTTACCCTGAAAATTCCCCCTTCAAACAGCTGGTGGCAGCTGTGAGCGTGGGGATCGTTGACGGCGTGCCGGTGCTGGACCTCTGCTATGAAGAGGACTCCCGTGCCGAAGTGGATATGAACGTGGTCATGGCTGAGTCCGGGGAGTTCATCGAGATCCAGGGCACTGCCGAACACGGAACATTTTCCAGAAGCCGCATGAATGAACTTCTTGATCTGGCTGAACACGGCTTGAAGCAGATTTTTGAACTCCAGAGAATCTGTATCGAAGAGGGATCGAAGTGAGCGAATATCAGGTCATTGCCAGAAAGTGGCGTCCCCAGCGTTTTTCAGACGTGGTGGGGCAGCAACATGTTGTGCGGACCCTGCGCAATGCCATCACTCAGAACCGCACAGGACACGCCTATCTCTTTGTCGGTCCCAGAGGTATCGGCAAGACCACTCTTGCCCGAATTTTCGCCAAAGCTCTGAACTGTCTGGCTCCCGTTGACGGCGAACCCTGCTGCAGTTGCGAAAACTGCCGTGCCATGGCAGAGGAACGCTCCCTTGATATTATCGAAATCGACGCCGCCAGCCGCAACAATGCGGAGTCCATGCGTGAACTTGCCGAAGATGTGCTGCCCAGTCCCGTAGGCGGGAAATACAAGGTCTACATCATCGACGAGGTCCACATGCTTTCAAAGGTGGCGTGGAACGTTTTGCTCAAAACCGTTGAGGAACCTCCGGAACATGTGAAGTTCATCTTTGCCACCACCGAGGTCCATCAGGTGCTGCCCACCATTATTTCCCGCTGTCAGCGGTTTGATTTGCAGCCCATCCCCACCAAACTTATTGCTGAACGCCTGTCACTTATCGCCGAGACCGAAAAGGTCGCCGTCGAACCCGAAGCTATCGCCGCCATCGCCCGTGCCGCCGAAGGCGGTATGCGTGATGCCCAATCCCTTCTTGACCAGATGATCGCATTCTTTCTGCGGGGGGACGGAGGCACGATTTCAGGGGAACAGGTCCTTTCACTTTTCGGCTTGACCGACAGGGGGGATCTGGATGCTCTCACCGGAGCCATGCTCTGCAATGATCCGGCGGGTGTCATCACCATTGTTGCGAAACTTGCCAAAAAAGGCAAAAATCTTGAAACGCTTTTTGAAGAGATGCTGGGTGCGCTCCGTGCTGTTGAACTCTGCGCATTGCTTCCCCAGCCTGAAACGGTCCTTGACGAAACGCCGGAATCCATTGCCGCCTACCGGCAGCTTGGGAGCCGTGCGCCCAACAGCGATGTGGTGCGGATCCTCCTTGAACAGCTTGCCCCCGCAGGACGGCTTCTCAGGGATGCACTCGACCGTCAGATCGTGCTTGAAACTCTCATTCTCAAAGCCATGCGCGAAGCTCACGCTGTGCGTATCGACGATATTCTGCGCCGTCTCAACCAGCTCCGGACCGCCGGTGAACTGAAATTTATGGAACAGCTCCCCCCGGTGGAGCGTCCTCTGCCCATTCCCGGAGCCGTATCTGCCATGCCCGCCCCTGCGCCTGTTGCACCTGCGCCTGTTGCTCCTGCACCGGAAGTTGTTGCGCCCGCACCTGTTGCTCCTGCACCGGAACCAGTTGCCCCCGCACCGGAACCGGAAGTTGTTCCTGAACCTGAAGTTGTTCCTGAACCTGAAGTTGCGCCTGTTGTTGAAGCGGTTCCCGCTCCTGCGCCTGTTGCAGAATATGTTCCTGCCCCCGCAGTTGAGGAAACGCCTGTTCCGGAGAAAAAGGTCTTTGAACTTCCTCCGGAAATCGCCGATCAGGCTGTCGCTTCTGATATCGCCAATCAGAAAGATGACGTTCAGCAGGCTCCCGACCGCAAGGTGCGCCGCAGTGTCATGGGACACGACCCCGATGCCCTGCGCCGTATCGTTTACGAAGATGCCAAAGTGGCTGAGGCAGTTGAGCTTTTTAACGGAACTGTAATCGACATGCACGTTATGTGAGTGTCAAGATTTTTTAAGGAGAATAAAATGAAAATCGCAGTGACCTGTGAAAATCATCAGGTGTTTCAGCACTTCGGACACACCCCCGGTTTTGCCATCTTTGAAGCTGAAAACGGCAAGATCATCAGTGAAAAGCTCCTGCCTACAGGGGATTCCGGACACGGCGCCCTTGCGGCGCTTCTGGCTGAGGAAAAGGTGGATGTGCTTATTTGCGGCGGTATCGGCGGCGGAGCCATCAACGCCCTTAAAATCGCTTTTATTCTGGTGGTCGGCGGCGCCGAAGGCGACGTTCGTGAGGTTGCCGAGGCGTTTTTGAACAACTCCTTGAAACTCCGGGATAATTTCCGCTGCAATCACCACCACCACGGTGAGGGCCATAACTGCGGGGAACACTCCTGCGGAAACGGCAGCTGCAGCCATTGAAAAAAACGATAAAAAAGCGGCTGTTGCAAAACATCAGTTGCCCATAATGTCTGGTCCACAGACCGGAACAACCGTTACCCCCGTGTTCAACGCCACGGGGTTTTTTTATACCTTCGAGCCGATTGGCAGTCTGCGGGCGTTTTCGTTGTTTTGACACAGCCCGCTTGTATTGACCAGTGGCAGAAGTGCTCGCTAACTGAAAAGCTGAAAAACAGTGGTCGAAGCCGTGAGCCAGCGAAGGTGCTTCGCACCGAGCGCGGTCGAACGTCGACACCGAAGTAACTCGCAGCTGCGACGAGCTGCGAGAACCGCAAAGAGAGGTTTGGCAGGTGCGCCGTCAGCCAACCACGCCGGGCAGACGCCACGGAAGTCAAGGTAATCACCAGCCAATGCCTATAAGGCTTATGCGGCCTATACGGCCTATAACCAGCCACCCATGGCAAAGCGAGCGCCGGGTTATCGCCCCAAACGTTTGTTTGCGGTGGGATCTCTCACACCCCAAAGTATGACCAAACAAAAAGGTTGTAATCACACACTCAGCCTCTCAGTACTGGTAAACGCTCTGATTTTGCATGAGTGTCCGGTGCGGCACTTTGTCGGACATGTCGGACATGTCGGACAAGTCGGACTTTATTGGTGTGCCGCAGGTACAAAAAAAGAGGCTGCTGCAAAATGAAGTGCACCCCAAAAGTTGGACACAACTTTTTGGCAACAGCCGCTTTTTTTTTTGCCGGAAGAGGTAATTTCAAAAAACTTTCGCTGAGGTGAATTTGCCGTCAGCGTAGAATTGTCTTTCTTTGCTTTCGAGGGCGGTATCCGCCGCAAAGACGATGAGATGACCGTTGATGGAATCGGAAAGCTGAGTACATGAAATGGAGGGCTGGCCTCCTTCCACAAATTCAACAAAGTCCATGGCAAGACGCAGGTCGCCGCCGCCGTGGTCTCCGAAAGCACCGGTGGTGTCTCCCATGTCTCCCAGATCGACCCATTCGTCGGTGTAGCCCTGAACGCCCGGCGCCAGATCCCGGTGGCGCACGACGAACTTGTTGTCGTCAAAGACCCCTTCGATCTCGCCCTCAGTTCCGATGATGTGGAGCTTGCGCAGGGGACGGGCAGTGTTGGCAGCCATGGTGTGGGTCGCCACAGTCCCGTCGGCAAAGGTGACCATCACAGCCTGGGTATCGGGCTGATCGTTGTCGCATTTCCAGACACAGCGGGCGTGGGAGTGTGACGGATCTTTCAGAGCCGCTTCCCGGTATTCGGGTGTGTTGGCTTCGGGGCAGTAGGCACTCTTGGGCCAGATATATCCCCGCCATCTTCTGGGATTGTCCAGATGCAGACGGCGCACTGAGAAGTCGCAGGTGTGTTCCAGAGGACAGTCGATAAGGCAGTAGTTCCCCGCATTGGCAGGGGCGTTGGCGGCGTTGAAGAAGTTGATGCCCCCCATGCTGTCCACGGAAACAGGATCGACACCGCTCTTGAACCAGGTGAGCAGATCGATATCGTGACAGCATTTTGCCAGCAGACTTGAGGCACCGCATTCGCTCTTTTTGGACCATTTGCCCCGGACATAGCAGGCTGAGAAGTGGTGATAACTCACATGCTCCGCCGTCTGGATATTGAGAACTCTGCCGATATCGCCGTTGAGAATCCGCTTTTTGATCTCAGTATAAAAGGGCGCATAACGCAAAACGTGACAGATCATCACTTTGCGCCCGGTGCGTTTGACGGCTTCGGCAAGGAGCTGGAGTTCCGCTTCATTGACGGCAAAGGGCTTCTCAAGGAGCATGTCGTACCCTGCTTCGAGGAGGGGAATGGAGGTCGCCACATGCTGCTGGTCCATGGTTCCGTTGATGATGACATCGGCAATTTTGCCTTTGGCGGCAAGTTCTTCTGCGGTCTCAAAGCACATATCCTCCCCGAAACCGAAGTATTCACGGGTATATTTGCGTCTTTCGGGCAGAGGGTCGGCGACGCCCACGATTTTGAGTGATTCGCCTTTGATTTTTGCAAGTTCAGCATAAGCCAGGGCCCTGTGACCTGCGCCGACGATGATTGCTGTAAGCATGTTGAGAAGGTTCCTTAATTATTATTTTGTTTGAGAGATGATTTTGGTATTCATATTGAACTCCACGGATTGACCGGGCGCCAGCTGGGTGCGGCGGAAGACCGGTTCAAAGGTGGAACTGGCACTGCGTTCCTCATCCCAGAGCATGATGGAGTGGAGTACGGGGGAGAAGGTCACTTCAAGAGTATGCCGGCTCCAGGGCGCACTGATGCGGACGGGGAATGATTTGGCTGTGCTGATATGTTTGGTGCGCTTGTACGCTTTTTCAAGGAGGGGGTCTTCCGCAGAGGTGCGGATGAATTTCTGCACATAGCTGCGTTTGAAAACTTCTCCTGAAGCGAAACTTATTTCGCCCACATCACGGTTTTTCCGGCTGAGAAGCTGGGGCATGTTGTGGAAGCGGAAGGCAAACTCCACCGCATCGTGGAGCAGATTGGTGAAGCGGGCACGGCTTTTGATGCCGGAAACAGTGAACTCATGGGTCAGTTCCAGCTTCATCCCCGCCAGACGGGGATTGTCTTTGGCGGTGATGGTCCGTGAAAGTTTCACGGTGATCCCGGCTTTACCGGGAGTGATGCTTTCGATTTTCATGCCCGACCGCAGCATCAGTGCCGCTTCGGCGGGGTACCAGACGGCGGGGACGGCGTAACCCCACTTTCTGAGTTTGCCCACCATCACATCTTCGCCGCACTGCCAGTTGTGGAGTCTGCCGCCCTGACCGGGTTCAAGGGTGAGAGCGTAGTTTCCGGTGGTGATGCGCAGAGATTTTTTCTCAGGAGCAAGAGTGACACCTGCGGAAGTGATCTTTTCGATGGCGTTGTAATCCACCTTGGGGGTTTCGCTTGCGGCGTAGGCGGAAACTTTCTTCCAGTGCGCCTTTTCCCACGCCAGCGCTTTCCGGATCCCGGGGAGGCGGCTGGTCAGAAGTTTTTTCATATCTTCCTGAGAGAAGTCAGCTTTGACAGGGGCTCCGATGCGGATGAACTGCCAGCGCAAGGCACCGGTCTGCATGAGGATACCCTGAGCAAGTTCTTTGCCGGTGAAGCTGCCGCAGTTGGTTCCTGTGACCTCCACGCCATATTTTTTGCCGGGTTCAAGTCCATTGATGCGGAGCTTGAAGAAGTGTTCCCCTTTCTGCCAGAAGTTTCCGGTACAGATCAGCATTTCCTCTTTGTGCCGCCAGACCTGGAACTGGAGGATCTTTTTTTTGCTCAAACCGGGGTAGTTCCCCTCTTCACCGGCAGGTTCTTCTGCGCCGGGGGGGTAGAAAAGGTGTTCCGGCTCAGGGGTGACCGCTTCGACGGAAACGCCGTTGTTGTCGTTTTTACCCTCAAAGATGAACTTTTCGTAACGGCTGACCAGCGTGTTGGCTTCTGCCATCGCCGCCCAGTGGCGGTAGTCGTAGCCCCGGGGGAAGTAGTAACAGAAGACCCCTTCAAAGCCTCTGGCAAAGAAACTCAAAGTCTCAAAGGCGAGGGCTTCAGGCTCCGTGACCCAGTCGCTGCTCTGATAGGCGTGGGGGAAGGCGATGAGCTTCGGGGCGCCGCCATTGGGGAAATGGCGTGCCATGAACTTTTTCATCATGCCGGCGGCGGTATAGGTGATGAGGTGATGAGTGGGGAAATAGTCGTAAGTTTGCCCCGCACGGTGGTAGAGATAAGGGCCCCAGGGTTCCAGCCAGGGGAGTTCGTGCATGTAGTCCTTGACATTGTACTGCTTGCAGTAGTAGTTGTGTTTGTCGGTGACACAACGCCATGAGACTTCGGGGATGAGGATACTTTCTTTGCCGACGCTTTTGCCCAGAGAGACGATATCCTTGTGGAGTGTCACCATAAGTCTGCCGTGCTGCCATGAGCGGAACTTGAAATATTCTTCGGCATATTTCTGGAGCAGCTCCCCGGGCCAGACCTTCATGATCTCCGCCTTTGAGGGGTTGCCCTTGCTGTATTTGATGAACTCATCCCGGCAGCGGGTGCAGAAACAACCTTTGGAGTCCAGATAATAAGGCTCCCAGTTGGGCATGAAGTTGTCGGTGATATCCAGATCAACGAGATTTTTTTTGAGGAAATTGCCGTAGATATCTTCTTTGTAATAAGCACCGCGGGTATAGACTTCCACAGGACAGACCTTGCGGGGGTAGGGCTTGCCGTCGATCATCTTGAACTGGGCAAACTCAGGCTTTTTGCCCTCGCCCAGTTTGAAGCCGTTGGCAAAGTGGGAGCTTTGCATGTAACGGGGGATCTTACGCTCTTTCAACGCCATGGAAACAGGACCTTTGGCACCGAAAATGGCGGAAAATCCGCTTGTCATATAGAAGTCGGCGATCTTTTTGACACCCTCTTTTTCAAAGTTCCACTCATTGTTCAGCATGGCGGATGAACGGAACTTCAAAGGGCGGTTCCCCTGAACGGCGGGGATGACTTTCAGGTAAATGGTGTTTTCTTCCCCCTGCCACTTGCCGTCACGGAGACGGTAGGTGAGGGGATAGAGTTTTTCTGAGGGGGCAAGGGTACTTTCCACCATGACGGCGCAGCCGTGCTGGGCGTACCAGGGGCGGCTTATGGCGTTGGGAAGCATCTGCATGAGGCCGATTTCCCAGATCCCTTTGCCTTTGGGGGTGAGAGTGCAGTTGTTCCGCACATCCACCACGCGGAACCCTTCAGGCATCCGCACTTCAAGGAGCATGTTTTTGCGCTTGAACTTTTTGTCAGGGGCGTTGAAAGTGAAG
>JAZONY010000038.1:0-15404 GCA_045654705.1 Victivallaceae bacterium
TCGAACGTCGACTCCGAAGTAACTCGCAGCTGCGACGAGCTGCGAGAATCGCAAATTGAGGTAAGAGCGATATCTGAGCATCTAAGCCCCCCTGAGATCAGCCGCAGGCTGTCGACGGGGGGCGCTGTAATTGAAATGAAGCCTTGTACCACACTTGTCGAAGCCCCAAACCTCCCCAAAAACAGTATCACCATTGCACCACAACAACACGCCCCACAGGTTGGAAAAGATGGGGTTCGGGGAAGAAAACCGCTGGCGGTTGTCTTTCCCCGACTCCGCAGACCTCAAGTAAATCAAGCACAACCAAAAGTATGACCAAGCAAAAAGGTTTAGTCACACTCTCAACCCCTCAGTACTGGTAAACGCTCTGATTTTGCATGAGTGTCCGGTGCGGCGCTTTTTTGCGGACTTAAACGGACAAAAACAGTTCTTTACGGACTCAGGCGGGGCGCCATGTGTGCAAAAAAAAGAGGGTGCGGCAAAACATCGGGTTTTGCAACAGCCCCTTTGATTTTTTGTGGGAGTTACTCTTCACGCGCGGCGCAGTGGAAGGCGAGGAGAGGTTTGGTGTCGTCGAAGCCGTGGGGGTGGTGTCCCCAGTAGTTGCGACGGGTGACGTCGATCGTTCCACCGAGTTCAAGGATCTTTTTCTCAAGAATGTTGAAGTTGGTGTCGTTGTTCACCGACTGATCGGTTTCGCCTATTGCCGCTTTCATGGGGATACGGGCGTTGACGATGGGTTCAACGTTGTTGAGGGGGTTGAGTTTGGAAACGCTCAACTCCTCAAAGCTCATTTTATAGTTCTCAAGAATGGAGTTCGCGCGGTCACTGTCAGGACTTGCCGGATCAGCTGCGTTGCAGAGGGGGGCGTCCAGATAGATGGCGGCGATGCGTTCAGGGAAGGTCCCGGCGTAGCGGAGCGAAAAGAATCCGCCCCAGCTCATGCCGATAAGATTGCACTTGGCAGACAATCCCATGCTTACCAGAAAATCATGGAACCTGCCCATGAGTGCCACCCCTTCGGGACTGGCTCTGAATGCAAATGCGTCAATATGGACATGATAAAATCCATGTTCCAGAAGATCCACGATACCCACCCGTTTGACAAAGGCTTCGGGCCAGACGGTACACCAGCTCCATCTGCCGTCACCTGCGGGAAATTCGGGTTCAACGATCCAGGCCTTGCAGTTTTCAAATTCAAAGTGATGACGGGTGAATCCGTACCACTGGTCACAGCTCCATTTTTCAGGAAAAACGATGCGTTTCATCAGGAGTTACCTTATTTTTGAGTTGGGAAAATACAATCGGGATCCACAGCAGATGCCACAGAAAGTCCGGCGAAACCGGTCGCCTGCATACAGAAAACAGGTTCGGCTTCTTCAGCCATCACCGCAAGTGTCATGGCGTGAAGCGGGTTGCAGAGGAACTTCTCACCCTTTTCAATCCGGCTCCGCCAATCGGCGCGGTCTTCGATATGGTTCACATAGTACTTCAGCAGATGGGGGATACCGCAGCATTTGGCAGCTTGCCAATAGAAGCCCACACTGTCGTTTGCGCTGTCGCCGTAATCGCCGTGTTCGATGTGGCGCAAGGTACTTTTGTTCATATCGAACCAGATACGGTTGTCGGGCCATCTTTTCAGCAGATCTTTTTCGAGCCACTCGGTCAGGCGTTCGGCGATCTTGTTGCGGACTTCCTCATTGGTGCTGACGTAGTGGGTCCAGATCAACCCCTCAAGCAGATAGAAGATACGGCTGTAATCGCCGATGAGCGAGTGGGCATCAGGCTCCGGATAGAGGTTGAAGCGGATCGGCACGCCGCAGGGATGCCAGTGATTGCACTGGAACATGGCAAAACGTTCCGCATTCTCGATGTAGTGACGGTCCCCCGTAAGTTGAGTACACTCCGCAAAGGCGGTGCAGACATTGATCGCCATGGTGTAGGGACCGTTGAGTTTCTGTCCTGCCCAGATGGCGTTTCCGTAGGAGCCGTCGGGCAGCGCCCAGACGGGAACCCACCAGTCCAGCCATTTTTTCGCCGCATCGAGGTAGCGTTCGCGCCGTTCCGGATCGGCGGCAGATGCTCCCAGAAGCAGGGCGTGGACGTTGGAACCGTTGTCCGCCAGATTGATACAGCCGGTCCGGAAGAGTTCTTCAAGTTCGGCTTGGGTCATCTCTGCCGTGGGCTTGTTGCGGTAGTGGGCGGAAAATGCCCCGTTGGGGAGCTGTTCAGCAAGATAACGGTCCATCTGGCGGAATGCCGCTTCTGCGTAGTGGGGCTTTTTGAGAAGTTTGCTTCCCAGAAGCAGGACACGCAGAGGATAAAAAAGACGGTACCACGAAAAGATGGGCAGGTCGTCGTATTTGGGAAGCTGGGATAAAATCCATTCACAATAGGTTTCAAGGGCCTCCACAGGCGTCAGCTGTTCATAGCGGATCTTCATTTTTCTTTTTCCTTATTTCTGGCGGGAAAGCCACTGGACCAGACGGGCGGGGGCATTGGTCATGATGCCGGGAACGCCCAGGGTGTAGAGTCCGGCAAATTCGACTTCGGAATCGGCGTAAAAGGCGTTGGCACGCAGACCAAGCTCTTTGGCGAGGGCGAGTTTTTCCGGCGTCAGCGTGGAGCGGATAGGCTGGAAGAAGCGGCAGCCCAGTTCTGCACAGCGGCGCTGATTTTTTTCATCGGCACGTTCACTCCAGCCGGGGGTGAGACAGATGGCGATATCTTTGTCGATGGCGCGGACCGCTTCGACCACAGCTTCGTCGGCGATGGTCATGTAGCCTTTGTCGTACATATCATATTTCTTATAAAGGCGGCAAGCCTCTTTCAATGCGGCGGGATCGTCCAGATACATCTGGATATTCATGGCGGCTTTGTCGCTCAGAGCGGCGAGGATCTCTTCAAAAGTGGGGATCTCGATCTGAGTTTCAAGAGGCGCGGCCTGGCGGCGCATGTGGCGGAACCAGGAGGCGTTGAGTTTTTTGATCTCAGCGAGGGTTTTTTCTTCGGGAACGCCCTGAACATCGGCGGTGCGTTCAAGGGTCGTGTCGTGAAGAAGAATGGGAACACTGTCGCTGGTGGAACGCAGGTCGAATTCGATGAAATCCGCCCCGGCTTTTACAGCTTCCTCCATGGCAAGAAGGGTGTTTTCAGGGAAGTCAACAGAGTTTCCCCGGTGGGCGGTGACGAGAATACGCTCTTCTTTATGAAGACGTTCAAGGGATACTGTGCCGGACATGATGATTGTGTAACTCCTTAATAAATTTTCAGTTCATATTTCTCTCTGACCGGCAAAAGAGCATCAACTCTTTCTCAATGCCGGCAGAAGAAAACTCAACGTGATCTCCGCTTCCTTTTCCGGATCGGCAGCGTGGTTTTTAAGCAGAAAATGGCGGAATTTCCCGATAAGAGAACAAAAGACGAAAAGTGCCGCCTCCTCAGGATCGGTCTGCCGGAATTCGCCCCCCGCAATACCCTGTTCCATGATCTTTTTCAGAATGTCAAGAGGGCGGGGACGGTGGGAAATGGTTCGAACAGGATTGCTGCGCAGATATTCCATACGCAAATGGCGGTATCTGTGGAAATCTTCCCACATGATTTGGACAAAACGTTCAAGCTGGAATATGGCGGAAGCGGCGGGGGTTATCTCTTTTTCCATGAGTTCGACCATGGCACGGCGCCTGATCTCCATAACGGCAGCGGTCAGTTCGCTTTTGTCCTTGAAGTAGTTATAGATGGTACCCTTGGCGATACCCATTTTTTCCGCCAGATGTTCCATGGAAACATCTCCTTCGGCGGCGAACATCTCGGCAAATGTATTGCAGATATTCTCACGCATACGTGCTGTATGCAGTTCTTTGTTTTCGGGTGTCAGCCGGGGCATTGTTTCAATCCTTTACCTCAATATTGAAAAACACATACCCAATTTACCACATGTTTGGTGAATTTTCAAGCCGTTTTTTTCAAAAATGAGCGAAAAAGCTCTCTTTTCTCCTTGAAAAATCATGCTTTGCGTGGTAACTTAAAAACCGTGAACATGATCTGTCAACCCAAAAACGAAAGTATGCAATAATGAAAATCTATATTATGACCGACCTTGAAGGTATCAGCGGTGTCAGCAGTTCTCTTTATATCAGTGCGGCAAAGAACCGTCCCGACCTGATCGCCGAAGCAAGACGGCAGATGGCTGCCGATATCAACGCCTGTGTCGAAGGTTGTGTCCGTGCCGGAGCCACTGAGATCATCGTCAAAGATTGCCATGGCGGCGGCTTCAACGTGACCCGTGCCATGATCGACCCCAGAGCCGATCTCATCGACGGCAGCACCCCCGGAGTGCGCTTTGCCGATATCGACGGCAGCGACGGACTTATCCTCCTCGGATATCACGCCAAAGCCGGTACACCCGGTGCCGTCTGCGAACACACCATGAGTTCCGTCAGCTGGCAGAATGTCTGGGTCAACGGCCGCAGTATCGGTGAAATCGGTATCGACGCCTATATTGCAGGTGAACACAATGTGCCTGTCATCATGGTTTCCGGCGACGACAAATGCTGTGCCGAAGCCGCCGACTGGCTCCCCGGTGCCGTGACCTGTCAGGTCAAAAAAGGATTTTCCTGCGACGGCGCCCGTATGCCCTCTCTGGAAAAGAGCCGCGCCCTCATTACCGAGTGCGCCGAAAAAGCATGCCGCAATGTGAAAAACTGCGCGCCTCTCAAACCTGAGACCCCTCTGGTTCTCAAGGTTGAACTGGTTTCCCGTCAGCGTATGCCCTTGAATCCTGCTTACAAACACTTGGACGCCCGCACCTGGGAATTGACCGAAGAAAGCATGGAACGCGCTCTCTTTTTCAACTGGTAAGAGATCCTTATGAAAATCTATATCGTAACCGACAATGAAGGATTGGCGGGGGTCAGCAGTGCAAGCTATATTTCGCCTGCTTTTGAACGTGCCGATTTGATCGCCCATACGAGACAGCTTCTTGCCGCCGAGATCAACGCCTGTGTCGAAGGCTGTTTCAGAGGCGGCGCCACTGAGGTCGTCGTCAGAGACGGCCACGGGGACGGTCATAATGTGACAAGAGCCATGATCGACCCCAGAGCCGATCTGATCTGCGGCGCAACCCCCGGGGAACTGCTGGCGGACCTTGACGGCAGTGCAGGGCTTATTCTCCTCGGATATCATGCCAAGGCGGGAACGCCCGGTGCCGTCTGCGAACACACCATGAGTTCGCTCACCTGGCAGAATCTCTGGATCAACGGCAAACTCACCGGCGAAATCGGCATCTGTGCCTATGTGGCAGGTGAACACGGCGTCCCGGTCATTATGGTTTCCGGCGACGACAAATGCTGCGCCGAAGCGGCAGAGTGGCTTCCTGAAGCTGTGACCTGTCAGGTGAAAAAAGGTTTTTCCTGCAACGGTGCAAGGATGGCTTCACCTGCGGCAACTCTGGAGCTGATCACCGGCAAAGCCGAAGAAGCGGTCCAAAAGGCCTCCCGCTGCCCGCTGCTCATTGCCGCTTCTCCCGTGACCATGCGCTTGGAACTGGTTTCACGCCAGAGAGTTCCCGTGAATCCCGCTTACAAACACATCGACGCCCGGACCTGGGAGTTGCAGCAGGAAAGCGTGGAAAAGGCGTTTTTCTTCAACATGTAACCCCTGCCGGAGTATCCGGAGCCGGGGGAAAAATCCCGTTTCATCATTTCAAAAGATGGAGCGGGAATTTTTTTGCGTGAAATATGCCGGAAAGCATACCAAAGGGGAAAAGTCAAGGGGGAAAAGGAAGAATTTTGCAAAATTATTTTGGTAAAATTACTATATATTGTGTGTTTTTTTCTTGAAATATCAATATAATGTGGTATTGTATAGGTGTGACAATCGTTTTCGGTATTTTTATCTTGACATAGCAGTACAGGAACAGGAAATGGAAAAAATGCGTTTCGGGTTGCGGAAGATGACTTTGCTGGATTTCCCCGGCAGGGTCGCTTGTACCGTTTTTACCTGCGGATGCAATTTCCGCTGTCCTTTCTGCCATAACGCTTCTCTCGTCAGAGGACGGGAAGAGGATATGGAACTGAGTGCCGCAGAACTTTTCGCCTTTCTTGAAAAGCGCCGAAAACTCCTTGACGGCGTTGCCGTTACAGGCGGTGAACCTCTGATGCACCCCGGAAGCGTTGAGCTGCTGAAAAAAATCAAAGCCATGGGCTACGCCGTCAAGCTGGACACCAACGGCTCCTTTCCCGAAAGGCTGAAAGAGATCCTTGACTCCGGCTGTGCGGATTATGTGGCGATGGATGTGAAAAGCTCCTTTGAACGCTACGAAGCCCTCTGCGGCAGAGCTGATATGAGAGAAAAAGTTGAGAAAAGCATTGCCCTGCTCAAAGAGGGTAAAGTGGATCACGAGTTCCGGACGACGGTGGTGGATCAACTCCACAACGTTGAGGATATCCGTAACGCCGCCCGGAGTATCGCCGGAGCAAAAAGATACTTTTTGCAGAACTTCAAGGAGTCGGAGGATCTGCTGTCTCCTGATTCCGCTTTTTCAGGAGCGGGGCAGGAAAAACTGCAAGCCATGCTCGAAGCGGCAAAAGAATTTGTTCCCGAAACGGCGATCCGCGGTGTCGATATGTGAAAATAAAGAGGGCATTTTCAGGATGACTGAAAACCTCATACCATTATATTATTGTTCATGAGTCATAAATAAAAAAGAAGCAAAAGGGAAGGAAAGAATGTATCAGGTCCAAAAGCGTAACGGCAAGAATGTCGACTTCAATCTTGCCAAGATCTGTGATGCCATCCGCATGGCATTCGAGGCACAGGAAAAACAGTTCAACCAGTCTATCATCGACTTTCTGGCTCTGAAAGTCACGGCAGACTTTGAACCCAAAATCAAAGAGGGACTGGTGGCTGTTGAAGATATTCAGGACAGTGTGGAATCTGTCCTCGTTCAGGCCGGTTACGGCGATGTTGCCAAGGCTTACATCCTCTACCGCCGTCAGCGTGAGAAACTGCGCAATGCCGAATCCACCATTCTGGACTTCAAAAAGGCGGTCGATGACTATGTTAAAATCAACGACTGGCGTGTGAAAGAGAACTCCACCGTCACCTATTCCGTCGGCGGACTTATTCTTTCCAACTCCGGAGCCATTACTGCCAACTACTGGCTTTCAGAGGTCTACGACGATGAGATCGCCAATGCCCACCGCGACGCCGATATCCATTTGCACGATCTTTCCATGCTCACCGGCTACTGCGCCGGATGGTCCCTCAAACAGCTCATCAAAGAGGGATTGGGCGGCGTTCCCGGAAAAATCACCTCTGCCCCTGCTTCACACCTTGCCACCTTGTGCAACCAGATGGTGAACTTTCTGGGCATCATGCAGAATGAATGGGCAGGCGCTCAGGCGTTTTCCTCATTCGACACCTACCTTGCCCCTTTCATCAAGGTCGACAACCTCTCTTATGAACAGGTCAAAAAGTGCATCGAATCCTTTATTTTCGGCGTGAACACCCCCTCACGCTGGGGTACTCAGGCTCCTTTCAGCAACATCACTCTTGACTGGACCGTTCCCCCGGATCTTGCCGAACTCAACTGTATCGTCGGCGGCAAAGAGATGGACTTCAAATACAAAGACTGCAAACGCGAAATGGATATGGTCAACCGTGCTTTCATCGAAACTATGATCGAAGGCGATGCACAGGGCCGCGGATTCCAGTATCCCATCCCCACCTACTCCATTACCGCTGACTTTGACTGGTCCGAAACCGAGAACAACAAGCTGCTCTTTGAGATGACCTCAAAGTACGGCACCCCCTATTTCTCCAACTACGTCAACAGCGATATGGAACCCAGCGACATCCGTTCCATGTGCTGCCGTCTGCGTCTCGATTTGCGTGAACTCCGGAAGAAATCCGGCGGTTTCTTCGGCAGCGGCGAAAGCACCGGATCCATCGGTGTTGTGACCATCAACATGCCCCGTATCGCCTATCTGGCTGAAAATGAAGCGGATTTCTATGAGCGTCTCGACCACATGATGGATATTTCCGCAAGATCTCTCAAGATCAAGCGTGATGTTATTTCCAAACTGCTGGATGAGGGACTTTATCCCTATACCCGCCGTTATCTGGGCAAGTTCGACAACCACTTCTCCACCATCGGTCTTGTGGGTATGAACGAAGCCTGTCTCAACGCCCGCTGGCTCCGTGCCGATCTGACCAGTGCCGCCGCCCAGAAGTTCACCAAAGAGGTCCTCAACCACATGCGTGAACGCCTTTCCGACTATCAGGAAATGTACGGCGACCTTTACAACCTTGAGGCGACTCCCGCCGAGTCCACCAGCTACCGTCTTGCCAAGCATGACAGAAAACGGTTTGCGGACATCATCGCCGCTGCCGGTGACTGCGGAACCCCCTACTACACCAACAGCTCCCATCTGCCTGTGGGCTACACCGATGATATCTTTGCGGCTCTTGACATTCAGGACGAACTTCAGACCCTTTACACCTCCGGAACCGTCTTCCACGCCTTCCTGGGCGAGAAGCTCCCCGACTGGCAGGCTGCCGCCGCTCTGGTGCGCAAGATCGCTGAAAACTACAAGCTGCCCTACTACACACTTTCACCCACCTACTCTGTCTGCCGCAACCACGGCTACATCGCAGGAGAGGCTTTCAAGTGTCCCTCATGCAGCGAGAAAACCGAGGTTTACAGCCGTATCACCGGTTACTACCGCCCCGTTCAGAACTGGAACGACGGCAAGTCCCAGGAGTACAAGGACCGCCGGGTCTACGACACTGCAACTGCCATGAAGCGCCGTTTCGGCGCCGGAGCTGCGGAAAAGAGTGCCGCACCTGCGGCAGCTGCCCCCGCAGTTGGTGAAGCGATGCTCTTTGAAGAGAGCTGCGCTCCTGAAAACGGTTTCGACTCCCTGATCCTTTTCACCACCAGGACCTGTCCCAACTGCCGCATGGCAAAGACCTTCCTTGACCGTGCCGGACTGATCTACGAGACGGTGATCGCCGACGAGGATCCCGAACTCACCCGCAAATACGGTGTCCGTCAGGCACCCACGCTGGTGGTGGTGAGAGGCAGCGAAGCCGATAAGATCGTCAATGTTTCCAACATCCGCCGTTTCATCGACGAACAGAGCGGTGCGGAAAACAGCGTGATCCAGGTGATCTGACCCATGAAACTCCAATCTCCGGAAAAGACTCTTTTTCGGAGATTTTTTCAAACACAGAAAGGTTTTTGCAATGCATGATGTTGTTATTATCGGAGCCGGTCCTGCCGGTCTGACTGCCGCCATCTATGCGCTCCGAGCCAATAAAAGTGTGCTGGTCCTGGAAAAAGAAAGTTTCGGCGGACAGATCACCTATTCGCCCAAAGTCGAAAATTATCCGGGGTTCAATGAGATATCCGGTGCCGAACTCGGGGAAAAACTGGTGGATCAGGCACTGAATCTGGGGGCAGAGATCGAACTTGATACCGTTATCGCTGTCAAGAATCCGGGAACCTACAAGATCGTGCAGTGCGAACACGGCGAATATCAGGCTAAATCCGTCATCATCGCCGCTGGAAGTCACCACCGGCAGCTGGGATTGGCGCGGGAAGATGAGTTCACCGGCAACGGGGTCTCTTACTGCGCCCTCTGCGACGGAGCATTTTACAAAGACCGCGCCATTGCCGTCATCGGCGGCGGCAACACCGCTTTGCAGGATGCCGTGCTTATGGCTGACCAGTGTGCCAAAGTGACCATCATCCAGAATCTGGGGTTCTGCACCGGTGAAGAAAGACTCCTTGAGATCCTCAAGGGGAAAAAGAATGTTGACTTCATCTACAACACCGTTGTCGAAGAGCTGGAGGGCGAAGAACAGCTTTCCTCCATCATGCTCAGAGATCTTGAAAAGGAGAAAGTCTACCGCTTCAACGTGGATGGCATCTTTGTCGCCATCGGTCAGCAGCCTGACAACAAGGCTTTTGAAGCTGTGTGCAAGCTGGATGAACAGGGATTTATTATCTCTGATGAATCCACTTTCACTTCCACGCCCGGCATTTTCGCCGCCGGTGACTGCCGGACCAAAAAGGTGCGTCAGGTGGTCACCGCCACAGGCGACGGTGCCGTCGCCGCCATGAACGCCTGCCGCTTCGTGGAAAATCTTGCAAAGTGAGCCTTTGGTTCCATGTTTTGAGAAAGGAGGAAAACTTGAAAGGTTTCCTCCTTTTTTTTGAGTTGAAACACAGTGATTTTTGAACGGGGTGATATTGATATGAAAAATTTTTTTCTTTTATGGACCATGTTATTTCTGTTGAGCGGCGTTGCCGGGAAAGAGTTTTCTCCCGGTGGAACGACCTTTGATTTCAGCAAGTTCGGAAAGGTTCCCCAAAAAAGTATTGATAAAAAAAATTCTGTTCTGTTTGACGGCGGATTTGAAATCACTCCGCCGGAGCTTTCCCCGGTGAAAAAAATGGGGGTGTGGCGGGGCGGAATGCATATTCACGGTAAAACACCCAACGCAGAAAAGATCACTGCAATCTGCTCCCGCAAGGTGATCACCGGGGGCGCTGCTGAGGGGAAGATGCTCCTTTTCATCCATACGCCCGCCGAAGCTGTGAAACTTGCGCCGAAACTGGTGCTTTCCAACAGAGTCGTTCAGGAAACAGTCATACCTGAAACAAAAGAGGAAAGTGTCTGGGAAGTGAATTTCAAGATGCGGGGCAATCATCTGCCCTCCTTCGGGACATCGGCACTGGTGGTCCTTTATGCGCCGCTGAAAAAAGTCACCTCTGCCAAGGGGGAAAGGCTTGTTCCTTTCAAGGGATATTTGAGCAAACGGTTCACGCTCCGTCCCGGGTGGAGCAGAGTCAGTTTTTCCATCAAGGTTCCGGCGGGAACCGGGGGATTTTATTTTTCGCCCGCTCTTTACGGTGCCGGAAAGGCCTATCTGGATGATTTTACCCTCACCCCCTCACAGCAGAAGGGGGAAGTTCAGGTGCGTGTCTCGCCCCAGGGATTTATGGACGGTCTCTATGCCGTGGGGGAAAACAAAGTTGCCATGATCAACTTCGCCTTCGCCGCCGACAAAGCGCCCTCAAGAAAGGATCTTTTCCTTGAAGTGACGCTGCCTGCCGGATTTCAGGCACTGGGAACAAGAGAGTTTGTTCCTCTGACGGAACGCAGAAAAAACAGCGACGGAAGTTCAACGGTGCTTATTGCCTTGAAAAATCTGCCCCCCATCGCTTTCACCCGCAAATTTTTCAAGATGCACGCTGCGGTCCTTATGGTCAAAGCCCCCGGTATCAAAGCCGGACCCAAACGTTACCCCCTTGTTTACCGTCTGGTGAAAGGCAAGTGGCAGGGAGAGCGGCAAAACCTTGATCTGCAAGTGATTCCTGCGGTCGAGGGGAAACGCCCGGCATCCTTCCGGAGTGCCGCCATGATCGGAATGGAGTTCCGGTTCAAGGGGGAAATGGCAAAACATGCCGCCGGATTTTATGATTCAAGCGGCTTTTCATGTGTCCACGGCGCCCAGGAGGATCTGAGTGCTGAACTCAAAAAGCGGGGCATCATCCGTTACAGGGGACACTACTACATCTGCAACGGATTCCGCATCGGCAAGGGGAAACATCCTGATTTTGCACAGTTCAAAATGGCTGACGGGAAGGCGTTTCCGAGAAAGATTTGCCCTGTGGAAGTTTACCGGCAGGGGGAATTTTTCAAAAGCAATGTGGTCAAACTCATTGAAGATCTCATTGTGAAAGAGGATGCCGCCGAAAATATCATGACCAACTGGGAGCCTTACTATCTCAACTCCAAAGGCTGTTTCTGTCTCCGGTGCCGTGATGAATTCATCCAATGGGCAAAGGGTAAAATTCCGGAATCTGAAATCACTGCCGCATGGCCAAAAGAGACACTCCGCCGCCACGGGAACGAGTGGATGGCGTTCAGAAGCTGGCAGCACAGCCGCCTTGTGGTCACACTCGAAAAAACAGTGCAGAAAATCGGCGCAAGAGTGGGTAAGGATTCCCATTTTATCCCTGAAATATCATGGTCGAGCATGACGCCCCAGATGAATCATTGGGCAAAGCAGTACAATGTGACCGACTACATCAATGAACTGCCTTGGCTGGAACCCTGGGGACCGTACAACTGCTGGTATTGGGATACCCCTTACAGCTATTATCCTGCGCCGCAACTGGCTTCATGGCTTGCAGGTCAGCAGGTGAAAGCCTTTGCCCGCTCCAAAGCTGCTCCCGGGAAGATGCCTAAACTCATCGCCTTTCCCCACGGGCGGATGGGGGATACCACCATTTCCCAGCCTGAGGGGATCGCCTTTGAGATGATCTCCTACTTCCTTTTGAAATGGCAGGGGGCATTTATTTTCACCTTCCCCGGCGGATACGATTACCGTTACTGGGGGAAAGCTGCTGAGGCGAACACCTTGATCGCCGAACATGAAGAGATGGTGGAAAAGGGGAAGGATGTTACGGAAAAGGTAAAGATCGTGCCCCGTTCACCTTACCCGGAAAATCCCGACTTTATGCCGGAACTTGCGGAAACTTCCCCCGGTGAGGGAAAACTTCCCGGACTTCACAAACTGAAAATTTTCCAGCACCGCAGTTTTTTCCACAACGGAGAGTATCTCGTTGCCGTGGGCAATTTCTGGCAGCGGGGGGAACTTTTCTTTGAGATGTGCCTTGAAGGGGTTCCTGAGGGGGATTGGCATGTCGCCGTGGGCAAATATGATCTGGGGCGTTTCAGTGCCGGAGAACTTGCCCGGGGCATACTGCTTCAAGCAGGGGCTTTGCGCTGGCAGTTTATTTCGATTTCCCGCCGCAAAAAGGCAAATCTGATACCTTTTTCACAAACTCAGATGAAAGAACTTTTTCAAAAGCGTCTGCCGGGAATCAGAAAAAAATATCAGTTTGAAGAAAAACTCCACCGTTCCCGGAAGGCTGCGGGGGAGGTCGATCTGAGCGGAGTTAAAAGTGTAAGCTCCAAAGGGATCACGGCGCAACCTGAGGGGAACAGGATCATTGTCCGGAGCGGCACTTACAAAGTCGTCGCCGATTTGAAACAGGGGGGCAGAATAACTGATCTGCAATTTGGGAATGAAGAACTGGTACGCAGTTCCCAGGGCAAGGGATGGTTCGCCGTTGCAGGGGTATGGTACCCCCGTAAATCGACCTTTATGCTGGTCAATCCCGTGGAACTGCGCACCCTGAAAGCTGTTGAGAAAGGGATCCGGCTTGAACTGTATCGCAAGCTGACACCTGCGGATCAGGTGGATCTGGCGGGCGCAGGCATGGTCATCCGGTACGATTTCACCCCTGCGGGGATCGACATTTCCGGGAAGATCATCAACGAAACCCATGATGCGCTGGAGTATGCGTTCCGTTTTCACGCCATGCCCGCCATTCTGGGGAAAAGAGGCAATATTACAGGAGGGGCTTTCTGGAAAGACGGGCGACACTACCGCCGGGGATATGTGGTCCATCTCTGTCACTACGGCAGCAAGGACCCGCTGATGACGGGGAAAGAGTTCAACATTTTTGCAGAAACTCAAGTTTCTTCGCGCGAAATGACTTTAAGCGCTCCCTTTTTCAAAAGCAAACTGGCGTTTGTTTTTCCTGAAAATGTGCGGCAGATCGTTTTCTGGGATGCTTCAGGACAGGCTAATTCCACTTTTGAAGTGATTTACGACAGAAAAATACTCCACCCCAAAGAAGAGGCGGAGTATACCATGAGTTTGAAGTTCGATTAAAAGACCCAGCTGCCTTTGCGGAAGATCGGGACCTTTTTACCGTCGGCGGTGATGCCGTCGATGTCCAGATCGGCGCATCCGATCATAAAGTCAACATGGATCATACTGTCGTTGACCCCCATATTTTTGAGTTCTTCACGGGAGTATTTTTCGTAGTCGGCAACGCAGAAATCGAAGCCCCGTCCCAACGCCAGATGACAGCTTGCATTTTCATCGAAAAGAGTGCGGTAAAAGAGTATGCCCATATCACTGATAGGTGAATGGTAATCAATGAGGGCGCATTCGCCGAGATAGGGGGCAGTCTCATCCATGGAGATCATTCTTTCCAGAGCTTCCTGACCTTTTTCAGCGTGGACCTCAACGGCTTTTCCATTTTCAAAGCGGATGGAAAAGTTTTCGATGAGAGTGCCCTGCCATGAAAGAGGCTTGGTACTGACCACAACGCCGTCGGCTTCGCCTTTTTTGGGGGAGGTGAAAATTTCTTCCGAGGGGATATTGGGGTTGAAAAGCCTTCCGCTCAGGTCGGTTTCACTGCCGCCTGCGAAAATACCCTGTTCCATAAGTCCCACCCGGAAATCGGTTCCGTTGGAGCTGCGGTACTCCAGGGCGGTAAAGTGGAACGAATTGAGTTTCGCTGCCCGTTCATGGAGGAGTTTGTTATGCTCTTTCCAGTTGGCGATAGGATCCCCCACCGCCCGTGAGGCTTTCAAGATGGCATCCCAGAGTTTTTCCACGGCTTCCTTTTCGGGGATCCCGGGGAAGACCTTTTTTGCCCAGGGGACACCCGGGACAGCTGCGATACACCACTGGTAGCGGTTTTTCATGGCTTCACGGAAAGGTTTGACGAGGGGATAACATGCCGCCTGACTGCGCGCCCTTTTCCCCTGATCGATTCCCGCCATGCCGTCGGGATCATCGGAGTCCAGCCAGATGAGTGCGGGGAGTGTTTCCGTGCGCCATTTCCATTTGGCAAGTTCCCATTCGGCGAGGGTCGAAAGGGATTCTTCGCTTCTGTAGAGCTGATCCATTTTGGCAAGGGGCATATCTTCCCAGTTGACCACCACTCTGGAGGCACCTTTTTCATAAAGTTTTCTCACCAGCATACGGACAAAGTCGGGCTGGTCGAGAGTGGCGACGATCAGGACTTCCTGTCCCTTATCGGGGTTGACCCCCATTTGAACGATCAAATCGGCGTAGGCTTCAAGTTGAGCTTGCATAATATTTTTCCTTGATTTTGGGAGAACATGTCAAAAAATCGAAATTTTCCCTAATATAACACGGAATGTTGAAAAAAGCAAAAAAGAATTGAGAGCGGAAAGGAAAATTCCGTCTCAATTCTTTTTTTTCGACTGCCGAAACCCTCAAAGCTGCGGCGGGACGATCTCCACGATACGCTTTTCGAGGACGGCGATTTCGGCGGCTTCGGCGATGGCGACGGAGTAGTAACCGTCAACGGTGAGCATTTCTGTATTCTTTTTGCCCGCTTCCATGCAGTCGAGGACATAATCAAGCATGATATTGTCGGCGCCGCCGTGGTTTCCGGGGGCAGGGGGGATGTTGATTTCTTCCGGCCCCATTTTTCCCGCAGCGGGGGCGTTGGGATAAAAACGGATCTTGCGGTTGCTCATCTCTGCCCAGAGCTGACC
>JAZONY010000039.1:0-5657 GCA_045654705.1 Victivallaceae bacterium
TGATCCTCAGAGGGGGGGGCTTTCTTATGCACCCTCGCCCACTCGGCAACTGCTCCTGCGGGCAGGATCTGCATAAGCCCGATTTCCCCCTTTCCGCCCCGGGCACGGGGATCAAACCTGCTTTCCTGAAAAACCACTGCCCGCACCAGTTGCGGGGGAAGTCCATGCCGCAGAGCCGCTTCACGGATCTCTTTGCTGAAAAGGGTATCATCGACCCAGAAATCACGGACCGGTCTGGCGAAAAAAGCAACGATGAAGGCGGCACCGAAAAGCAATGCCGCACAAACACCTGCGATTTTCCGGAGGGGTAAACTCACTTCTTCTGCACAGCACCCTTGTTTTCAGCAACTTTCTTTCTGTTGCGCCGGAGCTTCTTTTTTGCTGCCTCTTTTTGGGCAAAGTCGCCCAATTCCTTCAACATTTTTTCAGGCAGCACCACAGTCAGAAACAATCTGTTGCCTGAAACATCGAATTTGAGTTTCTGAATAAGTTCTGCGGCAAGCTCAGGAGCGTTCTGCATGGACTGGACAAGCATGAGATTGCACATCAGCATCATCTGGCTCCGGAGCGCAGCCGCCTCTTCGGGAGTGGCACATTCGCAACTTGCAAATGCTGAAAAATCACTTCTTTTGGCACCTGTCATGCTGCAGCTGAGTGCAAACTCCTTGACGGGGAGTTTCCCGCCGCGGGCAAAGGCGCGCAAAGCCCCCTGCGCAGACGCGGGAAAGACGAAGGCTTTTGCGCCTTTCGCCATCTTTTCAAACCCGGCAGCCATTTCAAAACTTGAGAAAAAACCCGTTACACCGCCGGGGAGAGATGCCACCCAGAACTCACGGGAAGTCTGCTTGCGGCGGCTCTTTTTGCCGGGGACAGGGGCGCTTTTCACAAAGTAAAAGTTTCTGCCTTCCCGCTGAACCTTTTTGCAGGTAAAGCGGGGGGCAAGGAAAATCCTTTCGGGGTCGAACTTCCGTTTCCAGATGCCGAGCAGAGCCATATCTCCGCCCCTGCACCAGAAAACGGCTGCGGTCAAATCGGTAAAAGAGATACCTGTCTGACGGAGAAATTCGGGCGCAGCAGGGCTTTCAGACAAACTTTTCTGCACGACAGGAAGTGAAAACCACTCTGTTGCATTGACACTTACGACAGCTTCCGCATCAGCGGGAACCATCTTCAACAGTCGCTTTTCATCCACAGGAGTTGCAGCAAGAACAGCACTCAGGGCGAAAATAATCAGAAGTATTGCTGAAAGCCGTTTTTTCATACGCCGTATTATCCTTCTTTAGGGGTTTCTGCTTTCTTGGGGAGCTTGACTTCGATGTGAAGTTCACGCAGCTGCTTGAGGGTCACTTCGGCAGGAGCGTTCATCATCAGGTCTTCCGCCTGCTGGTTGAAGGGGAATGCGATGACTTCACGGATGTTGGGTTCATCAGCAAGCAGCATGACGGTACGGTCGATTCCGGGAGCGATACCGCCGTGGGGAGGCGCACCCAGTTTGAAAGCGTTGATCATGCCGCCGAATTTCTCGTCAACGACGGAGCGGTCATAACCCACGATATCAAATGCCTTGTACATGATCTCGGGACGGTGGTTTCTGATAGCACCGGAGGAAAGCTCGATACCGTTACAGACGATATCATACTGCCATGCAAGGATATCCAGAGGATTCTTGTTGAGCAGCGCATCCATTCCGCCCTGGGGCATGGAGAAGGGATTGTGGGAGAAGATGGTGGCTCCGGTCTCTTCGTCTTCCTCGAACATGGGGAAGTCAACGATCCAGCAGAACTTGAATTCGTTGGGGTTGATGAGATCAAGGCGGCGTCCCAGTTCGGGAATGACGGCACCGCCCAGCTTGCGGACCACCTTTTCCTGATCGGCGAGGAAGAAGAGGGCATCACCGGTCTCAACTTTTCCGGCGGCTTTGAGTCCGTCGATAGCCTCACGGCTGAGGAACTTGACGATGGGGCTCTTTTCGCCGTCTTCCTGCCAGATGATGTAAGCCATACCTTTGGCGCCGTTTTCCTGAGCGAACTTGATCATATCGTCAAAGAACTTACGGGGTTTATCGGCGACTTTGGGAGCCTTGATGGCGGTGACGATGCCGCCGTTGGCGACGACACCTGCGAAAGCCTTGAACTCGCTGTCTTTGAAGAATTCGGAGACATCCACCATTTCCAGAGGATTCCGCAAGTCGGGCTTGTCGCTGCCGTAACGCTTGATGGCTTCACGGTAGGGGATCCGGGGGAACGGAGGTCTGGTGTACTCTTTGGTGCTGAACTTGGCGAAAACGCTGTCAAAGAGACCTTCAAGCACTTCAAAGATGTCATCCTGCTCGACGAAACTCATTTCAACGTCAAGCTGATAGAATTCGCCGGGGCTGCGGTCGGCACGGGCATCCTCGTCACGGAAGCAGGGGGCAACCTGGAAATAACGGTCGAATCCGGAAACCATCAGCAGCTGTTTGAACTGCTGGGGAGCCTGAGGCAGAGCGTAGAATTTACCGGGATGCAGACGGGAGGGAACCAGATAGTCACGGGCACCTTCGGGGCTGCTGGCGGTCAGGATGGGGGTCTGGAATTCGTGGAATCCCTTGGAGATCATATAACGGCGCATCTCGGCAATGACCTCGGAGCGCAGAATGATGTTCTTGTGGAGTTTCTCACGGCGCAGATCGAGGAAGCGATAGCGCAGACGCATATTTTCGGGAGCGCCGTCATCTTTGGCGACCAGGAAGGGAATGACTTCAGCTTCGCCCAGAACTTCCATATCGGTGGCACGCAGTTCGATTTCACCTGTGGCGAGTTTGGGGTTCACAGTCTCGGGGGTACGGGCAAGGACTTCGCCGTCGAAGCGGACAACCGTTTCAACGCGCCATTTGTCAAGCGCCTGATAGAAGGACTGCTGGGGGTCGATGACCACCTGAGTCAGACCGTAATGGTCACGCAGGTCGATGAAGATAACGCCGCCGTGGTCACGGACACTGTGGATCCAGCCGGAAATACGGACGTTTTTGCCCACGTCGGATTTCCGCAGCTCACCGCAAGTATGAGTACGATACATTTTCAATAGTTCCTTATTATAATTGTTTCAAGTACAATTTTCTGCCAAAAGCATAATATAGCACAAGTTCCGCAAATTTTCCAACGAAAATAAGGGCTCTCAGCCATGTTTTATATAAGTTCTTTGACGAAAGAGGGGATTTCCTCATAAAGTTCCCACTCCTCGGAGGAACTCACCTCGCAACCGGGTTCAACACGGTACATGGGTGAAAGGGTCTCCACTTCGAGCATACCGCAGCTGGTGTAGAACTCCCAGTTGCAGCCCATATCGGGATATTCTCTGCCGGGGATGAACTCAAAACGCTTGACCAGACAGCCGCCTGCGTTGAAAGCTGCGGCAAAGTTGCGCTTGTTCAGCACACCGAACTTGGCAGGAACGCCGGGGGTTCCGCCTGCTTCACGGAGCTGGATGGCTTTTTTGCCCCAGCTCAGACGGCAGTCGCTCATGTCGCTGTATCCCCAGAGGACCAGATTACGGACCGGCAGCAGAGATTTCCCGGGACCTGTCCCGTGGCCGAGATACTCCTCCTGGGGAACAACAACCGTCGTTCCCGGAGCCATGACTGAAAGGGCCCAGACAGAGAGGTCTTTTGCCCAGATATCCTTATTGATGATGGTGTGAGTGAGTTTCACTTTGTTGCCGCAAATGGAAAGAGCGATGCGTTTGACGATGCGGTTTTCGGGTTCTTCCTGAGCGTCAAAAATGATTTGCTCACCCTCCCGGAACCAGCTGACGCTCCGGTTGTCGGGGGCAGTGGTCCTGCCGGGGATCTCGGGGGCGATCCAGAGGCGGTGGCCGCCGTAGATGTTCCATTTTCCGGGATCGGCATCGGCGGCGCCGTCAAAGACTTTGAAGAAGTTTTCACCGCCTTTGTAAGTACAGCTGATGATACGGGGACCAACACTGAGAGTGACGATGAGTTCAACATCACCTTCACTGATTTTGAGACATTCGGGAAGCCCGGCAAAGGAACACTTTTCGACTTGCATTTTTTAACACTCCTGCTTTAAGATTTCCGTTTTTCAGGTTACGGAAGCTCTTTTTTGGAAAAAAATTTGTTTTTCTTCTCTGATTTTTCAAAAAAACTATTGACAAAATCGTATTTGTGGTATAATTTACACCGTGTACATCTTATTGTAAAGTAATTTTTGAGAAAAACATCTGAAAAAATGCAAAAAATTATGCTGAGCGGCAAGATCCACACCGCAACCATCACGCTGTGTGAGATCGATTATGAAGGCAGTCTCGCCATCGACCCTGAACTTTTGGAGGAAGCAGGAATACTTCCTTATGAAAAAATTCTGGTTTCCAACCGTAACAACGGTTCACGGCTTGAGACCTATGCCATTCCCGGAGTGAAAGGCAGCCGAGACTTCTGTCTCAACGGTCCCGCCGCCAGACTGGGAAAAGTGGGGGATGTTGTGACCATTATGGCTTTCTCTCTCTGCAGTGAGGAAGAGGCCCGGAATATGAATCCGACGGTCATCGTCCTGGATGAAAAAAATGAAATCAAATTAAAAAAAGGCGCTGGAATCTGAAAAGGAACGAAAAAGGACAGGCAACGCTTGAATTTGCTGTAATGCTGGTGCTGACTGTGGTACTGGCTCTGGCGGTGCTGTCTTTTTCAGGCGTGATCGCCGATGAAGGCGAAAGAATGATCCGCCTCGTCCGGTTCACTGTGCCGTAAGACTTTTATAAAAAACGCCGCCATGCGGCAGAAAAAGGAGGAATTCATGAGAACTTTACGCAGAAGACGTCAGAAGGGACAGGCCTTCGTTGAGTATGTGATCCTTGTTGCTGTTATCGCACTGGCAGCACTCTTTGTCCTTGCCAACTTCAGCGACCGCCTCAAAGATATGATCACCGGTATCACCGTCACCCTGGGCGGCGAAGCTGATGCCAAAGCCGATGAAAAATCCATCGACATCATCAAAGATCTTGACAAGGAAGGTATCAAAGACTGAGTTACCTTACCTTTACAGTCAACTCCGGCTCCTTTCACGGTGCCGGAGTTTTTTTGTGCGCCCCTCTCAGTACTGGTCAACGCTCTGACTTTGCATGAGTGTCTGGTGCGGCACTTTGTCGGACATGTCGGACATGCCGGACTTTATTGGTGTGCCGCAGGTACAAAAAAAGAGGGTGTTGCAAAACATCAGTTACCGATAATGTCTGGTCCACAGACCGGAACAACTACTAACTCCATGTTCAACGCCACGGGGGCATATTACACCCTCGAGCCGGTTGGCAGTCTGCGGGCGTTTTCGTTGTTTTGACACAGCCCGCTTGTATTGACCAGTGGACAAGGCGCCCGCTAACTGAAACAGCTAACCACAGTGGTCGAAGCAAGCCACCAGCGAAGGCGCTTCGCGCCGAGCGCGCAAGGTTGGAGCGGAATAAGCCCCTGCGGTATTCCGCAGGGGGCGCCCCGAGTCATGTCGGGGCGAATGGAGTGAAACCTGAGCATCTAAGCCCCCCTGAGACCAGCCGCAGGCTGTCGACGGGGGGCGCTGTAATTGAGATGAAGCCTTGTACCACAGTGGTCGAAGCCCCAAACCTCCCCAAAACCAGTATCACCATTGCACCACAACAACACGCCCCAC
>JAZONY010000040.1:0-10660 GCA_045654705.1 Victivallaceae bacterium
GTTTTGCAAATGAAATGGACAACTTTTTTCAACAGAAACCCGCCGTCAGCTCATTTTTTTTGAAAACCTCCTTTTATCCACTGGAAAAATTCCCTTTGAAGTGGTATAGTATTTGAGAAAAACATCTTTCAGAAAGGAAAACGCATTATGGACAGATATGAACTGAATTTCCGTCAGGTCCACCTTGACTTTCATACCTCCCCTTTCATTCCCGGGATCGGGAAAAGTTTTGACAAAAAACTGTGGCAGCAGAGATTGCAGACCGCCCATGTGAACTCCATCACCTGTTTTTCCTGCTGTCATCACGGATACAGCTATCACCCCACCCAAGTGGGCGAGATCCATCCCCATCTGGAGTTCGATCTGCTCCGGGCGCAGATCGACGCCTGCCACGAGATCGGCGTCAAAGTTCCCATCTATATCACCGCAGGGGTCAACAACCGTGTGGCTGAGGAACAGCCCGGCTGGCGTGAACTGAACTTTGAAGGGCGTTACGTCGGCTGGCAGCCTTCCCCTGTTCTGCCCGGATTCAAGTCTCTCTGTTTCAACTCCCCCTACATGGACTACCTCTGCCGCCTGATTGAGGAGGCGGCACAGCTTTTCCCCGATGCCGACGGCATGTTTTTTGACATCATCAGCCAGAACCAGTGCTGCTGTCCCTGGTGCATGAGGGATATGAAAAGAAAAGGATTCAACCCCGAAAAAGAGGAAGACCGCAAGATTTTCAGCGATCAGGTCATCGAAGAGTATATGCGCCGCTCATGCGAAGCCGCCCGCAGCGTGAAGTCCGATATGCCCGTTCTGCACAACGCCGGACACTATCTGGGACCTGCCTACCGGCATCTGGCAAAGTATTTCAGCCATTTGGAACTGGAGTCGCTCCCCACCGGCGGCTGGGGCTATGACCACTACCCCCTCATGGCGGCTTTCTGCCGTACTCAGGAGCTGGACTTTCTGGGCATGACAGGGAAGTTCCACACCACCTGGGGCGAGTTCGGGGGCTTCAAATCCCCTGAAGCTCTGCGTTACGAGTGCTGTGCCATGCTGGCGCAGGGTTCCAAGTGCAGCGTGGGCGACCAGCTCCACCCCGAAGGGATGCTGGATGAAAGCACCTGCCGCCTCATCGGTGAAGCCTATGCCGATGTGGAAAAGAAAGAACCCTGGTGTTCCCGTGTTTCAGGATGTGCCGAAGTCGCCATTCTTTCCAACATCGGTGTCAACGGATTCGCCCCCGGGAATGAACAGATCGAAATCGGAGTCTCCCGGTTTTTGCTGGAGTCCCACATCCTTTTCGACCGTGTGGATGTGTGGGCGGACTTTGAGAAATACAAGGTGCTGATCCTTGCCGATGATATCAGATGCGATGAAACACTTCTTGAAAAAGTGAAAAAGTTCCTTTTCAGAGGGGGCAAGCTCATCCTTTCAGGGAGTTCCATTTTCAGGAAAGAGGATGATACCCCTGCTTTTGATCTTCCCGTGACAGTCGGGGGGATCAATATGCAGATCCCCAACTATGTCAAAGTGGCTGAGGGTTTTGCCCCCCGGGGTGTCAACACACCCTTTGTCATGTACCGTCCCTCGGTCAATATCGAACTCAAAGGGGGAATCTCTCTCGGTGAGGTGTTTGAACCCTACTTCACCCGCAATTACGAACACTTCTGTTCCCACCAGCACACCCCCAACAAACCGGAGCCTTCATCCTTTGCCGCAGGAGTGCTGACCGACAGTATCCTCTATTTCGCACACCCTGTTTTCACCCTTTACGCCATTGGCGGCGCCGTGGTGCTGAAACAGTTCATCCGCAACGCCGTCACCGCCTTTATCGGCAGGGATGAACTGCAGATCACCACCGATCTTCCCTCACAGGGGCGGGTCTCGCTTCTGGAACAGAAAGAGGAAAACCGTTATATTTTCCATGCCCTTTATGCGGTCACTTCTCTGCGGGGCATGGCTTCAGGTTCTTTCATGCCCGGTATGCGCGCTACTGCGCCCGTCGAGGTCATCGAAGAGCTTACCCCCGTTTACAATGTGAACTTTGAAATCAAAGTTGATAAGAATATCGTCAAAGCCAGACTGGTCCCTGAAAATGTGGAGATCCCCTTTGTCTGTGAAAAGGGCAAAGTGAAGTTTTCTCTTGAAAAGATCCAGTGTCACCAGATGGTCGAATTATCTTACTGAACAAGGAGAATAGAGATGAAAAAAATCATGATGTTCGGAGCTGCTCTGGCAGCGATCACCCTCAGCGCAGCACCTCTGGATCTGCAGATGCCTTTCAAAAAAGGCACCTCAACTCCCGTTGCTTCGTGGAAAACTCCGGGGAAACTTGTGGATCTTGACGGGGGCAAGGCTGTCGTTCTGGAAAAATTCAACTTCCTCGAGTATGCAAAACAGTTCCCCGGAAAAGCCGGGGATAAACTGGTCTACGAAATCACCATGAAAATGGATTCCCCCAATGTGAGTCTCCGCATCGGTCAGTGGTCAAAAGAGGGGTGGATCGGTGACAACTTTGTGCTGCTCAAGGGGAAAAAAGAGTTTTCCGTCGTCAAGGGCGAAATCGTGCTGAAAGATGCTTCCGCCCCTGACAAAGCGGGTGTCATGCGCAAGGTCAACCGTTTCCACATCAAGCTCTACGCCCACAGCAATTCCAGCGGCGTGGTGATCAAAGATGTGAAAATCGATCTCGTTCCCGGCAAGTGATATTTCAGGAACGGGTCTGCCCGCTGCCCACTGCGACCCATTTGTAGGAACAAAGTTCCGCAGGGCCCACAGGTCCACGGGCGTGAAGTTTGTCGGTACTGATGCCCACCACTGCCCCCATGCCGTAGTCGCCGCCCCCTGAAAGACGGGTGGAGGCGTTGACCAGAACCGAGGCGGAGTCAACACCTGCAATAAACTTTTCTGAAAGAACAAGAGAGTTGGTGATGATGCCGTCGGTGTGACCTGAACCGTAACGTGCGATATGTTCCATAGCCTCTTCAATGCCGTGGACGATCTTCACCGAAAGAACGGGCGCCAGATATTCCGTACTCCAATCCTCCTCCGTTGCGGGGAGGATTTTTTTGTCCAATGCGCAACACTCAGGACATCCCCGCAGTTCGACCCCCTCTTTGCGGAGCGCTTCCGCCACAGCCGGAACCAGACGGGGGGCGGACTCTGCGTCGATCAGCAGTGTTTCAAGGGCGTTGCACACCTCGACACGCTGGCATTTGGAGTTGACAACAAGGGAAACCGTCATCTCTTCTTCCGCATCGGCGGCGGCGTAAAGATGACAGATACCGTCATAATGTTTCAGAACCGGGATACGGGTCCCCTCTGAAACAGCTTTGATAAGATTTTTGCCCCCTCTGGGGATGATCAGATCGATGTACTGCTCCTGTTTGAGAAGCTCCGTTACGGCGCCGTGATCGGTGCTTTCGATGAGCTGGATGGCATCGGCGGGAAGTCCTGATTCCACAGCCGCCTCACGCATGGCGGCGGCAAGGACCTTGTTGGTCCGCAGGGATTCCGAACCCCCTTTGAGGATCACCGCATTGCCGCTTTTAAGCGCCACGGCGGCGGCATCAGTGGTCACATTGGGCCGTGCTTCGTAGATGATGGCGATGACACCGATGGGAACGGCAACACGTCTGACCTGAAGTCCGGAGGGCATGGTGCGCCCCTCAAGGACAGCCCCCACCGGGTCGGGGAGTGCGGCGGCTTCCTGCAATCTTTTGACCATGTAGTTGAAAATCTTTTCATTGACCGTCAGGCGTTTCCTGAATGCATCGGTCAAACCGGGAGCGGCGGCAAGGTCGGCGGCGTTGGCAGCCATGAGTTCCTCTTTGCAGTCGATCAGTTTTTGCGCCATGGCGTTCAGCGCGGCGGCGCGGCTCTCACCTGAAAGAGATTTAAGAAGCCGTGAGGAATCTTTGGCTTTGCGGGCGATATCTTCAATAAAGGACATAAAATATTCTCCGATCAAAAACAGTTCTGTGAAATATTGACGAGATAATGTACAGCATAAAAGAGAAAATTTCAAGCCGTTTTGTTCAAAGGAACTTGACTTTTTCCCGGGCGGGGACTATATTTGAACGAAACAGATGCAGAAAAAAGCTGAAAAAAAGGATTTTTTTATGGATAAAGCTCCGATGCCTCTCCACGAAAACGGTAAACTTGACCTTGCCCGGGTCAGAAACGGTATTCTTTTGCTCACCTTTGACGACGGGCGTTTTGAGTCATGGCTGCCTCAATTGGAGCTTTTTGAGCGTTACAACGGCCGTGCCACCTTTTTTTATGATAAAGAGATCACCGCTGAAGCGGCGGAGTCCATGAAAACTTTGCGCGCTCACGGTCACAGCGTGGGACTCCATACTATCGGACACAAAGACGCCGTGGATATCACGCCGCAGGCGTATTTTGACAACTTCATCCGCCCCCAGCTTGAACAGTGCCGTGCTTACGGCGTTGAGGATATCCGTTTTTTTGCCTACCCCAACAACCGCCATTCACAGGAGTTCGACACCTTTCTCGGTCAATATTTCAGCCGTTTCAGAGCTGGAACGGGGATCAGGGCACCCAAAGGGTTCCGCATCGCCGACTTTGATGAACCTTATCTTGCTTTTGACCGTCTCGGGGCGCAGCGTGTCATGGGGGGATGCGGCATCGGACCCTTTTATGAAACGACTCAGGAGAATCTGGACTCCGCCCTTGAAAAAGCCGCGGCGCAGAATAAGGTCATCACCTTTTTCTCTCACGCCATCCTTCCCGAAGCCAAAACGGTCCACATGGCAGAAGAAACCCTCTGCGCCATGCTCCAAAAAGCCGCTGAACTGGGAATGGTCATCGCCGGATTCAACGAACTTCCCTGATCTCTTTTTTGAGGGGAAGATGAGGGAGAAGAAATTTTCGTAAAAAAACTCTTTGTTTGAGCTTGACATTTCAAAGAGACGGGGTTATCTTAATAGTGTCTCTTAAATGAGAACTTGACCACCACAAAAGGAGGAATGAATCATGGAAAAGTTTAAGGTCGCATTCGTCGGATTCCGTCACAGCCACATCGACAGCCTCTATCAGAAAATGAAAGAGTCTGAAGAGTACACCATCGTTGCCGCTTGTGAGGAAAACGCCGAAGCCGCCGCCGCTGCCAAAGAGCGGGGGATCGACATTACTTTTGACGACTTTCACGAAATGATGCAGCAGTGTGATTTTGATATCCTTGCCATCGGCGATTACTTCGGTATCCGCGGCGCCCGTGCCATTTCCGGACTGGTAGCAGGCAAGCACGTCATTGCTGATAAACCTATCTGTACCTCTCTTGCTGAACTGCGTGAGATCCGCCACCTCGCCCAGACCCGCAATCTGAAAGTGGGCTGTATGCTGGATATGCGCCTCAACGCCAATGTCAACGCCGCCAAAGCGGTCATCGACTCCGGCCGTCTGGGTGAGATCCACGCCATCTCTTTCGGCGGACAGCATCCCCTGTCTTACGGGACCCGTCCCAACTGGTACTTTGAACAGGGCAAGCAGGGCGGCACCATCAATGATATCGCCATCCACGGTCTCGATGCCGTTGAATATATGACCGGCCACACCATTACCGAACTCACCGCCGCCCGTACCTGGAACGCTTTCGCAACTTTCGCTCCCGTGGTCTTCCAGGATGCCGCTCAGGGTATGTTTGCTCTTGACAACAAGTGCGGTGTCATGTTCGACGTCTCCTACTTCGCCCCTGAAAAGACCGGCTTTGCCAATCCTTTCTACTGGCGTTTCACCATCTGGGGCCGCAACGGTGTGCTGGAATTCAACTACGCCGATGCGGGCTGCAAGCTCTATCTGGCTGGCGCAGAAGCTGTGGAAGATATCCCTGCCGCAACGGAAGGCTCCGACTACCTCAAGATCTTTACTCAGGAAATCACCACCGGTGCAAATCTGCCTTTCGGCAGCGAACACATCATGGAAGTTTCCGAAAAGTGTCTCAAACTGCAGGCTATGGCTGACAAGAATCGCTGATAAGTCATAAACTGAGCAGAAAATCAACTCAACAGATTCCCGCAGGGGTTGCCCCTGCCGGGAGTCTTTCTCTTTTATCTCAGACCTCACCCCGTACAGGGGAAGGTCATTTTGTTCCGAAAAATTTTGAAGACCGTTTTCCGATCTTAAAATGTTTCCGGGGGGGAACATGAAAGATATTGAATTTTTATTGAAAGAAAAACTTTCCTTTTTTTCTTCCTGGCAGTGTGTCAGCGAAGATTTCGTTTCGCAATTGGAGCTTCTCAACACCACCGGAGAACAGGAGGGTGAGAAGATTTGGCAAACCCGCTTCAAAGATGTCCATCTTGTCAGTTTGCCCTCTGAAAAGGGGGAATTCCGGATCGCTCTCAAAAGCTACCGGGAAAAACGTTTTTTCCGCTACTTTATGCGTCCATCTCTCGCCGCCCGTGAAGCCAGAGGCTTCGCCGTGGTCCAGAAACTCGGATTTCCTTCTGTCAAAGTGCTGGCATTCGGTGAAGAGCGTTCCGGGGTAAGGCTGAAAAGTTCCTTTTTTATCACCGCCTTTGAAGAGGGAACAAAAACTTTCTATGACCTTTCCCATGATCCCGGCAACCGTTCCGTACTTCTTGAACTTCTCCATGAGACCATCTGCCGTCTGGCGCAGCTTCATGCTTACGGTTGGAGTCACGGCGGGGCTCATCCCCGCAATTTCATCTGGAAATTCAACGCCGACGGGAAAGCGGAGTCCATCTGGCTCGACCTGGCTTCTCTGCGCAAATTGTCATGGTATTTGAACAAGTGGCAATATATCCTCACGGACCTGAGCGACCTGACCGAGGCTTTTGACCTCACTCAGGAGGAACTCGACGCCCTTATCGCCGCCTACCGCCGTGTCAACGATATCCCGGTGGAGTACAAACGCATCGAGGGGAATGAACGCAAATTTTCAAAAGCCTGCCGCACAGGCAGGTAAAACCTTTTCCCTGAAAAAAAAAGAGTGCTGCAAAGAAAGCGGCACTCTTTTTTTTCGGGGGGTGGAAATCACTGCTTGACCGGATATTCTCTGTTGCGCAGCAGCACCCAGGGTTCTTTGGTCAGAATCACCTCTTCCACGGTCACGCCGTTGAGGGAATCAAAAACAGCGGTGAGCTTTTCGCCCTCTGAAACAATGGGGACCAGACGGTGCTGCTTGAAACTTTTCAGCAGCATCCAGTCTGAGGAACCGGCTTTCACAAGTTCCCGTTTTTCCTGCTGTCCGTTAAGGGTGAAGTCGATTTTGCCGCTGGAAAAATTGGGGGCAAGTTTTCCTTTGACCAGCATGAAAAGCGTTCCTTTATCAGGACGTTCCATCTCGAAAACGTAACGGGTCCCCCTGGCTGAAACCTTTTTCATGCGGGGGAACCGGGCAGGGGAGCTGATCGCCTTTTCCTGAGGGAGCCTGCCGTCGGCAAAAAGCGTTACGGGCAGCGACAATCCTTGGTCGTTGCGGAAGAGTATGGCTCCGCTGTAACGGCGGGGGGATTTCATCTTTTCCGGCTCAAGAGTGACCGTGTAGGTGAAGATTTTCCGTGAGCCTGCAGATTTGACGGCGGACTCTTTGACGGTGTAGAAGTTGTCCGAGGCGATGACTTTGAACTTCATTTTTTCAGGCACCGAGAGGGTGATGCTGCGGCTGCTTCTGTCATTTTTGCCCCAGTGGAGTTCCGTTTTGTCGGCACTCATATCAAGGGGGCGTTTGGGGAACCATTCGCCGGGATATCCCTCATAAGCGCCGCAATGTTTGAACTGGGGGAAATTGTTCTGGGGAAGCGCCCGGTTGAATCCGGGAGCATTTTTCCTGAGAGCGTAATTGCCTTTCAGGGGATCGGCATATTTGACAGGGGCAAAGATGCCCTGTTTTTCCAGAGGAGACTTTTTGAGCGCTTCCACATCCATAGCCACATTTTCAGGATTTCCGCCGGGGAGGCGTTCAAGCAGGTTGCCGTTGCAGTCGGTGTTGAAGATATACCAGAGCCGGTGATAGAATCTGCCCTGAGCCCGGATGATGTTGTTTTTGATATAGGCCTTGCAGCTGGGGAAATAATCTTTGTGAGGTTCGCTGAAATTCCCCATTCCATATTTTCCGAACCAGTTGTCTCCGACGGTGTTGTTGAGGGCATAATATTTTCCGCGGGTATGGTTCAGGCCTTTGGTACCGCCTCCGTTCTTGTAAGCCATGCTGAAAGAACCGTCATCGTCGCCGGGATTGGTGAAAAGGTTGCCGATCAGATAGGTGGGACCAAGACCGATGGGACCGGTGGACATGCCGCTTAAAGTGCCTTCGATACGGTTGCCGTAACAGCGGATATTCATGGCTCCGCCCTCAAGTTCGGCGCCGTCGTCGTTGGAAAAGGCGAAAAGGTTGCCGTAGATGTCCGCATCACGGGAAAATCCGCCCCGCAGTGAACCGTTGGGAGGTCCGATGATGTGGTCGATGAAACGGCGTTCATCTCTGCCCACAAAGTCGTTCCAGCGGACAACGGTGTTGGCGCAGTCCATGACCTTGATGCACCCGGAGCCGGAGGGATGGGCGTAAAGCCAGGTCTGAGAGGGGAATGCGGGATCATGGATGTAGCAGCGTTCAATGAGAACATTTCTGTTCTGATAAAGACGGAACGCCGTGTCATCATAAAGCAGTTGTCCGGCGGCGTTGTACATGCCGCCGTTGTAGTACATGTCGGCGCCGAATTTGGGGCCTGCGCTTTCACGGCCGAAGTTATAGATCTCGCAGTTGCGGATGATGATGTTGCGGCAGTTGTCGAGTTTGAATCCATGCTGAGCGCCTTTGGCGTCGATGACCATGTTTTCAAAGATGATGTTTTCCATATTCTGAAGTTCAAAGACAGCAACACTTCCCTTTGAAGCCGTGATGATCTTGCCGTTTGAGGTGTAGCGTTTGTACTTCTGAGGCGTTCCGGAAACCACTTTGACGGTGCATTTTCCGGGGGGCAGAATGACATTTTCAAAAGGAACAACACTGTTGAGGGTGCGGAATTTGCCCGTCACCTCTTTTTTGTAGTTTTTCGCTGTGATGAGGGCTTTGAAGTCGTAAGAGGTGTTCTCGCTGAGGTTGAAAAGAGAGCCGCGCCAGGCGTGTTCCTGGATCACTTCCGCAGGGGGCAGGGCGGAAATAAATTTCTTTTCCCCGGCTTTGCGGAAGAAAAACTCAACCTTGAGCTTTTTGTTCTTCTCAACAGGGAGCAGATTGAGATAAACACTGCAGTTTTCGTAAGTGGGGATGAGTTCCAGTCTGCCCTTGCTGATGATGATAGGCGTGTCACGGTCAAAGGTGGGGTCAAAGACCGCGTTGGCACCCGGAGGGATGAGACGCTTTCTTATTTCTGCCCTGGAGGGCATGGGTTTTTCACTGCGGTAAAAGCCGCTGATGGTGATCGTTTTTCCTGCGGGGATCCTGATGCTCCGCTGGGAAAGTCTCTGGGTATAGGTGATTTTTCCGCAATATTTGCCGGAGTGGACCAGTTTTGCATCTGAAACCATATTGACGGCGGAACCTTTCCATGCGGAGAAAAATTTTTTCTTGCTGAGGAGTTCAAAGCCGCCGTTTTCAAATTGGGTGCCCTGAACTGAAAAATCATCCACCAATACACTGCTTTCAGAAGTGGAACGCAAAGTGATGCCAATGACGGTCTCTTTGGGAGAGGTGAATCGGAGTTCAAATTTACGGTAATCGTTGCTCGCAGGCAGATTGACGGTCTTTTGCAGGGATCCGGCGTTCATTTTTGAGCTTTGGGTGGTTCCTTCAAGGGAACTTTTGATGCTGACACTTTCCGAAAGACCTGCAATGTCGATACGCAAGGTTTTTCCGCAGCAGCAAAGGGCGCAGAGGCACGAAAGGAGCAAAAGAGATTTTTTCATAGTTTTTACCCGTAAGGAGTGAATATTGTCGCAGTATTTTTAAAATATACCACATAAAGTCTTATTTTGCAAGGCTATGTTCCCGATATTGGTAGAATCATATTTTTCTTAAACTTTTAAGCGGGGGCTGTTGCAAAAAACGATGTTTTGCCGCACCCTCTTTTTTTTGCACACATGGCGCCCCGCCTGAGTCCGTAAAGAACTGTTTTTGTCCGTTTAAGTCCGCAAAAAAGTGCCGCACCAGACACTCATGCAAAATCAGAGCGTTTACCAGTACTGAGGGGGTGTTATCGGTCATACTTTGGGGTGTGAGAGATCCCACCGCAAACTTACGATTGGGGCGATAATTTGGCGCTCGCTTTGCCATGGGTAACTGGTTATAGGTCTTATAAGTCTTATAAGTCTTATAGGCATTGGCTGGTGATTACCTTGACTTCCGTGGCGTCTGCCCGGCGTGGTTGGCTGATCGCTCCCCTGCCAAACCTCACTTTGCGGTCCTCGCAGCTAGAAGCAGCTGCGTGTTACTTCGGTGTCGACGTTCGACCGCGCTCGGTGCGAAGCACCTTCGCTGGTGGCTTGCTTCGACCACTGTGGTTAGCTGTTTCAGCTAGCGGGCGCCTTGTCCACTGGTCAATACAAGTGGGCTGTGTCAAACCAACGAACACGCCCGCAGACTGTCAACCGGCTCGAGGGTATAAAAAACCCCCGTGGCGTTGAACACGGGGGGAATGGTGGTTCCGGTCTGTGGACCAGACATTATCGGTAACTGATGTTT
>JAZONY010000041.1:0-15497 GCA_045654705.1 Victivallaceae bacterium
TTGCAAAAGTGTTGTGCTGAAAAAGGTTTGGGAAAAGGGGGTGGGGTTTGGGGCGGGGGAAAAAGACCTTTCCTCAAAAGGGCTTTTCCACCGCCCCAACTCCCTCAACCTCTTTTATCGACCTTTATCGGGAACAGCGCCATTTACTTCACATCCAGCGCGCGGCGCATACCTTCGCCGAGGAAGTTGAATGATATCACTGCCAGAAAAAGAGCCGCTCCGGGGAAAAAGGTCAGATGCAGATAATCAAGGGGATTGTCAAATGCCTGCCGGAGCAATCCGCCCCAGCTTGCCGTGGGGGGCTGAACGCCGAAGCCGAGGAAACTCAATCCGCTTTCCGCAAGGATCGCCCCCGCCACGCCGAAAGTGAAACTGATCAGAACAGGCCCTGTAATATTGGGCAGCAGATGACGGAACATGATCTTCCGTGCAGGCACGCCTGAAACTTCACAACTCATGATATAAGGCAATGCCCTCTGCTTCAATGTTTCGCCCCGGACCAGCATGGCAAGACCGATCCAGCCTGTAAGAGCGATGACGGCAATGACAACGAGGATGGATTGTTCAAACTGCCTGTCCCCCAATGCCGACATGAGGATAAGCAGAAGAAGAAAGGTGGGGAAACACATCAGGACTTCCACCAGACGCATAAGGGCAAGATCCACCACATTGCGGTAAAATCCCGCCGCCATTCCAACGGCGGTGCCGATGATGATGGCAAAGAAGGTGGCGATGATGCCCACGGCAAGGGAGGCGCGGCTGCCGTAGATCATCCGTGAAAGGACTGAACGCCCCACGTCATCGCACCCGAGCCAGTGTTTCTTTGAAGGTGGAGAAAAGGGTTCGCCGCACATTTCGTAAGGTCCGTAGGGAACCGGAGCAAAAAGGACAAAACGAACCTTTTCCGCCCCGGCACGGTAATCTTTTTTGTCCATTTTCGGGGAAACAAAAATAAAAGGGAGCAGCAAAATCAGAGCCGCTATGATGCGGAACATTCTGCGGCAGCGGGGAAGCAAAGCTCCCGCAAGATAAAGGGGGAGATAAAGGGCAAAGTAATTGAAAAGCTGTTCAATGAAATATTCGGAACTGTCAGGCGCAAAAAATGAACGCAGAAAAGGCAGTACAGTTTCCCCCTTTTCCGTCACCATGAGAAAAGGTCTGCCATTGGTGATAAAGGGGGCGTAAAGCGCCGGAATCAACAGCAACAACACCCCCGTGATCCCGGCAATGGCAATGGGATCACGGAAAAAACGCTTCGCAGCAATGGCAAAGAGTGAATCATTTGCCATATAAACGCTCAAGTTCGCTTATAAGGCACGGCGTGAAGCCTTTGCGCCATTCAGGATCTTTCAGCTCCTCAACTGTAAAGAAGCGGACACAGTCGATCTCCTCTTTCTGAAAATCGAAAGGCCCCTCTGAAAAGGCTTTGTAGACCCGGGCATCCTCGGATTCGATCTCGTTGCGTATCTGCACATCAAAAAGATGTTCGAGGGGGGTATCCCCGGGCAGTCCCAACTCTTCGGCAAGTTCCCGGCGGCCGCCTGTGAGATAATCCTCACCTGCCGCCAGATGCCCTCCCACAGAGGTATCCCACTTGCCGGGCTGGATACGTTTGTCCGCCGCCCGCTTCTGCAAAAGCAGTCTGCCGTCGGAGGAAAAGACCAGCACATGGACAGCACGATGGAGCAAGCTGTTGTTGCCGTGAGCTTCCGCCCGTTCAGCGGTGCCGATCTTTTCTCCTGCGTTGTTGTAGATGTCGATAAGTTCGCTCATAAGTTCCACTTACTTGCGGATGATCGCCAGCAGTTCAGCTTTTTTGGCTTCCATCAGCTCGGGGGTGTCCGCCTCAACGATCAACCTCAGCAGAGGCTCGGTGTTGGAGGAACGCACATTGCACCACCAGTCGGGGAACTCCACGCTGACACCGTCAAGCTCGAAAACATTTCCGTCGCTGTAACGCTCTTTGATCTCAGCCATGATCGCTTTGGGATCACCGCTCACCTTGGAGTTGATTTCGCCGGAAGAGGCATATTTCCGCAGCGGTGCCACAAGTTCATGGATCTTTTTGCCGGACTTGGCAATCAGATTGGCAAGCATCACCACGGCAAGGCCCTGAGATTCGGCGGTGAAGTTCTGTTTGAAGTAGTAATGTCCTGAAAGTTCCCCGGCAAAGACAGCACCCGTTTCACGCATCTGGGCTTTGATAAAGGCGTGTCCCACACGGGACTGGATGGGGGTTCCCCCCAGAGCCTTGATACATTCAGGCACGGCACGGCTGCTGCGCAGGTCATAAAGGATCGTGGCAGGACCGTTGCTCAGGATATCCTGGGCGATCAGTGCGGTAAAGAGGTCCATGGGGATAACATTGCCCTCATCGTCGATGAAGCCGCAGCGGTCGGCATCGCCGTCAAAGGCGGCACCGAAGTCGGCTCCGGTCTCTCTGACCTTGGCGCAGATGGCGTCAAGGGTATCCAGTTTGAGGGGGTTTGCCTCATGGTTGGGGAAGGTACCGTCAAGGGTATCGTAAAGGGGGATCACCTCAAAGAGGTCGGCGATCCCCGCAAATTCATAAAGTCCCATGGCGTTGGCGTAATCCACCACCACCTTGAACTTGCGGTCGAATTTCACAAAAGAACGCAGAAAAGCCTTGTACTCATCTTTGATATCATAAGTGGTCACTTTGCCGGGAACGGCACAGGGACGCCAGCTTTTTTCCTCAACGATCTTCTGGATCTCCATGATCCCGGTCGCGCCGGAAATGGGAACGGCATCGGCAAGACAGAGCTTGAAGCCGTTCCACTCTCCCGGGTTGTGACTTGCGGTGATCATGATGGAGCCTTCCGCTTTCAGCGTACCGTTGGCGAAATAGCTCTGGGGCGTGGAAGACAAACCGAGGTCTATCACATCGGCGCCCTGAGCAGTCAGTCCCTTTGCCAAACCTTCAAAAAGATCGGCGGAGTGGGGACGCATATCACGCCCGACAACGACCTTCTTTGCACCGGTGAACTCTACATAAGCTCTGCCGATATCTTCGGCGAGAGCGGCGTTGATCTCAGCGGGGAAAATACCGCGGATATCGTATGCTTTGAAAATTCCTGACATGGATAAACCTCGTTTTGCTGTTCACGAAATGAAATTACTTGTCTTCTCCGCAGCCGCAGCTGCAATCGCCGTCGCAGTCGCAGTCATCGCCGCAGCCGCATCCGCAGTCGTCGCCGTCATCAAAGGCGTCCATGATCTGATCGACGATGGCTTCGGGGGTGAAACCGAACTTCTCAGCCAGCACTTTGTAGGGAGCGGAGGCACCGAAGTCGTCCAGACCGATGGCGAGATTGGCGTAACGGTTCCAGCCGAAAGTGGAAGCAGCTTCGATGGAAACCACAGGCACGCTGCAGGGCAGGACATCTTCCTGATATTCGGGGGACTGCTTGGCGAAAAGCTCCTGAGAGGGCATGGAAACCACGCGGACGCCGATACCCTTTTCACGCATCAGCTTGGCAGCGCCGAGAGCCAGGTTGACTTCGGAACCGGTGGCAAGGAGGATGATGGCGAATTCTTCATCCTCGTCGATGACGTAAGCACCCTTGGAAACATCGACCTTTTCAGCCTGTTCTGCGCTGAAAGGAGCCAGATCCTGACGGGTCAACAGCAGAGCCACGGGACCGTCGGCTTTGAGGGCTTCAGCCCATGCACCGGCGACTTCGTGAGCTTCGGCGGGACGCAGAACGGTGACGCCGGGGATGCTGCGGAGCATGGCGATCTGTTCGATAGGTTCGTGGGTGGGGCCGTCTTCACCGACGTAGAAGGAGTCGTGGGTGAAGATGTAGATCTGGTGCAGCTTCTGGATGGCAGCCAGACGGATGGCGGGCTTCATGTAGTCAGAGAAGACAAAGAAGGTGGAGGTATAGGGGATGTTCAGACCGGTGAGAGCCATACCGTTGGCGGCAAGGCCCATGGCGAACTCACGGATACCGAAGTGGAGGTTGCGTCCGGCATAGTTTTCAGCACTGAATTCGCCGCCGACTTTCAGATTGCTCTTGGTGGAGGGGGCAAGGTCAGCAGCACCGCCGAAGAGAGCGGGGACCAGTTCAGCAGCTTTCTGGAGGATGGTTCCGGAGGAAGCACGGCTGGCAACGGGTTTGTCAACGGGAGCTGCAGCCATCAGCTGGGCGGTGATGTCGGCGGGGACTTCACGGCTCACCAGGGCGTTGATCTTTTTGGCAGCTTCGGCATCAGCTTTGAGGAAGGCATCATACTTGGCGTTCCATTCAGCAGCGGCGGCGGTGAGTTCAGCGCAGCGGTTGTCGCAATAGGCTCTCACGTCGGCATCGACGGTGAAATTGCCTTCGATACCCACATTGGCTTTGAGAGCGGCGACCTCTTCGTCGCCCAGGGGTTCGCCGTGAGCAGAAGCCTTGCCCTGTTTGTTGGGGGCGCCGTAGCCGATAGCGGTCTTACCGATGATCAGAGTGGGACGGCCGTCGCTCTTCTGGGCTTCAGCCAGAGCGGCGTCGCACTGGGCGGCATCGTTGGCGTTGGCGATGCGGAGCACACGCCAGTTGTAGGCTTTGAAGCGGGCTTCAACATCTTCGCTGAAAGCCAGATTGGTGGAGCCTTCGATGGTGATGGTGTTGTCATCATAGAAAACCACCAGATTGTCAAGTTTCAGGTGACCGGCGAGAGAAGCGGACTCGCTGGTGCAGCCTTCCATCATACATCCGTCACCGGAGATGACATAGATCTTCTGGTCGGCAAGACCGGCTTTGTCCAGACCGGTTTCAGCACCGAAGTGTTTCAGAGCGATAGCCATACCGACGGCGGAGGAGAATCCGCTGCCCAGAGGACCGGTGGTCACATCGACACCGGCGGTGTGGCCGAATTCAGGATGGCCGGGGGTCAGGCTGCCCCACTGACGGAACTGCTGGAGCTGTTCCATGGTCATGCCTTCATAGTTGAAGAGGTGGAGCAAACTGTAAATCAGCATGGAACCGTGTCCGGCGGAAAGGACGAAACGGTCGCGGCCGAGCCACTGGGGATCGGCAGGGTTGTGGCGCAGATATTTGTCCCACAGGGTAAAGGCGTAGTCAGCGCAGCCCAGGGGCATTCCGGGGTGTCCGGACTTTGCTTTCTGGATCGCTTCGGCAGCCAGCACACGGATGGTGTTGGCACTTTTTTTTGCCAAATCAGGGTTGTACATTGTGTTTCCTCACTTTTTTTTTGTTTTTTACTGGAAAATTCCAAGATTGTATGTTATCTTTATAAAGTAACACTAATTTTGACTAAAAACAAGTTTTTTTCTTAAAAAAATGACGGAACGTTTCATTACATCGACTTTAAATCGCCGTGAAGAGGCAAAAGAGCTGACTTTGCGGCCGCAGCATTTTTCGGAATTTCCGGGACAGACACGCATCAAAGAACAGCTGGAACTCTTTGTGAGAGCCGCCAAAGAACGACAGGAGGCTCTCGACCATATCCTCCTTTGCGGTCCCCCGGGACTGGGCAAGACCACCCTTGCCTATATCGTTGCCAACGAACTCGGCTCATCTTTAAAAAGCTCCAGCGGTCCCGCCATCGAAAAACCCGGCGACCTGGCAGGACTCCTGACCGCCCTTGAGCCGGGGGATGTGCTTTTCATCGACGAGATCCACCGGCTGAGCAACACCGTCGAAGAGTACCTTTACAGTGCCATGGAGGACTTTTTTATCGACATCATGCTGGAACAGGGCGCAGGCGCCCGCTCCGTCAGACTGTCGGTCCCCCGTTTCACCCTTATCGGCGCCACCACAAGGCAGGGCATGATCACCGCCCCCCTGCGCGCCCGTTTCGGAATGAATATCCGGCTCGACTACTACGACACCGAAAGTCTGCAGGCGATCATCACCCGTTCTGCCGACATCCTCAAGGTGAAAATCGAACCTGACGGCGCAAGAGAGATCGCAGGACGCTGCCGGGGAACGCCCCGTATCGCCAACAATCTGCTGCGCCGCGCCAGAGATTACGCCCAGATCAAGGCGGACTCCGTCATCACAGGCGATGTGGCAAGGGCGGCACTGGAGCTGCTCCAGATCGACACCGACGGGCTTGACGAAATGGATATCCGGATCCTTGAGACCATCATCGTCAATTTCAGGGGCGGTCCCGTGGGCTTGAAAAACATCGCCGTCTCTGTGGGCGAAGAAGAGGACTCCATCGAAGAGGTCTATGAACCCTTCCTTATTCAGAAAGGTCTGCTGACCCGCACCCCGAAAGGCAGGGTCGCCACCCCGAAAGCATGGCGCAAACTCGGACTGAAATCTCCGGTGAGCCAGGGGGAACTTTTCTGACACTTCCCAAAGAAATAAACAGCATAGGAGAAGACTTTTATGGATAACGATGCCTTGCGCAGACTCCTGAAACTTCAGGAAGCCGATATGAGATTGAAAGATATGGAAATGCGCCTCGAAACGCTGCCCAAAGAGATGAACAATCTTATCGCCCAAAGAGATAAGATCACGGCAAGCACAGCAGCAGCGGTCACTGCGGTCAAAAAGATCCAGCACAGGATCCGGCAGGATGAGGAGCTGATCAAAGAGCTGGAAAATGCCAGTGATAAACTGCGCCAGCAGAGTGCCATGGTCAAGAAAAACAGCGAATATCAGGCGATGCTCAACGCCATTGAACTGAACAAGAAAAAAATCAGCGAAGCCGAAGAACGTATCCTTCTTGCCGCCGATGAACTTGCCGAAAGCAAACGGAAAGGCGCAAAAATCAAGTTCGCCAATGATGCGGAAATCAAAAATCTCAAAACGGAGTTTGACGAACTTTTCAGCTTTTCCAAAGTGGTCAAAGAGGAGATCGCCAAACTCCGCGCCGCCCGTCCCCAGCTGGCACGGGACATCCCCCCTGCCCTCCTTTCGCCCTATGAATCCCTCAAAAACAACAAAGAGGGCGCCGCACCGTTGGTTTCCGCCGAAAATGAGATCTGCGGTCACTGCCGCCTCAAGATCACAGCCCAGACTGCCGTCGCCGTCAAACGGGGCGAGATCGCCTATTGCGACAACTGCCAGTTTCTGCTTTACGATCCCGAAGCACTTCTCAATTGAGCGGATTTTTTGATTTTGTATGGAACACTATTCAGAACAATTCCTGAGAGAGGTGATTTTCAGGGGCGTTGAATCCGACGAACTGGATTACAAAGCCGCCCAGTCCTGGACCGCCCTCACCCGGGGGGGACGGGGCAAGATCATCCGCCATCTTCTCGCCCTTGCCAACACCAAGGGAGGATTTCTGGTCATCGGAGTGGGCGAAGATGCCGCAGGCCGCCCCTCACTCTACACCGGTGTCAGCGAAGCGGAAAGCGCCTCATTCGACCCCTCGACGGTGGGAACTTTTGTCAACCGCTGCGTGGAGCCGCCCATTGACTTCACCATTGAACGCCCCGTCATCGACGGCAAACGCTTTATTGTTTTCATCATAAAGCCCTTCACCCAGCTGCCCCATGTCTGCTGCAACAGCGTTGAAACAGAATTGACCATGGGGGTCTTTTACATCCGCACCGTTGAGGCCTCAAGCCGTCCTGCGGCGCGGGCGATCGAAATGCAGCAGCTCATCCAGCGTGCCATGCGCAACCAGCGGGAACAGCTGGCACGGGTACTGCGGGGGATCCTCTATGAGTCGGGGACTTTTCACGGGACCTCGGCGGAGTCTCAATTCACCGATACCATCAACAGCTCGGCGGAGTTTTTCAGAAGACGGAAAAATCCCTCTAAAAAGAGTTGTCTGCTTCAGGTTTCCATGCTCCCTGAAACGCCCTGTTCCTTTGACCTGACCGAACTGCGCAGAGCCGCAACAGAAGCGTGGCGCTGGCAGCCCGGAGTCAACTTCTTTGAGAACGAAGATGTGGAAGATGCCTATATGACCAATGTTTCGCTCCGCTTCATGGCAAAGGAGGGCAACTGGATGTGGCAGTTTTACAAAACAGCCCTCTTCCACTGTATCGGCGCGTTCCCCCCGGGGGAAACCATCGACGCCGACCAGCTCAGGGCGTGGGTTTTCTGCATCACCAACTTCATCGGACGCCTCTGCGCCGCCCTGGGGTGGCAGGAGGAACAGCCCCTGCTCAGAGTGGAGCTTTTTAATGTGGAAAACCTTACACTTCTCTGCGGAAAAAGCGGTTCAGGCACATGCCGGATCGGCAAGATCGAATTTGAATTCCGCCGCAGTGCCGCCGATTTCGCCGCAGGAAGTTCCGCCCATGCCCGCAAGATCCTCAAAAGCATCGGGACCCGTTTCAATCTGAACGATGCTCAGCTCGACACCCTTGTCAATGCCGCCGGAGAAAAAGGAGTTTTCAGATGATAAAGCCTGCCGGCAGCTCTTTTGAAATGCCTTTCGATGAACCTTTCAATGTTGAGGAAGAACAGGAGACCGTCTTTACTCTTGAAGAGTTTGAAACCGGTTATGAACCGGTCTGCGATGAGGAACTCTGCGAAGAGTTCCGCAGTGAGTGCGACACCTTTTTCGCCCCCGGCGGACTCCTCGAATCCCGTGCCGCTGACGAAAATCTCAAGTGCGAACTGCGCCCCCAGCAGCGTGCCATGGCCAATGCCATTGCCGATGCGCTCTGCGAAGGGGAACACCTCTGTGTCGAAGCCCCCACCGGCGTCGGAAAAAGTTTTTCCTACCTCGTCCCTCTGGTCTACCGGGCGAAACGCAAGTGCCGTCCTGCGGTCATCAGCACTGAAACCATCAATCTTCAGGAGCAGCTGATCAACAAGGACATCCCCTTTCTCAGCAAACTCATGGGGATCGAAATCAAAGCCTCCCTCGCCAAAGGCAGGCGCAACTACCTCTGCCGCCGCCGTTTTGCCATGCTTTCAGGCGAGCAGAAAGATATGCTTCTGCCCAATCCCTCTCTCGCTCTCGACCTTGAACGGGTGAGCAATGCCCTTGAACGGGGTTCGGAAGGCTCACGGGATGATTTTGCCTTCCATGTGGACAAAGAGGTCTGGGGCCTTGTCTGCTGTGAAAGCGGGAACTGCCTGAAAGCCAAGTGTCCCTATTTCCGCAGCTGCTGCTACTTCAAAGCCCGCCGGAAGTGGGAGGAATCCGACATCATCGTTGCCAACCACGCCCTCTTTTTCACCGACCTTGCCATGCGCTGTATGGAAGGCTCCGCCGGGGCTCTGCTGCCCAACTACGGAGCGGTCCTCTTTGACGAGGCCCACTCCCTCGAAGAGTCTGCCGCAAGTCATCTGGGGGTGCGCCTTTCACGCCCCCTTGTGGTGAGTATGCTCAACCGTATTTACAATCCGGACAACGCCAAAGGTCTCCTCATGCGCCAGCAGGGGGTCGCCCCCGAACTCAGAGGCAAAGTCGCCGAGGCAAGGGATGAAAGTTACGGATTCTTTGCCGCTTTTGAGGAACTCCTCAGGCGGCACAACGAAACTGCCCTTGAGATAATCCACCCCGAAAACTTCATCGACAATCTCACGCCGAAACTCATGCGCCTCGCATCGGGATTGCAGGATCTGGCTGACGATGAAGATGACGAAGACACCTCTTTCAAAACGGAAATCGAATCCATGGTCTCACGCTGCCGTGAAACCGTGGACGGTCTGGATGCCTTCATGCACCGGACCATTCCCGATGCCGTCTATTACGCCGAAGATGATCAGGGAGGTGTCGCTCTCAATGCCACTCCCCTCAATATTGCAGAGATCCTTGCCGATATCCTTTTCAATCAGGATTTCACGGTCATACTGTGCAGTGCCACACTGACGGTCCGCAACCGTTTCGACTATTTCATCAGCCGCAGCGGATTTACGGGGAAAACTTTGCAGCTGGACTCCCCCTTTTCCCCCGATCAGGCAAAGATCAGGCTCATCAGGGATCTGCCCGACCCCAAAAGCTCCGCCTACAAGGAGGCGTTGGCGGATGAGATCTATTCGGCGGTGGAGCTGACCGACGGCAAAGCCTTTGTCCTTTTCACCAGCTACGAAACCCTGCGTTACTGTCAGGAAAATCTGAAAAATGATTTTATGGATCACCGCTGGCAGCTTCTCACTCAAGGGAGCGGGAGCAGCCGTTCCCGGCTGCTGCAGGAGTTCCGGGAGGATATCAATTCGGTCCTTTTCGGTACCGACAGCTTCTGGACAGGGGTGGATGTCCCCGGTGAAGCCCTGAGCCATGTCATCATCACCAAACTCCCCTTTGCGGTCCCCTCACATCCCCTCATCGCAGCACGGATGCGGAAGATCGAAAGAGAAGGGGGCAACTCATTCGCACACTATTCGCTTCCCGAAGCGGTCCTGAAATTCCGTCAGGGAGCGGGCAGACTCATCCGCAACAGGAACGACAGAGGATACATCACCGTCCTCGATCCCCGGATGATCACCCGCAGTTACGGCAGGATGTTTCTGGACTCCCTGCCCTACCGCAGTGAGATCATCTGAGACCTTGACAAAACTCAGGAACTTGTTATATTATTCCTTTGACATTCATTTCAAAAACAATAAAAAAACATGGAGTTCATCAAACATGAAAAAGATCCTCACAGGGGTGACAGTTTTTACTGCGCTGCTTCTCTGCGCCGGAAAAATTGAATTTTTCCCGACCTTCAACAGTTGCGCCGTCAATGTCCCGGCAGAAAAAAGACAGAACTGCAAAGTTTTTTACCGTGAGAAAAACAGTTCAACATGGCTGGAGTCATTTGAGACCACTTACGACGGCAACTATTACGAAAAATACCGCACAAGCCTTATCGACCTGAAAGAAAATAGTGAATATGAGGTCAAAGCAGAAATTTCCAGCAGAAGAGCCACCAAAACCCTCAAAGGCACATTCCGCACCTGGAGCGAAAAAGTCCCCGTGGCCCAAACCATTGTTCTGACTCAGGCGCAGGTCAAAAACGGCTTTGTCATCTCAGCCAAGGGCAAGCCCAACGGCTGGATCCGCTACACTGCCGCACCGGGAACAGTGCTGCGTGCCGGATTCAACCGCCCCCTGCTGCACCTGAAAGGCGCTGAATATGTCATCGTCGAAAATATGACGCTCCGGGGCGGTTCCTACGGCGTCTTAATGGAAAACTGCAAGTATGTCCGCCTGAAAAATCTGGATATCAGCGCCTGGGGCGGCAATCCTGCCGACTGGAAGATCGACCGCAAAACCGGCAGAAGCATCAACAGCAAAGGCCGCCAGCTCCCCGGTTTCAGCGGGATCTGTCTCACCCGGGGTTTCGGTCAGGTCATTGAACGCTGCTATATCCACAATCCCGGAACCAGTTCTCACGAGTGGCGCTACGGACATCCCGGCGGCCCCGATGCCATCGCCGCCTTCAAACCTGAATCCACGGTGATCCGTTATAACGATATCTGCGGCAATGATAAAAAATGGTTCGACGACGGCGTTGCCGGGAACAACAACTTCGATCAGGACGGAGGTCTCAACAAAAACTGCGACTTCCACGGCAATTTCGTCGCCTTTGCCAACGATGATGCCATCGAACTGGATGGAGGTCAGCAGAATGTGCGCTGTTTCCGCAACCATTTTGAAAACAGTTTCGTGGGTATCAGTATCCAGGGATGTATCACAGGTCCCTCCTTTGTCTTTGAAAACCGCCTTGTGGATATGGGCAGCGAATTCGGTCAGACCATATCGGCCTTCAAAACCGCCGACACCTGGGCGAACATTTATGCCGCCTCTTTCATCTACAACAATGTCTTCGCCGATACTCCCTGCACACTGGGTCTTTGCTCCGTGTTCCGCATCGTTGCCAAAAACAATATCTTTGAAGGGTACAGGATTCCCGCCAAAGGAGCCGCTCTCCTCTCATTGCTCCGCACTGAAGTTGCCAACAATCTTCTGACTGCTTCAGGCCGCGACAAAAAGAATTTCACCGGCGATCCCCTTTTCACTGACTCCGTCCGGGGCATTTACACCTTGAAGAAAAACTCCCCCGCCCGCAAAAAAGGTGTCAAGATCCCCGGACTCAACCGTCCCAATCCCGATCTGGGCATCCCTGCGGGTATGGAACTGCCCTGCCGTCCCTTCCCCCTTTCTCTCACTGCGGGGCGCAAGGTCAATTTCACCGTTGCCCAAGGCAAGGCTTCTGCGCCTCAGACCATTACGGCCCAAGCCTCTGCTCCTGTGACGATCAAAGTGGTGAAAAGTGAGGACTCCGACTGGTACACCGTGACGCCTGCGGCCGCCTCTTTCAAAAAGGGTGAATCGGTCAAATTCACGGTCAAAGTCATCCCCTCAAAGATGAAAGACCGGATCCATTACCGCAACACCTTCTTTCTGCGTACTGCCGACGGCTGGTCCCGTCCTGTGAGTGTCAGAGCCAAGACGGATTTCGTCTACCCCGAAACCTTTGCCGGCAATCCCGATATTTTTGAATACACTTTCGGCGCCCCCTTCCCCAAACGTCCCGAAGGCGGTGTCCGTCTGCGTGACAACAACAAAGATACCGTCAAGATCGAATTTGAACTCAAAGAGGATGGCATGACCGGCATCTATGCCCTTGCCAAAGATGCTCTCGGCAAAAATTACGGCTCCGTCAGTTTGGGGATCGACACCGATGATCTGACGATCTGCCAGTTCCCCGACAGTTACTGGCGCCCCTGGAGGACCAAATTGACAGGTGAACGTTACAACCTTATGAGAATGAGGATGGTTTATCTGAAAAAGGGCAAACACTATCTGATGATCCAGCCCCGCAAGACCATCGACCTGAAAAAACTTTATATCACTCAGGATGTCACGCTGACAGAGCAGCGCTGAAAAAAAGTTTTCCGGCACACTTCCAAAGGGGAAGAGATCTGAAAAAGGAACTCTTCCCCTTTTTATTTCCTCTCTCCGGGATTTGCCGGGATATTTGAGAGAAAAATTTGCATTTTACCCCCCGGAGCTGTATATTTATAACGCTTACAGCAATATATTCTGCCAACCCCAAAACATAAGGAGAAAAAAAATGGGAATGTGGATCACTATCGGTATTATCGCGGTTCTTGTTATCGCCGCCATCGCCATGTACAACAACCTTGTCCGCTGCCGCAAAGAGGTGGATAACGGCTGGGCGCAGATCGACGTTCAGCTGAAACGGCGCTGCGATCTGATCCCCAATCTGGTGGAAACGGTCAAAGGCTACGCCGCCCATGAGTCCGGAGTCCTCGAAAAGGTCACTCAGGCACGGAGCGCCGCCATGTCCCCCAACCTCAACACCGAAAACCGTATCGCCGCCGAAACCAACCTGACCGGTGCCCTCAAAGGTCTTATGATCCAGGTGGAAGCCTACCCCGAACTCAAAGCCAATCAGAACTTCCTGGCTTTGCAGGAGGAGCTGACCGCCACCGAAAACCGTATCTCTTTCGCCCGTCAGCACTACAACGACACGGCAACCAACTACAACACTGCCATTGCGGTTTTCCCCGCCTGTATTTTCGCTTCCATTTTCAACTTCAAAGATGCGGCTCTGTGGCAGATCACCGAAGCTGCCGACCGTGAAGTTCCCAAGGTCAAATTCTGAAAGAACAAGTTTGTAATATGGCACAAAAAGAGACATTCCGCACCCTTATCGCCGCCAACTGCCGCAACAGCACGCTTCTGATGCTGACCATGTGCGTGCTTTTTGCGGCGGCAGGTGCGATTTTCGGCGAGGCTCTGGTGGCGGATTTCCGTCTGGGGCTGGTCGTGGGTATCGTTGTCGTCCTCTTTCTGCTTCTTTTCGCCTGGGTGGGCGGCGAATCCGCCGTCATGGCAGCCAACGGCGCCCAGGAGATTTCAAAAGAGGATTGCCCCAAACTTTTCAATGTGGTGGAAGAAATGGCACTGGCGGCAGGTGTTCCCATGCCTAAAGTCTATATCATCCCCACCGATTGTCCCAACGCTTTTGCAACGGGTCCCAACCCTGAAAACGCGGCGGTGGCGATCACCACCGGACTTTATGAAAAACTGACCCGTGATGAACTTCAGGGGGTCATCGCCCATGAAATGGCGCACATCCGCAACTACGATATCCGCTATTCCATGCTGATGGCGGTTCTGGCGGGCGGTATCGTCATGCTGAGCGAAGTCTTTCTGCGGGCAAGTTTCTTTGCCCCCCGCCGCCGGGATGACCGTGAAGGCAATGCCCAGCTGATTTTCATGGTCATAGGGCTTGTTTTCGCTATTCTTTCCCCCATTCTCACCGCCATTATCCAGATGGCGATGAGCCGCCAGCGGGAATACCTTGCCGATGCCTCGGCGGTGGAGTTCACCCGCAACCCCGACGGTCTTGCCAATGCCCTTGCAAAAATTGCGGGAGACCCCGAACCTATGGAGTACAGCAAAACATCGGAATCCATGTACATCGTCAGTCCTGCCCTCAATCTTAGGGGCGGCATGGACAGTTTGTTCAGCACCCATCCCCCCATTGAGGAGCGTATCAGACGGCTCCGTGAACTCCGGGGATAAAGCAAAGGATAAAAAATGAATAAGTTTCTGTTTGTTTTTTCAGCGTTTTCCCTTCTTCTGCTCTCAGGAGCTGATCTTGAGATCTTCGCCGACAGAAAAACCGGTTATGCCCTCGTTTACGCAGACAGCTCCACGGTTCCCGGCATAACAGTCTACAACGCCCTGGCTGCAGAAACTTTGCAAAAGCTTTTCCGTGCCAAAGGGGGCGTGACCTTGCCTGTTTACAAGGAAAGTGCCTTCAAGCACAACCGCAAAGCGATTTTCATCGGCAACACCCAAGCTGCGCGTAAAGCCGGACTCACCCCTGCCAAGTGGGAGATATGGGAACACAGGATCGATGTCAAAGATGGCAATATCTATCTGCACGGCATGGATTTCCACAATACAGCAAGCCGGAAGAGCCGTTTCCGGAGCTTTTATGTTCTGGGCAGCTACAAGGCGGCGATGACCTTTCTTGAGGAGTTCGCCGGAGCCGTCTTTGCGGGAACGCCCCGTATCGCCGATGCCCTGCCCTCTTTGAAGAAACTGACCGTTCCTGACAACTTCAAGTTCCGCCATGTTCCGAAAATCCAGTACACCACCACGGGAGCCGGCAGAAGATCTCTGGAATATGACGTTGCCAACAACGCCTTTTTCTCGCCATTCTACGGAAACTACGGCGGACACAACCATCCCGTCGCCGTACCCATGGCAAAGTATTTCAAAAGCAATCCTGAATTTTTCGCCCTGCGCAACGGCAAAAGGGATCCGGGAAGACAGAATCAGCTCTGTCTTTCCAACAAAAAAGTTCAGGAAATGATCTATAATGAACTCCTCAACCACCTTGATCAGGGTTACGAAATGGTGCAGCTCGCCCAGAGTGACGGCTTCGTGCCTTGCGAATGTCAACCGTGCCGGGAGCTTTTCGGAGTCAAAGTCACCGCCTCCCCCAAAAATTTTTCCGCCCACCGGACCGACCCCGCATGGGGCGAAAAGCTGTGGATTCTCCACAAAGGTTTTGCGGAACGGCTTCTCAAGGACCGTCCCGGTAAAAAGGTGTGCATCATCGCTTACGGTCCCACCCG
>JAZONY010000042.1:0-15613 GCA_045654705.1 Victivallaceae bacterium
GCCAAGTTATCGCCCCAAGCGTTTGTTTGCGGTGGGATCTCTCACACCCCAAAGTATGACCGATAACCAAACCCCTCAGTACTGGAAAACGCTCTGATTTTGCATGAGTGTCGGGTGCGGCGCTTTTTTGCGGACTTAAACCGACAAAAACAGTTCTTTACGGACTCAGGCGGGGCGCCATGTGTGCAAAAAAAAACAGGGAGTTGCGGCTCCCTGTTTCTTTTGAAAGGCTCTTCTTACTTCTTTTCGGAAGCGCCCTGATTTTTGAACTCCACCTTGGAAAGGATCTGGAGCTGGTAGACCGTGAAGCCGATCAGAATGAATGCCAGCATCCATGCCGCAGCGGTGGCGGGTCCGAAGTTCAAATAGGTGAACGCCTTGTACCAGATGTAGAGACCGGCGGTCTCGGTCTTGGTGGCGGCGTCACCGCCCGTCATAACGAGGATGTTACCGGTGGAGGAGTACCAAGAGTGGATGAATGCACCCACAAAGTTGATGACGATGAGAGCCTTCAAGGTGGGGAAGACCACAAAGAGGATCTTGTCGATAAAGGTGGCTCCGTCGATGTCGGCAGCTTCGTAGTAGTCCTCAGGAATACCCTTGAGGGCGGCAAGATAGATGAGACATCCGGGGCCCATACCCGCCCAGACCATGGGGATCACGCAGGAAACCATGGCGGTGTTGGGGTTGAAAAGCCAGCGGTAGGGTTCGCTGTTGGTCTGGAAAAGACGGGGCAGGAACCGGAGGGCGATTTCGCCCAGAGATTCGTGTCCGGGGAAGAGGACGGGGAAGGCAAGGGCACTCACGGCACTGAAAAGGATCAGTCCCACGATGATGAAAATGCTCATCACGCCCCAGAGACGGTAGAAGGCAAGACGGCGGGCGAACATGAAACAGATGATCATGAGGATCGCACCGATACCCACAAATCCGATGGCGGGGATACTCAAAACGATCTGGTTCAAAGCACCGAATTCAGAGGGTTCGTAGAACTGTTTCCACAGCAGCATGGTCACAAGACCGGAAATAACTGCGGGGAGATAGTAGATCATACGGAAAAGCAGCTTGCCTTTGGGGACTTCCTGAAGCAGGATAGCCAGGATCATGGGGGGCAGGAAGGTCAGACTGATGACCAGAAGTGAGTAGCGCAAAGCGTTCCAGATGGAACTCCACCAGTAGCTGTCAACGATGAGATTACCGAAGTTGTCAACACCCACAAAGACGGATTTGCCGATGATCTTGTAGTCCTGGAACGCCATGATCGAACCCCGCGCCAGAGGCAGATACTGCCACATGAGGATGGTCAGCACCGCAGGCAGCAGCAGCATGTACGCCCAGAAGTGACGGCGGAAGCCCCATGTTTCCTGCTTCACACCCAGAATGCTCTTGGGAGGGGTGAAGATGCGGAAGATCTTGCGGAAGACGAAGAAGTAGGCGATCAGGATTCCGATCAGCACGCAGCAGGCAATGACACGGCGTTTGAGCCGTTCAGCATCGGTGATGTCGCCGATCATCAGCTCGTTGGCACGGGCTTCGGATTCACGGATGATCTTGCGGAGCTGCTCCATGCGGATCTTGGGGTCGCTTGAAAGTTTGTCGTTCAGTGCCATATATTCGGCGAACTGCAGGGGGTTGGACATCTGTTCGTAGGCAAAGTTGGAGTTCTTACCGTAGGGTTCAGGTCTGCCCGTGGCAAGAGCCACATCGTAAAGCTCAAGGATCTCTTTGGGGGAAATACGCAACAAATCGCCGTATCCGAATTTTTTCAGGTACTTGGGCATGACGAACTGCCCCATACCGCCTTCGACAAGGACCCGGGTACGGACACGCTGTCCGTCGTCGCTTTCACGGTGGAACATGTATTCCCATGAGGCGTCACGGACAACGGGATTTTTCACCCCGGCAAACATACCGAACATACCGCAGTTCAGCTCACCGCCCCGGTGACGGACACCCTTTTCGTCAGGATATCCCATGGGGACAGGCGCCATGCCGTAGATCTCGGGATTGAAGGTGGAAAGAGTTTTCTCGTTGATGTAGGTCATGTGCATGGCGATTTCGCCGTTGGTCCACTTGTTGCTGGCACGGGACTCTTTATAGGCGTATCCGCGGCGGACGACGCCTTTTTTGTCGATCCACTTTTCGGCGGAAAGCGTGGTGTAGAAGTCAAGGGCGCGCAAACCGGCTTCAGAACCGAAAGAACAACGCCATTTACCGGTGTCTTTATCCTGTTCCATGACTTCGCCGCCGGCGCACCAGAGGAAGGTGATCCAGTACCATGACTCGGTTTTACCTCTGCCCAGCAGGATACCGTAGATACCGTTGGCGGGGTCGGAGATCTTTTTACAGGCATCCAGCATCTTCTCCCATGTCCAGTTGGCATCGGGATAGGGGATCTTGTGCTTGTCAAAGAGGTCACGGCGGTACATCAGCACCTTGCCCACGGGGGTTCCGCCCTGGGGGATGGTCCAGAAATGGGTTTTGCCGTCAGGTCCTTTGCGTTCCAGAACGGGACGGACCTTGGGGTGGATGCGCTCTTCAAAAAGGCTCTTGCGCTCAGCGGGGGTCAGCTCTTTGATGAACTCATCAAGAGGATAGAGGAAGTTGTTGCTGATATAGTTGTCGGATTTACGGAAATTGATGTGCAGCACATCGGGCGCCATGTTACCTGCGATGGCGAGGAGGTCGTTTTCCACACCCTCGACCCGGATACCGGAAAAGGGTTTCAGACGGATCTCAACATTGTCCCAGTTGAATTTGCCGTATTTTTCGGGATTTTTCTTGTATTTGGAGGCGTATTTCTTTTTGAAACGCGCGGGGAAATTTTTAACGAAATCATCAACGATGGCGGCGTTGGCTCTGGTGTTGACGTCGGTTCCCGTGGCGTTGGGCAGACCGTCAACGATGAGTTCGATGACCGTTTTCCCTGTTTTCGGATCAGTAAAAACGCGTCCAGCGTGAAGCGTCGAACTCAATCCGAAACAGAACAGCACACCTGCAAAGAGCAGATTCAGCAAAGTCCTTTTCATACAGTTTGTCCCTTAAATATTAAAAATGTTAAAATTTTCCATAAAAAACAACGGCAAGAATGACCAGCAGTACTCCGTTGTAGATGAAACTGTCAAGAACATCCAGCGCACCGCCCATGCCGGGGATGTAGTTTCCGGAGTCCTTCACATCGCAGCGGCGTTTGAGGGCGGATTCGGTGAGGTCGCCGAAAAAGCTCCCCAGTGCCAGAACCACACCTGAAACCACACACCACCAGATTTTCAAATCGCCCCACCAGTGGAAACAGCAGGCGACAAGAACAGTCAGCACCAGCCCCCCCGCAAATCCCTCCCAGGATTTTTTGGGACTGACGGAGGGGGCGATCTTGTGATTGCCGCCGGGGAGAAGCCGGGCGGAAAGCATTCCGAAAATATAGCCGCCTGTGTCCATGGTCTTGGAAACGGCAATGAGAAAGAGCAGCGCAGAAACGGTTTTGCCCTTGAAGATGTTGAGGACTTCAAAGGGCAGAGCCAGCTGCCAGCAGTTCACCGCAACCAGCAGAGGAACGCCGAAAATGAGGAAGATCCCCGCTGAACCTGCGATCCTTTCAAGAACACCCTCTTTGCGGAACGCCAGAACAAGAGCAGGCAGGATCAGCAGAGCCGCCGTGCCTGAGACGGAAAGGTCGATGAGAGTTCCCAGTGAGAGCTGGTCAATAAGCACTTTACCGTTGAGGGTCCCCAAAGCGGCGAAAGCGGCAACGAGGCCGGTGATTTTCGGGAATGTGAGGATATTGATCTTCTGCACCATGGCGCAAGCTTCGTAAACGGCAAGTCCCAGTGCCAGGGGGCCGAGGACGCAGTAGATGTAGAATCCCCCTTCACGCCAGCAGAAAATCAAAGCGGCAAGGGCAATGAGAATGGGAAAACTGATGAGACGGTACTTTAACATGATAACTCCCAGAAGTTGGACTCCACCGCCGCACAGAAAGCGTGGTAGACCGGCAGATGGAGTTCCTGAATTTTATAGGTTTCTTTTTCGGGTACGCAGATGGAAACACCGGCATACTTTTCACACACACCGTGACGGTCCCCCGTCAGGAGAAATGTTTTCATTTGTTTCACCTTTGCCGTCATCAGGGCGCGGCGCAGGTTTTCGGAGTTTCCCCCCGTGGAAATGGCGAGAAAAACATCCCCCGCACGTCCCTGCGCCCAAAGCTGCTGGGCAAAGTGGTCAAGGGCTTCGCCGTCGTTGATCCATGCGGTGTTCAAACCGGGGTGGGAAAGAAGCGAAACAGCAGGCAATCCCCCCTGAAGTTCCCGGGCAAGGGCTGCGCCCTCATCGCCCCAGAGGGAACTGAAACACTCTTTTTCCTCATCGTTGAGGGGGCGGCGTGAACGGAATCCTTTGAGAAGTTCGCCGCAGATGTGGTCGGCATCGGCACCGCTGCCGCCGTTTCCGGCGACGAAAAAGGTCCCGCCCTGCCGGTAAGACTCTGTGACGGTGTCGATCAGCTCTTCAAGAGCGGTACGGCACACGGCAAGAGCCGGATAACGTGCGGTCAGTTCATCAAGGATTTGTTCTGAGGTGGTCATTTTGAGTTCCTTTTGTCAGTAAACGAAAAGGATTTCACGGTATTTGGGCAGCGGCCACGCCTTGTCGTCAAGGACACCCTCAAGAGCATCGGCACTCAGACGGGTCTCCCGGAGTGCTTTGATGATCCCGGCGCAATCTCCCTCAGCCAGAGCTTTTTCAAGGTCGATGCAGTTGTCGGAGAGTTTGTCAAGACCTTCGCCCAGAGCGTTGACGCTCCGTTCCATGGCGCGTTTTCCGGGGCGGTCCCCCAGAGCGTTGAGGGTTTCCACGGCGTCGCCGAGCTGGATCGAAACAGCGGGCAGAATGGTGCTGCGTGCCATTTCAAGTCCCACTTCGCCCTCGATGCGGATCTTGCGGCGGTACTCCTCAAGGAAAACTTCGTAACGGGAGTCCATTTCCTCTTCGGAAAGGACATTGTACCGTGCCATAAGGGCCTTGTTTTCCTCATATTTAAGGGGTTTCAGGGCATCCAGAGTGCTGCTGAGATTGGCAAGGCCTCTTCTGGCGGCTTCCTCAGCCCATGCGGAGCTGTAATTGTCGCCGTTGAAAATCACCCGCTTGTGGGCGGCGTAAACCTCTCTGAGAAGTTTCTGGAGTTTTTCGTTGAACTCGCTGCGTGAGAACTTTTCAAGCTGTTCCGAGAAGTAGTCAAAGGACTCTGCCACAATGGTATTGAGCATCATGTTCACACCGGAACAGGAGTGGCTGGCACCGGGGGCGCGGAACTCGAACTTGTTGCCGGTGAAAGCAAAAGGACTGGTCCGGTTGCGGTCGGTGGCATCACGGGGCAGAACAGGAAGGGTGTCCACACCGATCTTCATGCGGCCGGAGATACCGCTTTTTTCGGCGGGAAGTCCCGATTCAAGGCTTTCAAGGATATTGGTCAGCTGCTCGCCCAGAAAGATGGAGGTGATGGCAGGGGGAGCTTCATGGGCGCCCAGACGGTGATCGTTCCCTGCGCCGCAGGTGGCGGTGCGCAGCAGATCGCTGTGAAGATCCACCGCCCGGATCACGGCACAGAGCGCCGTGAGGAAAAGGGCGTTTTCTTCAGGATTTGAACCGGGGTCGAAAAGCTGTCTGCCGTCGCAGGAAATGGACCAGTTGTTGTGTTTGCCCGAACCGTTGACACCGGCAAAGGGTTTTTCGTGGAGCATACAGACAAGTCCGTTGCGTTCAGCCGCCTGACGGAGGATCTCCATGACCAGCATATTGTGGTCGACTGCCAGATTCTGCTCCTCATACATGGGGGCAAGTTCAAACTGGGCGGGGGCGGTTTCGTTGTGACGGGTGCGTGAGGGGATGCCCAGTTTCCAGAGTTCCTGCTCCACTTCGCTCATGAAGTTCAGAACTCGGGGACGGATGGCACCGAAATAGTGATCCTCAAGCTGCTGGTGCTTCGGCGGGGGCGCACCGAAAAGGGTACGGCCCGTCTGGACCAGATCGGGACGCTGGAAATAGAAGTTGCGGTCGATGAGGAAATATTCCTGTTCCGCACCCAGTGAGAGCTGAACGTTGCAGCCCTCTTTGCCGAAACACTTCATAAAACGCCTGACCGCAGTGCGGAGCGCCTGAATGGAGCGCAGAAGCGGGGTCTTGCGGTCAAGTGCAGCCCCGGTGTAGGAACAGAAAACCGTGGGGATGCACAAGGTCGCCCCTTTGGCGTGGCGTTTGATAAAGGCGGGACTGGTGGGGTCCCAGGCGGTATAACCCCGGGCCTCAAAGGTGCAGCGCAAGCCCCCTGAGGGGAAACTTGAAGCATCAGGCTCGCTCATAATGAGGTTTTTGCCTGAAAAGGTCATGATCGCTTCAGCAAGGCCGGAGCCTTCGAGAAAGGCGTCGTGCTTTTCGGCGGTTCCTCCGGTGAGGGGCTGAAACCAGTGGGTGAAGTGGGTCGCCCCACGGGACATTGCCCACTCTTTCATGGCGTGGGCGACATCTCCTGCGATGGCAGGATCAAGGGGTGCGCCTTCGTTGATGGTCGAAAGAAGTTTTGCGGCAGTATCTTTGGGGAGATATTGTCGGATCGCCGCACCATGGAACACATCTTCGCCGTAAAAAGAGACATCGGCGTTTTTGGCGGGCGCAGGACCCGGAACGGGGCGGGAAGCGACCGAATTGATCGCATAGATCCGATTGTTGCTGTTCATAAACTTTTGGCTCCCCTGGGGAAATACAGTTTACACACATCCCCTTGCTCCAGCTCCCCAAGCAACTGGAAATGGATGTGAAAAAAATTTACATTTCCATAATATAACCACGCAAAAGCAGTTTTACAAGTTTTCATTGAAAGAGAATGTTGCTTTCAGGGAAAAAAAACTGTATTTTTTTCTTTTGAAAGGGTCTCAACACTTGCCTTTACGCCTTTGTTATGATATATTTTCCACGGTACATAATAAATACAGGGAATAAACGTGACACTGCAAAAAATAATGATGACGATACTGCTTCTGGCGTTGGTGTTCAATGCCGGAGGCTCCTCTATTGTCTACCGCTCCAAGCCGGGGATCCCTCTGGAGTGCAGTGACACTTTGCGCCGTTTTGACCGTTTTCTCAGGGAGCTTTTCCTCAAAAGCCCCTATTCCAAAGCTCCTTTGACCATCGAGATCACTGAAAACAGCGGGTTCAAGGTCCGGAAAACAGGAGGTGTCCTTGAGATCGACCGTGCCGCTCTGGAAAGACAGGAGCTTTCACTCCTTGCCCGTGCGGGAGGGGAAATGCTCCGTGCCTCGGGCAAAGCCCCTGAAAACTTTGTGCTGCCCTACTTCCTTGCCGGAGCCTTCCGCCACCGGGAGCGCAGTTTCAGAAATGAGGGGCGTTTTCTCGGCAACAACCGCAAGCTGCGCTCGGTGGAATCCTGCGCCCGTGAGGGGGGAGTTCCTGATTTCCTCCATATCCTGAGTTTTCTGCCGGATACCGGCAGTGCCGTGGAGGAACGCTGGTTCGACGACCATGCAAAACTCCTTCTGGAACTGACCCGGGGGAGCGGTTTCAAGGGGAGTGTGGAGCAGATTTCAGACGCCGCCATGAAAGCGGCTTCGGCAGCGGTCAAAGATAAAAGCTACACTCTTCTCATCTGGAACAACTTCAATCCCCTGCCCCCCCGCCTCGTCAGAGGGAAACTGGATGAGATGCTCAAGGTGGAGATCCCCCCGCTGCCGGAACTTCCCGCTCCTGTTCCGGGCGCAAAGAGTGAAGCAACTCCCGTTCCGCAGAAAAGTGAGACGGTCCACGCCTCTCTGCTCCCTCTGAAAACCGTGGAGCATCCTCTGCGCCGGGCGATATGCACCGCCTTTGCCCGTTCACTCCTGCGGCGGGGGAGCGTGCTGCCTGCCGGATTGCGTCCGGCTCTGCGCCAGCTCCACGATGAAACGCTCCGTCTGGGCAGAGATCCGGAACGGGCAAAGCACTTTGCCGCCGCTCTGGAAAATCTGGAAAAGGATTTCCAGCTGCTCCGGGAAAGATCGGAATTCCTTGACCGTCAGGAGTTTGAAAATGAAGAACGCCTGTGGTATCTCCGCCATCTTTGGGAACTTGACAACAGCTCTGCGGGGGGACTTCTTGCCCCTGAATGTGCCGCGTTCCTCAAAAGAATGGAAAGTATATATTCCGGGATCTGAAAACTTGCAAAACCATTGGGATAAAAGAATTTATGGCTGAAAACAAAAAAAATTCAGGGCGCTTTCGGGTGTCTGTTATAATCATTATCGCCGTCACTTTGGGGGCGGTCGTCACTTACCGCTGGTGGGCGCCCCTCATCAGCCGGAGCGCAGGGGGATTTTTCCGCCCCTATCTGCATCTCGCCCATGCGGGGAACGCCGCCCTGTCGGATCAGACACTGCTGCTCCACGACCGGATCACCCTCGCCCGTGAGATCGAAACCTTGCGCCGCCACAACGCCGACCTCGAAAGCCGCAGCGGTCTGGCTCTTGCGCTGCTGGAGGAAAACCGCCGCCTGCGCCGCTATCTCAATCTGCCCGCCCCCCGGGACTGGAACTATGTGCCTACGGAAGTCCTTTTGCGGGATCCCTTTTCGTGGCAGAGTTCCTTCACCATCGCTCACGGCGCCCGCCACGGCATCTCACCGGGTGATGCGGTCATCGAGATCCGCACGCCGGGGGTGCGCAATCTGGTGGGGGTCATCGGCAAGGTGGAGTCCTCACGGGCGCAGGTGCTGGTGCTGGGCAACCGTTCACTGCGGTTGTCGGTCCGTGTGGGCAACAGCGGAAGTGTGGGGTTCCTCAATGTGGGTGAACGTGCCGCAACGGTCCGCGAAGTCCCTGTGGGACTGCTCCCCCGGGAGTACATTTTCCAGCGGGGACAGGTGGTGACGACCACCGGTTTTGAACGTGCCATCCCCGCAGGGCTCAAGGTGGGTGAAATGTCCTCACTGGACTCCGGCGGTGAATTTTTCGCAGGGGACACCCAGAAATCCGGGTTTGTCCGTCTGACCACCGACTACAACTCTCTGCGTTTTCTGGTGGTCATCACGGGCAGGAAAAACACGCCTCCGCCCCCGGCAGTCAGGAACGGAAGATGAAACTGCTCAACATATTCCACGCCATTGCCGCTTTGCTCTTTGCTCTGCTCCTTGAGCTTTTTGCGGGGAACTTTTATGTGGTGATACCTTTCGGCAGCTGTGTGCTGAACAGGATCACTGCAAAGTTCACTCTGCCCTTTGTCTTTCTGAGCGGATTTCTTACGGGACTGCTCCTTGATCTCATCTATTGGCGGCCCTATCCGGGTTCGGCACTGGCGACGGGCTTCACAGTGCTGGCGGTGCGGCTCATCACCGACCGGAGCAAGATCGGCAACACCCTTTTGCGCTCACTCTTTCAGGGGGCATTGACGGGGATATCCGGGGTTTTCCTCATGGTGCTTTTCACCGGATACGCTGACAGCAGACCCTTTCCTGCGGTGTGCCATATTTTCACATCATTTGCCGGAGCGTTGATCTTCCAGCTGCTGATCTCGCCCCGCAGAACTCAGAACAATCTTCCTGAACGCGCCCTCCCCGCCGGAAATAAAACCGGAAAAACGCCCAAATCCTCATCCCGTGGAAAAAATCCGCCCCGGCAAGAGGGAAAAAAGAAAAAATAAGTGACCTTTTCCATGGCAGTCAAGAATAAAAACAAAAATAAAAACAGTTCCAATTCCGCCCCCTCGCCTGCGGCGGAAAAACTGAATGTCAACACCCGCATCTTTTTTCTGGCGGCGGTCATCGGTGCGCTCTTTGTCCTCATCATCGTCCGTCTCTATCAGGAGCAGTTCCTCTCTTCCGAAGAACGCCAGAAGCGCATCACCAATCAATCGGTCAAGCGCATCCGACTCCCCGGCAGACGGGGGAACATCTACACCTCGGACGGGGTGCTGCTCGCCGGTAATAAAGGCACAAGACAGATCCTTTTCTTCCCCGAAGAGATGCGCAAACGCAAATACTCCGAAACCGTCAACCACATGGAGGGCGCCGCCCAGTACATCGCCAATACCGTGGGCAGACCCAACCTCATCACACGGCGCAAGATCACACGCCACCTTTACACCCAGCCCGCTATGCCCATGACCATCATGGAGGATCTCACCCCCCTCGAAGCCGCACGCGCCATGGAGTGCGCCAACAATATCGAGGGCGTGGAACTGGTGGGGGCGGATCTGCGCAACTATCCCTGCGGAGAGTTCGCCGCCCAGCTCATCGGCTACACCGGGCGTGCCGCAGAATCGGACTCCCCCGACCGCAAGGAGTTCAATCTTTACGTTCCCGACATCATCGGCAAGCAGGGGGCTGAATACGCTTTTGACCGTCTGGGGCAGAATGAAAACGCACTCCGGGGACTTCTGGGTGAACCCGGTTACGCCAATATCAGGGTCAACAACAGAGGTCACGCCATCGACCGCCATATCGGCCGTTACGAACCCCGCCACGGCAACCATGTGTTCCTCACACTCAACTACCGCGCCCAGAATATCGCAAGAGAACTTCTGGGCAAACGCCGGGGCGCCTTTGTGGTCCTTGAAGCTTCAAGCGGAGCTGTCCTCGCCGCAGTTTCCTCACCCTCTTACGACTTGCAGCGGTTCTCGCCGGTCATCCCTGAAGCCTACTACAAAGAGCTGCTCAACGATCCGGGCCGTCCCCTGCTCAACCGTGCCACGCTGGGCGTCTACACTCCCGGTTCCATTATGAAGGTGCTGGTGGCGCTCGCCATGCTCAACAAAGGACATGATCCCGCCCTGCTCATCGACTGTCCCGGATACGCCACGGTCAACGGCGCAAAGATCCGCTGCGCCAGCCGCTACGGTCACGGGGAACTGGATCTTGCCGATGCCATCAAGTATTCCTGCAACACCTACATGATAGAGGGGACTTCAAAAATGACCGTGGAAGATATCGCACAGGTGATGAAAGCTGCGGGGATCGGTCAGAAACTGGGCATCGAAATCGAAGAACAAAGAGGACTTCTCCCCTCAAGAGAAGCCAAAGCACGCCGGTATAAAGGATGGGAAAGACGGTGGACCCCCTTTGATACGGCACTGATTTCCATCGGTCAGGGCATGGTCATGGTGACACCGCTTCAGGCGGCAAATATCGCCGCCGCCTTTGCCAACGGCGGCATCTGGTACCGTCCCAGACTTCTTGACCGGGTGACGGATCAGCTGGGCAGACAGCTGCTCAAAGGACACTCCGAGATCGGCGGCAGGCTTCCCGGCAGTGCCGCCCATATCGACACCATACGCCGTGCCATGTTCAAGGTGGTGAACGAATCTGACGGTTCAGGCAGACGGGCGCGCCGCAACGGTCTTGAGATTTGCGGCAAAACCGGTTCTGCGGAATCCGGTCCCCGGGACAACCGCATCGTCACCACCTGGTTCATCGCCTACGTCAAATATCAGAACAAAACTTACGCCGCAGCTCTGGTCTATGAAGAGGGCCGTTCAGGGGGTTCCGACTGCGCCCCCCTCATGGGAGCATTTTTTGAGCGGTTTCTGCTGAAAGGAAAGGAAGATGAGTGAAAATAAGGTCAAAAACGTGGTGATACTGGGGGCTTCAGGCTCTGTGGGGAGTTCCGCCTGCAGCGTGGTGCGTGCCTCTCAGGGGAAATTCCGTATCACCGCCATGAGCGGACACAGCCGCATGGAGGAACTTGCCGCACTCTGCAAAGAGTTCGACTGCCCCTGCGCCATCGCTTCGGATGAAAAACATCTGGGCACACTGAAACAACTGCTCCCCGGTACACGCTGCCTCGGCGGTATCGAAGGCATGGCTGAAGCCGCCGCCGCACCTGAAACCGATATCCTACTCTGCGCCGTGGCAGGAGCAGACGGTCTGCTCCCCGTCATCGCCGCTTTGAAAGCGGGCAAACAGGTCGCCATCGCCAGCAAAGAGGTGCTGGTCCTGGCAGGGGAACTGGTCATGGGCATCGCCGGGAAAAATCAGCTGCTCCCCGTGGACAGCGAACACGCCGGGGTCTGGCAGTGCCTTGAAGGGCGTTCCCCTGAAGAGGTGAAAAAGATCATCCTCACCGCTTCGGGCGGACCTTTCAGGCTCTGGGAAAAAGAAAAGATCCTCGCCGCTTCCGTGGAACAGGCTCTGCGCCACCCCACATGGAACATGGGCAGAAAGATCACCGTTGACTCCGCTTCCATGATGAACAAGGCTCTGGAACTTATTGAAGCCTCACGCCTTTACAAAACCCCTCCTGAAAAGCTGGGCGTCATCATCCACCCCCAGTCCAAGATACACGCCATGGTGGAACTGACCGACGGTTCTCTCATCGCTCAGGTGGCGATACCTGACATGCGTATTCCGACAGCGTGGGCGATGAGTTATCCTGAACGGGGGGCATTTGACTTCCCCCCCTACGACTGGCGCACCGGGGGAGTTATGGAGTTCTTTGAGCCTGACACGGAAAAATTCCCCTCATTCGGCTTTGCCGATGCCGCCATGCGTGCCGGGGGGACGCTTCCCGGCGTCATGAGTGCCGCCAACGATATCGCCGTTGAAAAGTTCCTCAACAATGAGATCCCTTTCGGGGGCATCTGGCGCATCATCGACAAGGTGATGAACTCTCACAAGGTCCTCCACAACAGCACTCTTGAAGAGATCCTCGCCGTTGACCGTGAGACCCGCATCAAAGCCCGGGAGTTGAAGATATGAAAAGTTTTTTCCGCCTTTATTACAAAAAACTGCTTCTGCTGCTTCTGCTTTTTGCGGCGGCGACCCGCATAAGCCATCTTTTTGCCGCATTGGACTACGATGAAATATGGACCATGACCTATTTCTCGACCAGAAGCATCAAGGCGATCTTCACGGAGCTTGCGCTGCCCAACAATCAGCCGTTGAACTCCCTTTTCGTCAAACTTTCCTTATGTCTCGCCCTGCCTTTGTGGGGAATCCGGCTCCACTCCCTCATATCAGGCGTGCTGGCAGTGATGCTCATGGTCCCCATCGGGATCAGACTCACCGGCAGCCGGGGGGCGGGGTTCTGGAGCGCCCTTTTTCTTCTCTGTTCAGCTCCGGCGGCGGTCTACGCCCAGCTGGCGCGGGGATATGAATTGCAGCTTTTCCTGCTTCTGCTCTACACCTGGGGCATTCTTTATCAGGATGTGAAAAAATTTGCTCTCCCCGCCCTTGCGGCAATGGCGGCAGGCGGTGTCGGAAGCATCCTCACGCTGCCCACTTCGGTCATCTACCTCGGCATCATCACGGCGGGATTTTTTGTACTCCGCCCCCGCCGCCCCTCAAAATCGCTTATTTTTCTTCTTCTCGGAGGCGTGATTTTCGCCGGGGTCTGGTACGGTGTCAACTTCGTTCAGTTCCGTGCAGGGCAGCAGTGGGGAACGCCCATCACCTCGCACAAAGAGTTTTTCACCTTTGCCTTCAAGACTCTTGATGCTCTCATTCCTCTTTTGTGGTGTCCCTTTCTGGTCTGCGGCATCGCCCTCATGCCCCGGAAAAAATCAGCCGTTCTGGCTGGCGGCATCTTCCTCGTCCTTTGCAGTGCCCTCATCACCCGGGGAGGCCCGCCCCGGGTCTACATGCCCCTTGCGGCGGCGGCGGCACTCCTCTGCGGCGCAGGGGCAGATCTCCTCTGCCGCCGTCTGAAAAAATATGCCGCACCCGCTGCGGCGGCGGTGATTTTGTGTTGCGCCGCAGGACTTTATGCCAACACCGCTTTCTGGATGCCTCCCGACTGGTACGCCCTCTACGCCAAAGGCAAAGACCAGGATGAGAAAACAGTGGTCATCTATTCAGGAACCAACGGATTTCCTGTCATGTGGAACAATCAGCCCGATTCCAGAGCGGAAAACACCAAACGCCTTTCCCATTCTGCGCCTGACAAACTTCTCTGTTTCACCTCAAACGGCATCATCAACGGGGTGGACACCTCTTTCAGCGAGTCCCATATCCCGCTGCCCATCAAAGGCACGCCCCATGAGGGGGGATTCCTTTACAGCCTTGAAGCTGTTTCACGCCCCGCCGACGGCGACAGTGTGATCCTCATCACCTGCGATGAAGAAAAAGTTCTGGACACAGCTTTCTTTGAAGATATTGCCAAAACAGGTCATTTCCTGCGGCTCAACATCTTCTTTGAAGAGCCTGCCGACAACGGCAAAGTCACTCTCATCCGGGGCGGAGTCATCCGCAACGCCGCCCTTTTCGACTGGGGGAAACTCCCCCCCTCCATAAGAGTTCTCAAGATCAAACAACAGGAAAGGAAAGATCAATGAACTACTTCGGTGAAGAACGCATCCCTCTCAAAGCCAACTTGCACACTCACACCACCAAATCCGACGGAAAACTGGAACCGCAGGATGTCATCGACCGCTATGCCGCCAATGGCTATGGTGTCCTCGCCCTGACCGATCACCGTCAGGTCCACAAGATCGCCCCTTATGACCCCAAAGGCATGATCCTCATTCAGGGGGCTGAACTTCACGCCCTCAATCCCGGGCGCATGAGCTGGCACCTGGTGGCTTTGAATCTTCCTGATGATTTCCAGCCCACCGATGCCGTCGAATCCGGCGAAACCGCCCAGCAGGTCATTGATGCCGTTGCCGCCGCAGGAGGCATCACCGCCGTTGCCCACCCCTACTGGCTGGCTTACGGTTCAGAAATGGTCAAGACGGTCAGCGGTTACTTTGCCATGGAAGTCTATAACACCGAGTGCCGGAACATCAACCGTGAATACAGTTTGCAGACCTGGGATGAACTCCTTGGTGCCGGACTCCGTGTCCCCGGTATCGCCGTGGATGATATGCACAACGAAAGAAACCTTTTCGGCGGCTGGACCATGATTTGCGCCAGAGAAAAGAGCCGTGAAGCGGTCATGGATGCTTTGAGAAAAGGAGAATTCTACGCCTCTCAGGGACCTGAGTTCCACTCCATCACCCTTGACGGAGACATTTTCAGAGCGGAATTTTCCGAGTGTGAATACGCCTGTTTCATCCGCAAAGTGACGGGTGTGCAGGTCTGGGCTGAAAAACCCGGGGATATGCTGACTTCCATGGAACTGGATATCAGCGAATTCCGGGGCGAGGACTACTATATCCGCTGCTGTATCAGAGATGCCAACGGCAAATACGCCTGGAGCAACCCCATCTACCTCTGAGGTCTGCCCCCCTTGTTTTTTGTACCTGCGGCGCACCAATAATGTCGGACAAGTCCGACAAGTCCGACTTGTCCGACAAGTACTGAGTGGTTATCAGTCATACCTTTGGGTGTGATTGATTTACTTTGGTCCGGGGAGTCGGGGAAAGACAACCGCCAGCGGTTTTCTTCCCCGAACCCCATCTTTTCCGACCTTAGAGGCGTGTTGTTGTGGTGCAACGGTGATACTGGTTTTGGGGAGTTTTGGGGCTTCGACCACTGTGGTACAAGGCTTCATCTCTATTACAGCGCCCCCCGTCGACAGCCTGCGGCTGATCTCAGGGGGGCTTAGATGCTCAGGTTTCACTCCATTCGCCCCGAGATGACTCGGGGCGACCCCTGCGGAATACCGCAGGGGCTTATTCCGCTCCAACCTTGCGCGCTCGG
>JAZONY010000043.1:0-10740 GCA_045654705.1 Victivallaceae bacterium
ACCTTGCGTGCTCGGTGCGAAGCACCTTCGCTGGTGCCTTGCTTCGACCACTGTGGTTAGCTGTTTCAGTTAGCGGGCGCTTTTGCCACTGGTCAATACAAATGGGCTGTGTCAAAACAACGAAAACGCCCGCAGACTGCCAACCGGCTCGAGGGTATAAAAAACCCCGTGGCGTTGAACACGGGGGGATGGTGGTTCCGGTCTGTGGACCAGACATTATCGGCAACGGATGTTTTGCAACAGAGAGTTTTCAGGGATGTGTTTTTTCAGACCCCCAGGTCGATCATGGCGTCTGCCACTTTCCGGAACCCGGCGATATTGGCGCCCATCACATAGTTGTCAGGGTCGTTGAACTCCGCAGCCGCAGTACGGGCGGCGTTGTGGATATTGATCATAATGTCATGCAGTCTGCTGTCCACAGATTCCCTTGTCCAGCCGATACGCATGGCGTTCTGGCTCATTTCCAGACCGCTGGTGGCGCCACCGCCTGCGTTGGAAGCCTTGCCGGGAGCAAAGAGAAGTTTGTTCGCCTGCAAATAAGCTGTAGCTTCAAGGGTCGTGGGCATATTGGCACCTTCGCAGACGGCGTGACATCCGTTGGCGACCAGAGCTTTGGCATCGGCAAGATCCAGTTCGTTCTGGGTGGCGCAGGGGAGTGCGATATCGCACTTGGCAAGCTGCCAGGGACGGCGTCCCTCATAGTAGCGGGCGGCGGGGAATTTGCCGATATACTCTCTGATTCTGCCGCGGCGGACATTTTTCAATTCCATGATCCACGCAAGTTTCTCTTCGTCGATACCGTCGGGGTCGATGATGGCGCCGTTGGAGTCGGACATGGAGATCACCTTGCCTCCAAGCTGCTGCACCTTTTGAGCGGCATACTGCGCCACATTGCCGGAACCGGAAATGAGGACGGAGCGTTTCATAAAGTCCATATCCCGGGTTTTCAGCATTTCAGAAGCAAAGTAAACGCATCCGTATCCGGTCGCCTCGGGACGGATCAGACTGCCGCCCCAGTTGATACCTTTGCCCGTCAGCACACTGTCATAGGCATTGGCAAGTTTCTTGTACTGACCGAAAAGGAATCCGATCTCTCTGCCGCCCACACCGATATCTCCGGCGGGGACGTCGGTGGAAGGTCCGATGTGACGGTAAAGCTCGCGCATGAAGTTCTGGCAAAAGGTCATGATCTCACGTTCAGACTTCCCTTTGGGGTCGAAGTCGGCACCCCCTTTGCCGCCCCCCATGGGCAGCGTGGTCAAACTGTTTTTGAAAATCTGCTCAAATCCGAGAAACTTCAGAATGCTCAAATTCACGGAAGGATGAAAACGCAATCCCCCCTTGAAAGGTCCGATGGCACTGTTGAACTGCACCCGGTATCCGATATTGACCTGGATCTCACCATTGTCATCCAGCCAGGGGATCTGGAACATGATCACACGTTCAGGAACGACCATACGTTCAAGGATCTTGTTTTTCTCATATTTCCCCTGCCGGTCAAGCAGCATGGAAAGAGAACCGAGAACCTCGGTCACACTCTGAATAAACTCAGGTTCATGGGGGTTGTCTCTTCTGAGATTTTCCAGAACCCGGGCGGCATAAGCATTCATCTTATTTACGATTCCTTTCAATAATGCGGTAATGTCATCCTGATAATATAATCCACAAATGTATTATTTTCAAGACCGGTAAATGTAACATGATACATTTTTCTGCAAAAAAAACTCTTCGCTCTCCATGGAGCTTGCTTTTTAAGAAAGTTTGCAGTATATTATCCTCCCGGTAAAAAATATAAGGAGTTCCCATGAATAAGATCAGCTGTATGCAGACAGAATACAAATCCACCCCGCTGGGTATGGATGAAATAAAACCGCGTTTCTTCTATAAGATCGAGGGCGACCCCGCCTCTCAGGTACAGTGCCGCATCAAACTCAGAAACGCCGCAGGCACTCTGCTCTGGGACACTTGGTGGATGGAAACTTCTGAAACGATCCAGATCGAATATCAGGGCAATCCCCTTGCCCCTTTCACCCGTTACTTCTGGCAGGTGGAGTCTCTTCTTGACACAGGGGAAACCCTTGTCAGCGATGAAACTTACTTTGAAACCGGATTCCTCGGAAGCAGCTGGAACGCCCAGTGGATCGGGACCTACGCCGGCAGTGCCAATATGCGCCCTGTCCAGCACCTGAGCCGTACTTTTACCGTCGACGACACTTCAGAGACCCGCCTCGCCATTACGGCACTGGGACTTTATCAGGCGGAAATCAACGGTCAAAAGGTGACTTCCGACCTTTTCACCCCCGGCTGGACCGATTACTATCAGCGCGTCCAGTATCAGGTCTATGATATTTCAGAACTCCTCAAGGAAGGAGAAAACGAAATAACAGTCTATCTGGGCGAAGGCTGGTATTGCGGCAGGATCTCCCGCCATTGGAGTCAGGGAAAACCCACCTGGGGCGATCACCCCATGCTCCTTGCGGAGCTGCGCCGGGGCAAAGAGACGCTTCTTGTCACCGATGAAAACTGGAAATCCCATATCTGCTGCCGCCGTTGGTCCGACATCTACGACGGGGAAAAATATGACGGGACCCGCCTTTCGCCGACGGGGGAAATCGTTGCGCCCTACACCTGCGCAGAAGCTCCGCCGGTCCAGGTTTTCCCCGCCCCTCCCGTCGCTGTCGAATGGCAGTCAGGCGCCCCTGTCCGTGAAGTTGCCGTGCTGAAACCTGTTGCCGTTGAACGCTGTTCCAACGGGGTGATCCGGGTGGATTTCGGGCAGAACTTCACCGGGCGTGAAAGAATAAAACTCCGCAACCCGGGTCGGGGCGCGGTCATCACGCTCCGCCACGGCGAAATGGTCAACCGGGACGGCAGCCTTTATACGGCAAATCTCCGTACCGCTGAAGCCACCACCACCTATATCAGCTGCGGTCTTGAAGAAGAGATCTATGAACCCCTTTTCACCTTTTACGGATTCCGTTACCTTGAGATCTCCGGCTGGCCGGGTGAATTCACCGCCGACAGCGTGGAAGGCGCGGTGATTTCCTCCGACCTTGCCCCGACCGGCACTTTCAGCTGTTCCAACCATCTGGTCAACAAGCTCTTTGAAAATATCATCTGGGGACAGCGGGGCAACTTTCTGGATGTCCCCACGGACTGCCCCCAGCGCGATGAAAGACTGGGGTGGACCGGCGACACTCAGATTTTTTCCAATGTTGCAAGCTATAACGCATACAGCGCAGCATTCTACACAAAGTGGATCAACGATCTCAACTGTTCCCGGATCAGCGGCGTCTATCCGCAAATCGCGCCCATGCCCTACCGGCCCGCGCCTGAAGTCAATTTTATCCCCGGCTTCTCCACCGGCTGGGGAGATGCGGGGATCATCGTTCCGTGGCAGATGTTCCGCAAATACGGTGACAGCCGGATCGTCAGAAAGTATCTGCCCAACATGGTGGAGTGCCTTGACAACGTGGTCAAAGGATGCGGAAACTCCCCCATTGTGAATCTGACCAAATACGGCGACTGGCTGAATCTTGATGATCCCACTCCCAAAGAACTTCTCTGCACCGCCTATCTGGCAGGCATGAACCGCCTCTGCGGGCAGATGGCGGAACTGGTGGGCGAGCCCGGCATTGCCTCGGAACGGCAGGCTCAATATGAGTGGATCAAAGAAGCCTTTATGAAGGAGTTTTATACCGCAGATATGCGTTTCAAAGGGGAGTCCCAGACCTCAAAGCTGATGGCACTCCACTTTGATCTGACTCCGGAAGATCCCGACCTCTGGGCGCTGGTGGTGGATTCCCTGCTCCACGATATCGAAAAGAAACGGAAGATGCACCTTTCCACAGGATTCCTGGGAACCCCGCTGCTCCTGCCGGTGCTGACCAAGATCGAAGCCCTTGACACCGCTTATCAGCTTCTGCTCCAAAGTTCTTATCCCTCATGGCTTTACCCTGTCATTCAGGGAGCGACCACCATGTGGGAGCGGTGGAACTCATGGAACCACGAAACAGGCTTTGCTTCTATCAACATGAACTCCTTCAACCACTACGCCTACGGTGCTGTGGCGGAGTGGTTCTACGAGGATATCTGCGGCATAAAGCCGGATCCCACATTCAAACGTTTCAAGCTGGAACCCCGTTTCGGCAGATTCCTTGACCATGCGGAAGCGGAATACGACTCCATTTACGGCATGATCCGCTCCAAATGGCGGCGCATGGAAAACTCTTATCTCTATGAGTTCACCATTCCCAACAACACCGAAGCCCTTGTCCGGGGCGAACTTTACGGCCCCGGCAGCTACTCCATTTCAATCCAACACTACTGAAAAACAAAATGCTCAAACAAATACGCTACTTTTTAGAATATCTTATTGTTTTGATCCCCTACTCCATCATCCGCCTTGAACCCTGGTGGATGATGCGAAGCACCGCCTGGGTGCTGGGATTCGGACTCTATCTGCTCCCCCCCGCCCGGAAACTTGTGTGCGAAAACATCAAAGCCGCCATGCCTGAACTTTCTGACCGTGAGATCAAGCGCATCGCCCGAGGCTCCTTCGACAATCTGCTCTGGAATCTGGTGGAATATATCTGGCTCATCGGCAACGAAAAACGTATCCGCCGCTGCTGCGCGCTGGACCCCGAAACAGAAGAAGTCATGCACCGCAAAGTCAGAAATAATGAACAGGTGATCTTTGTGAATCCCCATCTGGGCAGCTGGGAAGCCTCAGGCTTGATGTCCCCCTTTTACGCCCGGGTCAAACTTGCCGCCATTGCCAAACCGGTACGGAACCCTTATCTGAACAAACTGCTCAACTCCGGCAACCGTGAATCCACCCCCGGCGTGAAGGTGATTTTTTCCAAAGGCGCCATGCGTGCCTCACTTCAGGCCCTGAAAGAGGGGTGGAGCATCGGCACGCTCATTGATCAGAATACCCGTGTCCGTGACGGGGGTGTTTTCGTCAACTTTTTCGGTCTGCCCGTTCCCAGCAGTACAGCGCCTGCCATGCTCCAGAGTTACTGCAATCAGAAAAAGATCCCCTGCCAAATCTTTTTCGCCTGCAGTCTCCGTGAAAAATCCGGTAAAGTCGTAGGCAGAGCCTGGCTCCTCGACAAACCCTTTGAAGAATATGCAAGCCACAGTGAAATACTTCAGGAGCTGATGGAAAAATCAGAAAAGCTCATCCGTGAAAATCCCGAACAGTATCTCTGGATGTACCGCAGGTTTCAGTATATCCCCGAAGATGCCACCCCGGAACAGATCAGCCGCTATCCCCGTTACGCCGTCCGTCCCGACAAAGCCTTTTACAGCAAAGTCGAAAGACAGAAAAAACACGCAGAAAACAATGAGCCATCCGGCGCATAAAACCATTCTCCATATAGATATGGACGCCTTTTTCGCCTCCATAGAACAGCGTGATCGCCCCGAATTGCGGAACAAGCCTGTCATCGTGGGCGGTTCTCCTGAAAGGCGGGGGGTTGTTTCCACCTGTTCCTATGAGGCGCGGAAATACGGAGTCCACTCCGCCATGCCCACAAGGACCGCTCTGCGGCTCTGTCCTGACGGGGTGCTTGTCCGTCCCAACCACCGGAAATACAGTGCCGTTTCCAAAGAGATCAGGGCGATTTTTCATCAGGTCTCTGATCGTATCGAAGTGGTTTCCATCGACGAAGCCTATCTGGATATCACCTGCCCCAAGATCCCTGCGGAGTCCGGCAGGGAGGTCGCCCAATATCTCCGCCGCCGCATCAGAGAGGCCACGGGACTGACCTGTTCCGCCGGAGTTGCGATGAATAAGTTTCTCGCCAAGATCGCTTCGGATCATCAGAAGCCCGACGGTCTCACCGTGATCCCCCCGGAAGAAGCCGACGCATTTCTTGACCAGCTCCCCATACGGAAATTCCACGGTATCGGCAGTGTCACAGCCGACCGTCTCGAAAGCATAAATGTCCGTACCGGAGCGGATTTGAAAAAACTGGATCTGGAAACATTGCAGCTTCTTTTCGGCAAGGTGGGTATCTTTTATTACAACATCGTCCGGGGCATCGACGACCGCAGTGTGGAGTCCTCAAGCGACCCCAAATCCATAAGCCGTGAAATCACATTGCTTCAGGATTGCAGCGACATGCGCAGCTTGCGCATACTCGTCCGGACTCTGGCAAGAAAAACGGCACGGCGGGCGGCGGCTCAAGGGTGGTGCGGATTCAACGTCACTTTGAAGATCAAATACGATGATTTCCAGACCGTCACCCGCACACTCACTCTCGACCGTCCCACAGCCAGCGGCGAAGTCATCGGCGCCTGTGCCGTGGAACTGTTGAAAAAAACCTCCGCCGGAGTCCGTCCGGTCAGGCTGGCGGGGGTGGGACTGGGGGCGCTCCACCCTCTCACCGAAGTTCTCGCCGAACAGCCCCAACTTCCTTTCAAAGATTATTGAGCCGCTCTTTCAAAAGGCGTTTGATATACTCTTCGCCGTAGAGGGAGCGCATAAGTTCGATGTTGAACTCATAAAAGAGTTCGGGGTCGGGACGGGTGATCATGGGGCCCATGGCGATCTGGACGATATTGCGCCGTTTCATGGCATTTTTCTGATAGATGCTCAGATAGCGCATCAAAGTCCGGGGCGAAAGCTCGGTAAATTTGTGCTGTCCGAACTCCTCCGTGTAGTCGGCGGCAATGAGGGGGACCAGATTCCCCGGAATGGAGCGCAAACCGAAATCCCGGAGAAAATCCTCCACCATTTCCATACAGCGTATCTCATCGAAAACAGGAAAACTCACCTTGCGCCCCCGTGAAAGGATACTGGGGGGGAACTCATAGTTCGCCGACAAAACCACATTCACATTGTCAGGCAGCGTAAAGGCGCCCCCCACATGGGTTCTGAACTTGTACCAGTTGATATTTCTGGGGTCGATATCGTCAAAGAAGACCACAAACTTCAGATCCCGTCTGGCGGTCAGGGGTTCCATCAGGGCGTTCCAATCCTCTTCAAGGGCTTCCGGTTCAGGGAGGATCAGCACGATATCCTTTTCAGCCAGGGCATAAGAGATGGTCATACTGGTCTTACCGTAACCCGGAAGACTGTTGATCAGCAGCGGCACGTTGGAAATACCTGCACTGTATTTCTGGAAATGATCCTGAAAACTGCTGCGGACACTGGGGAATCCGAAAAATTTTTCCACCGGCTTGGCGGAATCCGCCTGAACAAATTCAAAACGGCCGCCGATGAAACGGAACACCCTGCCCCTGAGAAAACGGTCAGCACCGGCAACGGCAATTGCAAGGGCAGCAGGGGTGGTGACAGCTGCAAGGGGATCAAAGATCTTCCTTGCGCCGGGCAATATGCCCCACTCAGGAAGAGTATTCCGGATCTCAAGGAGTTCTCTGACAAAAGCAAAGCCCTCATCCAGCATAAAGCGTGCTGTTTCGCCGGGGGCATCGCCTCTCAATTCAGCGGGAACGACACCGCACCGGGTAAAACTTTCAAAAAAGGCAGCCAGCAGTTCATCGCAGCACTTTTCCCCGTAACGGCGGAAAAGTTCATTGAAGTAATCGGCGATCCCCGCATCTCTTCCTTTGCCGGTTGCGGAGTCCACAACCCCTTTGAGAAGATAGAGGAACTCATTTTCTCTTATTTTCAACGTTCCATCTTTTGCCGGAGTGGTAAAAAATTCTCTGAAAAGCAAGTCACAGCGGGAAATCATATCATTACAACCCCATTAAACGTTTGAAGTTTCCGGCAAAGATAGCGGCGTTTTCATCATCGGACAATCTTTCATAGAGGACGCCCGCCACATACATTCCGGGATTGCGGAGAGGGAAATCGGTGCCGAAGATCAGCTTTTCCTTCCCCGCCCAGTTGATCCCCCGACGGAGCATTCCCCAGGTGTTGGGACCGGAACCGGAAATATCCAGTGCCGCATTGGGATACTTTGCCACAAAGCGCATACGCGCCTCATACTCAGCAGGCTGCGCAGTAGGATGGGCAATGATCAGCTTCAGATCGGGAAATTTTTTCATCAGAAGCCGCATATCGTCCAGGTGAGTGATGTGGATATTGACCACCATTCCATGAGCCTGGGCAAAATCCCAGACGGGATCCAGTTCGGGGACAGCGTATCTTCTGCAGTGACACATGTGAGAGACAAGTTCGCCGATGAGCCGGACATTTTCCTTGTGATACATATAATCGACCTCCTCCAGAGACTCTTTGGGGAACCAGGGGTGGACGCAGATACCGGGAATGATATAATTATCATAGCGGTCCCGGCTTTCCAGAGCTTTCAGGTTGAAATTGTGACAAACTTCCCATGTAAATTCATTTGCCGGATACCGTTTAATGACCGATCCGGCAGCCCGTGAAATACCCGCCCCCTTAAGGGCAAGGATAAAATTATCATCCATGTCCGCCCCGCCGAAATCTGTATATTCAAGGCTGTTGTAACAGGAAAAGGGATGAACATGAGCATCAATGATCTCATATCCGGGATTTGCAAAGTCGAACATTTTAATTCCTTTCAAGGGCTATAGTCAACATTATTGTTATAAGATAGTGCAATATTCCTCCAATTGCAAGGAAATGCGTAAAAATTTCTCAAACAAAATGTAAAAATCCCCAATCCGCAATAAAAGCATGTCAACTGCAGTACCGCGGCCGAACGTCGGCTTCGTAGTAACTCGCAGCTGCGACGAGCTGCGAGAACCGCAAACAACCGTTTGTCAACTGCCAACGCAGATTTCCGAGGCGGCGACCGAACGTCGTCCCGTTGGAAACGCGGGAGATGTCAGCGTCGATTCCGGCGAGCTTTTATCAGCGGACCGCACGATGTAAGTTTGATACTCTTTCTGGTTCATGCGTCTTCTCTCTCGCTCCAGATCTGCCGGAGAGCTTCCCAGAATGGAGGAGCTTCGCCGTCGGCGCTGTTGACTCTTTCGTTGGCGCTTTTCAGGATCAGGAGTGCTTGTTGATCGCTCAGGGCGCCTTCCTGATACTTTTTCCAGAAAGAGGGGACTGCGTACTCAATATCTTTGACGCGATAAAGGACTTCAAGGAGCCTGTCGTAGCGTTTAGCGTCGATATCGCCGCTGTAGTCTACGGCGGTGTATATGAGCTTTTGCAGGCGCTCCCTGCTGCGGGGTTCCGTTGTAGCGATGCGCAGTTGCAATCCGGGAGAACTCCCTTCCATGACGTCTTCCGCTTCCGCAATAAGGGCAGAGAGCTTGACACCGAGTCTCTTAGCTACTCCGAGAAGCAGAGATAGTGTCCAGTTCCTTTGAGAGGCGTCGGTCGCTTTCTGGTTCAACATGCAGTTTATGGCGGGTCTGGCATAGAAGAGATCCTCTGCAAACTGTTTGACGGTGGTGTCCCTGATTGCAAATTTGATGGTCCTTCCCAGGGCTTCGTTCAACAGAGCGTTTTCCCTGGAGATCGCTTTCTGCCAGTCCTCTTTGGAGGGGGTGTTTTTGTCCGACATGGTGTACTCCTTGTTCTATGATGTATCGCGGCTGCGAGAGGGTGCATATCAGGGGATTATACCCCGATACGATACTGCCACAGCATTAAAGTATCGCTTCAATACAAAAAATCAAGAAAAAGTTCTCAAAAAACTTAAAAAATCATTTTCAGGGTTATGTCATGTATACTATACATATACACTAGTTAGAAAAGCACCCACCTAATACACACCAATCTGAATAAAACCAACCACTATGACAAACACACCTTTGAAACGTCCGGGGATCCAGTCGAAGCTCTCTCGCAAGACAGACATCCCGCACTCAACGATCAGCTACATTTTCAGCGAAAAACGCAGGGCGACGCCCAAACAGGCGGCGCGCCTGGAGCCCCTGCTGAACAGGGGGAGAGATGAGTAAAGCAACACCAGCGAGAAATGCAAGCCGAACATCGGCTTCGTAGTAACTCGCAGCTGTTTCTAGCTGCGAGAACCGCAAACAACCGCTTGTCAACTGCCAACGCAGATTCAAAAGGGCGGCGACCGCCTGAGTCCGTAAAAGTCCGTCAGAGTCCGTTTTCGTCCGCAAAAAAGCGCCGCACCAGACACTCATGCAAAATCAGACGGCTTTCCAGTACTGAGGGGGTGAGAGTGCTTACACCGCAAATTGACGATTGGGGCGATAACTTGGCACTCGCTTTGCCTTGGGTGGCTGGTTATAGGTCTTATAAGTCTTATAAGTCTTATAGGCATTGGCGACTGATAACTTTACTTCCGTGGCGTCTGCTTGGCGTGGTTGGCTGATGGCGTTGATTTAAGGGGGGCGGCGCACCAATAAAGTCCGACATGTCCGACTTGTCCGACAATGCGCCGCACCAGACACTCACGCACAAACAGAGCGTTGACCAGTACTGGGGGCTGAGAGTGTGACTAAAACTTTTGGCTTGATCATACTTGAGGTTGTGCTTGATCACACCGCAAATTTGCGCTTGCGGCGATTACAGGGCGCTCGCTTTGCCATGGGTGAGGTCATCGGTCATCCCCCCATTTTACCGGGCGGCGATAACTTGGCGCTCGCTTTGCCATGGGTGGTTGGTTATAGGGCTTATAAGTCTTATAAGTCTTATAGGCATTGGCGACTGATAACTTTACTTCCGTGGCGTCTGCTTGGCGTAGCTGGCTTGCTAACCTCACTTTGCGATCCTCGCAGCTAGAAGCAGCTGCGAGTTACTTCGGTGCCGACGTTTCGGCAAAAAAAAAGAACCTCTCAGACGAGTGCGAATCG